>DCKY01000283.1 GCA_002320775.1 Planctomycetes bacterium UBA1662
CGGGAGCAGGCTCGGCCACCTCGGGCTCGGCAGCCTCTTCAGGAGCAGGCTCGGCCGCCTCAGGCTCGGCAGGCTCTTCAGGAGCAGGCTCGGCCACCTCGGGCTTTTCCTGGGGATCTTCCAGATCCTCAAGGTCCAGCTCGTCTTCTTCCTGGGGAGCGGCATCCTCAGAAGCGACTTCGGCCTTCTCGGCCGACTCCGCAGCCGCCTCGTCGATATCTTCGAGGGACTCAAGCTCACTGAGATCAAGCTCATCTTTTTCCTGGCCGGCCTCTTCGACACCTCCTCCACTTACAGCGGCATCTGTAGAACCGGCAACAGCGAGTTCTCCAGCCGTACCATCAACGGAATCTTCTTCGGTTACATCCAGCCATGAGACTGTTCGGCGCCAACCCTCCTCAATTCCTCCGGTCCCCCCACAGGCCGGAAGCAGGAGGACGCTAAAGCAGGCCAAGGCGCTCAAGAGAGCTAACCGGCTCATTCGCTTTCGCATTAGATTCATTCTCCTTGTTTTCATTCCTCATTTACCTCGTTTAAAAGCCTGTTCCTGGACTTAATAGACCCGCCAGTTACAGGATGCAGTTCTAATCGATCGGGATCTCCTTAGCGGCGATCGTTACATTCGTAATACCTATCCGTGTACAGATATCGACAATATTCGCAACCATCTGCATCGGAACATTGTCCGAAACGTTGATGGTTACCGGAATCGACTTGCCGCTACCCTTTGTTTCGTACAATCCATGACGGAAGTTCAGATAATCTTCGATATTCGTAAAATTCGGGATGTGATAACCGGGCATATCCACTCCCTCGCCATATTGGACAAGCCGGCGGTCCGGGCCATACTCAATCTGGCCGACCGTGGCGTCCTGCGACTCAAATTCATGGTCCTGGCCGCTGGCCGCGCCTGGGCTGGGCTTGTAATTAATCGTCTGGCAACGAACGCGGCCAGTCTTGTCATTGACCGGATCAGCAACCCATTCGAGGAAGAAGATCACCTCATCAGGCTCGATCTTAGAGAACGAGGCCTGCAGCCCCCTGTCCTTGGGAAGGTACGAAGAGAGCTGTCCCTCAAGGGCGATAAACTTGGCCGAGAGGAGAAAAAAGATAAGCAGCTGGAACACGATGTCGATCATCGGCGTCATGTCCAGTTCGGATTCTTCGATGACTCTCTTGTTCTGCTTAATACGCATATATAGGTCTCTTTCCCCCTAAGGCTGGGTTGTCGCCAATTTCAATTTGTAGACACCAGCCTTCTGGCACTGCTCAAAAATGGTTCGCAGATACTCCGATTTCACATGCTTGTCGTAACGAATCAGGATCTCCAATTGGGAAAGCTGCACATTGTTCGGACCGACCTCCTTGGCTCGGCCTCGACCCCGCGGCGGAGGAGCCGCGTCATAAGCAACCTCATCATCGAGCATCGCCCTCAACGTTTTGGTGTTGAGAACTTTCCCCTGGTAGACAATCTCTCCCGCACGAGATGCAGCATCATCCGCCTGGCTCTTCCTGACATTCATGATCAGCATCACAGCGTCAGTGTTATCCCGTTTCTCGGGTTTACCCTCGAGAGCGAATGGAAGCGTAACCTCCTCGATGTTCACCGTAATCTGAGTCGTCAGAATAAAGAACATGATGAGCAGGAAGACGCAGTCGATCATCGGCGTCAATTCCATCTTCGTTTCGAAATTATTGTCTGAGCTTCTTCTTTTTTTCATGGCCGACTTTCTCGGACAGTCCAAAACCTCTTAAAAATCTAAACTGAACTCAACCAGGCTCAATCAGCCTTGAAGCGGCCCATGAGCTCTTCGGAAACTCCACCGACTTCGGCAGAAACAGTGATGACCTTGTTACGGAAGTAGACGTAGACAGCGGTCATTGGAATCGCGACACAGAGCCCAAGGAAGGTCGTTCCGAGAGCGATGGAGATATCTCCACCAAGTTGCTTCGGACTCGGCTGAACCGGGGAGTTGGCAATCGTGTTGAACGCACCGATCATACCGAGAACCGTTCCAAGCAGTCCCATCATCGGCGAGAGGTTCGCTATGAGCGACAGGTAGCCGACCTTCTGATGAAGCTTGGTGGACTCCATCTCGAGCACTTCACTCATGGTGGATTCCATCTGGCCGTATCCATCGTCCATCTTCTCAAGGCCGGCGGCTACCACCGCTGAGAGAATACTGGGGCTCGCTTCACAAAGGTGATAGGCCTCCTCCCATTCTTCATCCTCGAACAGGGACTCGACGTGCCCTAACACCTCCGGAGGAACCAGGACATCGCGGCGCAGCTGAAAAGCGAAGGTGATGGCAAGAGCGCCTCCGACGATCGACATCAGGATGATCAAGAGACCGACGAACCCGGCTTCCATCAGCGCATCGAGAACAGTCTTCTCCGACACCGCTCCTTCAGCCTGGGCAAAAGCCAGGTTGCCTGTCAGCGCAAAGGCGCTAAAGGCCAACAGTACAAATGCCCCGAAAAGCATCATCGTACTAGTCCAGATGTTCTTGTTTGAGTGGGAATTGAAAATCCCCGAAAGACGATCAGAGCCCTTAAGGGCTGATTTACTAACCATGGCGGTCTCTACTCCTATTGCCATTCACGTTTATTGACTTTAGTTATGAGGTTTCCCTCGTTTCATTAGCGATGATCTGCCCTGCGGTGACCCGCCGGGCGCTTAACTTTTTCCTCCCGCACGTCGTCCCCACTCAGTGGCCCTCTCCGTCCGGCCTAATTGCTTGTAAACATCGACGAGTCCATTACAGGACTTCACGTAGATATCCTTATGATGACGGTAAAGAACCGCCGCCTTGAGAAGCCAGATCTCTGCCTTCTCAAGATTACCCTTACCTGTCAGCCCCTTGTAACAAACGCCCATCAGGTAGGTCGCCTTCGCCCTCGATTCCCCATAATCGAGCCCCCGGGTCGTCGAGCCCGTGAAGAAGGTCTTCTCAAGATCACTGATGGCCTTGTCATACTGTTTCTGGGAGACGATAACGTCGATTCTTCCGACCACGGCAGCCACCTTCAAAGAATCAGGCGCCTTGCGGCTATTCGCTACCTCGTTGAACTTGCCCCTCGACTCAACATACTTCTTGGCAAGGAAGAGTCCCTGGGCTTCTCCAAGCTTGGCTCTCAAAACCCACGTCGGACCATAGGGAGCAAGCCCCTGGAAGTGTGTCTGGGCGGAGTTGCCCCGACCAAGATCAAGGCTGGCCTGCCCACGGCCGTAGATGGCATGCGGAAGCCAGTAGTCTTTGGTCTCCTTGTTGGCAGCAACAAATTCTTTGAACACTCCATCGGCCTTGCCCGCCTCGCCCGCGGCAAGATGGGCCTTGCCCTTGAGATACTGAAGCTCCGCAGCCTGCCAGCCCTTCAGCCCCCTGCCATCGAGCTTGGAAATACTCGAAAGAGCCTTGGCGTAATCGCCGCTGGAGATGGCACTGCGTACCGGCTGGAGATAGGCCGATTCACGCTGAATGCTGACAACCTTGTCGCCGAGCAACTTGACCGTATTGCCGCCCTGCTTGAAAAGCACCTGGTCCCACTTGGCTGAAAGAACGGTAACTCCGTCAATCCGCTTACCATTGGACTGAACAACCACATCCGCCTTCAAGGAGGACAGAAAGAAGCAGCTCAAAACCACCACCAGAGACGCTACCAACGCCCTGGAACCCGAATTCTGTGTCTTGCTGTAGAAATAACTCATTAGTGCTCTTGTCCTTGACTCACGCATCAGCCAGCCTTAATAAATTCCTGGGGATCTTTCCCCATTTGCTTAAGGGCATACTTCCAGTACGTCAGGAATTTCGCCCAGAGGTCACTCTGCTTCCTGATCCGTCCCTGGTACTCGTTCACGAACTTATGAATATCGTTATAGGCTTCCTTATTGCCTGCGCGTCCGGCGCTGATCCGCACCTGCTGCAGACGTAAGGCGATCGCCCAGTAGTCCTTGACCAGGGCGGCATCAGGCTCCTTGCCCGGAGCCCTGGTATTGGTGAGAAAATTGTTCAGCAGGTAGAAAGAATGCCCGTAGTATTTTTCTGCCTCCAGGAGCATATCCAGGGGCAGCGCGGCCGGCTTCGGATGGGCCTGCCGGGCAAGCTTGATCGTCGCCCAGCCGAGATCCCTGCAGACAAACGGATCCTCGTAATTGGCTCCCTTGACCTCAAATTCATCCACGTAGCGAGTGAAGATTTCATAGGCGCCCTTCCAGTCCTCTCCACTCATGGCAATCTGTCCTTCCATCAGCAGAAGCTCACGACCGAGCTTGTTGGCCCCACCACCGATCTTCTTGGCCTTTTCAACGAAACGCTTAGCATCGGAAACAAGCCCGCCATCGCTCAGCACCTTGACGACCTTCATCACCATATTGAGATCACCCATCTCGGCACTGGCGCTGGAATGTTCAGCGTACTGAAGCAGGTAAAGAGCGGCCTTTCGATTTTCGCCAGCCGCATCGGCGGCGTCAGAGAGAACATACGCGGCCGTGGCTACAGACGGCTCCTTGGCGCAGTCTACACTCAGAACCCTGTAGTAGGTCCCAGCCTCTTCCCACTGCCCAATACGAACCATGGATAGCACCAGATAGCCAAGCCCGGAGCATCTATAGAACTTGTCTTCGGCGAGATCGGTAGAAAAGAGCTTGAGGACCTTCACCGCCTCGGCGTAGTTTTCGAGATGGTGATACATCTGACCCAGGCCAAGCGCGGCAACTCCACAAGCCCGAAGGTCCTTCTTCTCAAGAGCCTCATCGAGAACAGCCTGGAGCTTCGCGGCATTTTCCTGGAAAGCCTTCAGAGTCGCCGCTCTCCCGGCCGCATCATTTCCGGCCATCTCGTATTCTCTTACATAGGTGGAGAGTCCCCTGGCCTGCGCTCGAAGATAATACGAGACCTCCACTCCCTGATCGTCCTTGGGAATGGCAAGGAACGACTCACGAGCCTTGGCAAAATCGCCCTGCTCCTCGAATTGCCCCGCTTCGGACATCTTCACCTGGTACTTGGTATCACCGAGGCTGAACTGGTCGGCCTTCGCGGTCAACTCCGCGTAGCCGGCATGAGCCGAACCGGACTCTCCCAGGTTCCGCTTGGCCTTATCGACCGAGGCCGCGAAACTCGTTGACGCCTTGGAACGGAAGATCTTGCTGGCAGCGTGATGCTCGGCCAGTTCGGAAAAAGCGACCGCCGCCTCATCGAATCGATTCAGGATAAAGCTCAGCTCGCCGATCTCGTTGAGACAAAGCGGAGCGTACTCCTCGACCTCGGGACTGGCAAGCTTGGCCAGCGCGGTCTGAAAAGCATTCAGAGCTTCTTCAAGCTTGAGCTCACTCTTCAGGCCGATCGCAGCCTGGTAGTAGTCACGTCCGGAGAGCGCAGCGCTGCCGGATGAAGACACCCTTCCGAGAGCCTTTCTCGCATCGATGACAAACGCACGGTACTTATCTACCTTGGACTCCTTGAAGAGCTTGTCATATTTCGAAATAACAGCGTGTATAGCGGCCATCCCTTTGGGCGCATCCCCTGCGTCTGCAAGCGCGATTCCGTATTCCAGACGCGCGAGAACCGCAAACTGCTGCAGGTCGGCATCTTTTTCAACAACTCCTATAGCCGGAGCGAACGGGTCACCCGGAACGGGAGTGGATCGCATGATCGTCTTGAGAATACTCACCGCAATCTCGGGCTTCTTGGCGCCATTATAGGCCTTCGCTGAAAAGAGGTAGGCCTTGAGACGAATCGTATGGAAAGCCTTGAGAAGCTGAGGCGAATAAGGAGGACGGGCAAACGGCTCGATATCGAAGATCAACTCAAGCTCTTCGGCTGAGTCCAGGAAGCGCTCCATTTCGAGCAGATAGAGTCCCTTCTGGATCTGGGCCTCGTAACGCATGATGTAGAAATCAGCTCTCTCGTTGACGAAAAAATCAGCGAGCTTCAGACCCTTTTCGAGATAGCTGTTGCGGACATCTCCTGCTTCAAGGCTCCTGGCATAGACGAGGAAGATATTAATCCTCGCCAGCTCAGTCTGGTAAGAGAGCCTTTTCTTGGTCAATTTCTCGTTACCCTTGGCCGCCTTGGCCTGCTTGATCAGGTCGGCAATCAGGCCATTGAGCGGCTTCTCAACCTTGGCCTGGAAGTCAGCTATCGCCTTTGATTTCAGCGCGTCTGATTTGGCCTTGTCAGACTCGGTGCCTGCTTTTTCAAAACCAGAGAGGACTGCCGCGAAATCAGAACCGATCGTCTCAAGGGAGCCAAGCGAGGCCCGCGGATGGGAAGGCCAGTTCTTCTTGAACTCAGCCAGCGCCTTCAGCGCTTCCTCTCCCTTACCCTCGGCCTGGAGGATATCAATCAACCGGGAATCGATATCGGCCATCATCTCGGGCTTCGCGCCGCGTGATTGACGTTTCTCCGAAAGCCATCGGCGAGCGGTATCGAAATACCGAAGCTCCCGGACCAACGCATCGGCAAACGCGCGATCATCAGCACCGAGGCCCTGTGCCCGCAGATCAGAATTTGAAAGAACCGATAACATCATGGGGATAACGACTATGAACCAGGCTCGGCCGATGCCGGGCGTGGACACTGTCGGCGATAGACGCCGGCAGCCTGGAGAGCCTTGCTTCTCTCTTAGTGAATAATCAAATGCTGAACTCGCAGTCATTGCCTTACATCCACCTTTCACCTTTCCACCAACTTTCCGATTCAGTTACTCCAGTACTCCAGATTTCCCAGATTCCCTTGATCTGTCATCAGAAAGACCCGGCTTTTCAGATTCCTGTTCCGAACAGCCTGGCTTCCTCTTCATGAACAACGGTAATGTGGGTATTAATCAGCACAAACAGGTTCGAGCGCAGGGCGGCATTCGCATTGCGACCGAAGAAGAGGTTCGCCAGGGGAAGCCTGCGCAACGCGGGCAACCCAATGGAAGCCTCCTGCTTGACCTCACGCTTCAAGCCGCCAAGAAGAACGGTTCCGCCGTCAGGCACGTTCACTGTCGTCTTGATCTTGGTTACAGAAACGACCGGCAGCTGCACCGGAACCGTGGTGAATCCTCCTGAGAGGTTCAACAGGGCCTGCGACTCGCCGATCTGTTCGGCCAGCGTCGGCTGGATCTCCAGGACGACGTACTTCCGATCAAAGCTGATCGTCGGCCTGACCTCCAGAATGGAGCCGGTGTTGAGCACCCCAATAACGGGGTTGATAACGGGAATGACACCCGTCTGGTTCACCTCGAGGTCCTGGATATACGCCGCCTGGTTAACAACCAGCGTATGGGCCGTCTGGGTGTTGAAAGCGGTTACCCTGGGAGAATTCAACCTGCGAATCTCCTGGTCCTTAGCAACACCGGTCAGCAGAGCCTCGAGGACAAAGCGATCAGGATTGATCGCGTTCACCTGGTAGGAGCCGCCGCCTGTACCGGAAAGATTAAACGGATTGACCTGGGAGCCCAGCGGATTGCTGAGAGCGCCAATGCTGGCCACGCGAAGATTCATTTCACCCCCGGCATCCGTAAACTCATAGCCGGGATTCAGAGCCGTACCATTGCCATCAATATCGGGGATCGTATTGGGCAGGAAGTTGGCCTGGGAATTTCCAATATTAATTCCAATAGACTCGAGGAAGTTGTCCTGGATATCGAGGAATCGGGATTCAACCGTCACCATCATGCCGGTAGCCTTACGGAACCGTTCCAGAATTTTGGCAAGCTTGATATGGTTCTGAAGCGTAGTGAGAGCCATGAGCTTACCGCCGGGGTGAATTCGAATTCCTTCGACCTCTTCCTCCCCCTCGGCGTCGCCACCCGCATTGAGCTCGCGGGCGATGAGGCTCAGGAGTTCATCCTTCTCATAGACGTCTCCAGCCGACTCTTCTTCCTCATCGCCAAAGGCGATGTCGGCGGCCGCGTCGACATCACTCTGTCCCGCCATCTCCTCGAGTGCGAGGTCATCAGCGGGGAAGTCGGGACGCTTATCCACAAGATCACTGATCTCGTAAAAGCGCAGGTACTTGGGCTCCTGGAGCTGCTCTTCATCTTCAGCAATCACGACAGCGCCTTCCCTGATGACATAGCCGACTCCGTCACCGGCATTCTTCAGCAAAAAGGCCAGGACATTGCTCAAGGGCAGGTTGTTCAGGGTCTCCAGCTGGACCTCGGTATCACCGATATCCGTTGACTGGATAAAGAAGTTGACCCCCGTAAGTCCCTGCAGGTCGCTGAGAGCTTCACGCAGCGGCACGGGTTCTTCGAGTCCGTAGGTGATCGACTGGGCGAGCTTCCTGCGGATCTCTTTCTCGAGGGGCGATTCGAACTTGGCGATCTGTTCCTCGATGGTCACCACCTTGGGAGACAGGCGAATCCACTCGTCCTTGTCAGGATAGCGGAAGATGTCCTGGTAGATCACAGAGGACTCCAGCACGCCGAGCACCGCCTTGCGATAGTTGTCTATATTCGCGCGCAGGAGCATGTCAAGCTGCTGAATGTGGTGGTGTTCCCGCGAAAGTCGGTTCTGATTCTGAGCATCTTCATCGTGGGGATTCAGGGAGAGGATCTTTTCATAGAGCTCTCCGGCCTTGTCATAATCATGGTTTTCCCTGGCCGCGGTCGCGCGGCGGCGGAGAGCCCGAATATGGTTCTCGATAAAATCGAGAGACTCGGCTTCCTGCTCACGCTTGCTCTGCTGAATCATGCGCAGGAGGGTCTGCTGATCCTCGAAGTCTTTGCGCTTCTTCTCGGATTCGCTCCTGGCGAGTCCCTGCTTGGCGCGCTCAAGATAGGCATCGATACCGAGGTCGAAGGGAGCATGGTTGATCCCATCAATCGCCCGGTTGTAGCTGTCGATAGCCTTGTCGTATTCACTGCTCTCGAAAAACTGCATGGCACGATTGAGCTGACGCTCGATCTCATAGCGAAGCATCTGCCTCTGGACCATGAGCTGCTCACGAATATCCTTGGCGACCACGGGCACCTCGCCCCTGCGGTCTCCGCGAAGCATGCGAACCTCATCGAGGAGTTGCTGGGCGGGCTCGTTGGAGGGCCAGAGATTCAGAGCCTGCTGAAGCTTCAGCTCGGCCTCGAACAATTCACCGAGGATTCGGTGCTTGCGAGCTTCGCCGACCAGGGAGGTTGAGGCCCCCTGGTTAACCTTGCCCGTCTCGCGCATGCGCTTGATGACATCGCCCGCATTGCCGGGCTCGGACTCCTGAGCCAGGAGCCCTGAACAGGCGACCAGCAGTACGGTAAACGCGGCCCGCGCTAGAGCGCCAGACCGGCGATAGGATCTCTCCCGTAAACCTTCCATTTCAATACCTCGCTCATTTCCATGCTGGCTCTCACGACATCCCCTGAGACTTTCAGGAGCGAATGTTGACATTGGTGATCGTTCAAGCCAATTCATGCTTTTCCTCGTTATTAACTTAATTAACCCGCAGACACCCCGTCTGCAAAGTCGGGTGGTTCAAACCCAAATAAACTAAGATTTTTTGAATCCTCAACTCTAACTCCCTCCGGTCTGAATAAAGACCCGACCGGAAAAAATCAGGCAAGGAATGCCACCGGCAGAACGGCACATCGAGGTAGGTTCCAATCCTGCACCTGCTTAAAGTCTCCAAAGCGAAAAACACCTGGAAACAAGCCAGTCCAAGCTACCGAGTTCTCAAAAGCCACCCCGAGAAACACGGTTCTTGTGAAGGGCCTACCGTAGCAGGTTCAAGCGGGCCGCTCGGGAATAGCCCGAACGACAAACTCGATGATCAGCCTGAGGCATCTAAAAATCCAGTTAAAATCTAAAAATGAGACTGTGAACAACTTCTTCACAATCTTTCGTTTATGACTTCTCCATTAATCGGGCGAATCCCTGTTATTTCTGTAGCTCTCAATGGAACAGGGAAAGATTTATTCGAATTTCGTACGTTTCCTCCCACTCGGACTCTTTTTGGGAGTCTCGTTAGCGGGCTTGGCTTTAGAGCCAGAAGTCTTTTTATTTTCAGAACTTGCAGTCTTAGAAGCAGGTTTTTTTACCGCTGGTTTTTTGGCAGGCCTGGCCGAAGCGCCCTTTTCCGGCTCTTCCGTTTCCTCAGGCTTATCGGGTACTTCAAAAGCCGCCTCAACCGCATCCCAGGACTCGACGGAAGGCAGATCCTTCTTCTCTTTCTTGAAAACAAGCCTCTTACCGGTGAGATGATCGTCGATCGTCACACCGTGGTATTTGCTGTCCTTCTCGGGAACGATCCTTCGAATTCCAAAACGCGGCTTGCCATTGTGGGCTTCGCCAAAGGTGGCTCCCTTGCCCCAGGCTTCCTCCGGCGTACGACTCTTCATGGTCACCTTGGCGCCCTTTGAGTAATCCCAGTAAGTGATCTGCCCGAGCAACTTCGGCTCAATCTGCTCATCTACATAGCGGCTGACCTTGAGTGCCAGGTCCATCGGAACGGCAGATTCTGTCGCCAGTTCATTTGAGCTCCTGTTCGCCGCCGTAGCAGCCAGAATCGGCGCAGGAAGACCTTCCTCAACCTGCCCGGGAACCGCAATCGTGCTGAAACGATAGCCGTAGATCTTTCCAGACTGGATGTCAGCGTCTTCATAAACGAAGTCACTGACCTCCTCAAAGCCTTCAATAGCCTTGAACTCTTCTTCTCCAGCTTTGCGTTCGAGAATGATCTTCTCAATCTCGACATGCTGATTCTTGGAAGAAAGTTTTCCGGTTATACGCAGGGAAGAGCTCTTCGTCGCTGCATCGCGAACGAGCTCAATGGAGACCACTCCGCCAGGCTCATGGACTGCTACCGGGGCAGGAACATCATTCCATAACCTCAGTGAGGCCGGCTTGTTCTCAGTAATCCAGGAGGCCTTCTCTACACTGCTGTTAACCGCCCACATGGAGCGCAATTCGCTCGACCACTGCGGGGTTTCCTCAATGAGCGTGGTGTTGGCGTCATTAACCTTCTGTTTCAACTTCTTCAGTTGCTTCTTCACCGAGTCCTCAGTCTCAGAAGCAGTGCTGCTGACAAAGGAGGGAATCGCAAGTAGAACCAGGCTGAGAATGCCGGCGACCACGTATGAAATTACATCGAGTTTTTGTTTCAGTTGTGAATTATCTGACATGACTACCCATCTTCGTCCTCAATATTCTCGGAATCGTCCTCGCTTCGCTCGACACCCTTCCAATTGAGAGCAACCAACTCCAGGCGAACCTTCACCAGCGGCTCCTGGGCAGCAGGCTCTCCAGCTTTCTCCGCCGCATCCGCGAGAGCGCGCGACTGGAAGGTCTGCTGACGAATGTATTTCGAAAAGTCTTTCACCGAATCCTCGATCTTCCCGAACTCAACACTCTTGGGCTCAAGAAAGGGGACACGGGAATTCTTGTACAAAACCGCAAGAAGATCTTTGAGCTTGCTGTACTCCATATGAATGAGAACACTGGCCCCGACCTTGTCGTAGCTGGCCTTGCTCTTGGGCGTCTCGACCTCCTCCTTCTTGCTGCCTCTGCGCGAGGTCCGCTCCTTTTCGACCGGGAACTCGATCGACTGCAGGCCGCCAAGACCCAGTTGGTGACAGGCGGCAAAAACCGCCTCGGAGATCCAGTATTGCTTCATCGCCTGCCCCATCTTCGCCTGGCCTTCAGGACCTGAGATCTCGGTATCCTTCACCATCTCGACGGTGGGAGTTTTTTTCTCAAGATCTTCTTCCTCTCCCTCTACGGCCGGACTGGGGAATTTCTCCCAGTATTTAGCTCTCAGCCCCGTGGTCGGATTCTGGATAGCTGTCTCGTACTGGGCATAGAACACGGATACCGCGGGCAGCTCCGATTCATCAGCAAAGAAGAGATGAAAAGCATCACACCTGCGGGAAAATACAGAGACTGCATCTTCAAAGGTCTCCTCCATCTCGGCCTGGGCAGTGTTGATCTTCCTGACATACTCCTTGGTAGGAAGAACCTTGCTCTTGAGCAGCCTGCTCAACTTTTTCTCAGCCGAGGTCAACTTCCTGGAATTGGCATCGAGTTCGCCCTTGGGCACAAAAATCAGAAGGTAACCCCCGCCAAGCAGCAGCAACACCACCAGGGCAACTCCTGGGACGAATAGATTGTTTTTTAGTTTATCCATGATCTTATTTTCCTGGTTACTCCAACCCTACCCCTCTTCAGGGGTCTCCTCATCGGCCTCATCTCCCTCCTCAGGATCCTCCTCGGTTTCCAGAGGTCTGGTCACGAGAACCCAGGAAACCTCGACACTGTCAAAAGGTCTTCCATCCTGGCCTTCATCCGTACCGGCGTCACGGCCGGAAGGAGAAAAGTAGATTTCAGTGAGGTTAGGCTGAATCGTTCCGATCTGCACCAGGGGACCGCCATCCTTCGCTGGCTTGATATCAAGCCCCTGGGTCTTCAAAGCCGCCTCGAGAGGCGTCTGGAATTTTTCTTTGATAAAGGCGACCGACTGCTCGGAGCTGTCCTTGCTCTTGACCATCACCCTCACCTTGAATTCATAGGTCGGCTCTGTCGGCGCATCGCTGCCCTTCTTGGAATCCCTGGCAGAAGGGTCGTCCAAGCGGCTGAAACGGGCCCAGGGAACCCAGAGCCTGTTGGAAAGAATCTCTTCCATCTGCTCTCCAAGGGAGGGAGCCCCATCCTTGGCAGCGACGGTAAGCGACGGGCTCTTGGAGTTGGGGAAAGTCACCAGGACGGAATCGAGAGCCTGCAACGCGGAGAGCACCCTGCCTCGCAGTTCGACAGATCCCTTCATCTGCTCAAACAGCATGCCAAATTCATTGCGTGAATCTTCGTAGGTCGTCGTAGCGGCAGTGCCTTTTTGCAGGGGCTCCATCTTGGCGTTGGCCTCCTGCGTCGTTTCCAAGAAATACTGAGCCGTACTGGTCAGAAGATATCTGCTGACCAGCATAGAAAGCAGGATGATCCCGGCGGCTATAAAGACATGCTTCTGCTTGCGTTTGACCACCTTGGCGATCTTGTCTTCAGCCGGCACGAGGTCGACGCCGCAGACGGCGTTGCCGAGAATCGGCATCGCCGAGCCAAGGGCGGTGGCGAACGCGGGAAGGTTCGCCTGCAGCAGCTTGAGGTTCGCCTCCCGGCTCACCCGGTAGTGGCTGATACCCTGGACCTTCTCAACCGGCATGTCGAGGCTCTCCCGGAGAAAGCGGGGAGCTCCGATGATCTTCGAACCATTACCAAGAAGATAGAGCTTGGAGAAGGTGGCCTCACCGTGCTGACTCCTGTAGGCGCCTATCGAACGCTGAATCTCAGCGACGAGCTCTTTCAGCTTCGGCTGAATGATGCTCTGGTAGATCTTGACCGCCTTGTCAGGCTCCCGTGCAAGAGCCAGCTTCAGCTTCTCGGCCTCTGCGAACCCGAGATTGAAGCGTTCCTGGATCGTCCGGGTGATCTCATTACCCGAATGTGGAATCGCCCGGATCCAGAACCGTTCTCCGTCCATGAGAAGGAGGTCAGTGTGCGAGGCCCCGATATCGAGAATGATCGAAGGCTCATCCAGTTCCAGATCGTGAACAGCGTAGTTCAAGACTCCAAGGTAACCGATGGAAACTGACTCAACAGCGAGTTCGTTGTTGGTGAACTCAAGGAGGAAATCCTCGACATCATTCCTGCGGATCGCGAAGAGGGCAACCTCTCTCTCCTCGCCGGGAAGGTACTCCCGGTTAACGACGTGGTAATCCCAGATCACCTCGTCGAGAGGAAACGGAATCTGCTGGGAAGCTTCGTAGCCAACCATCTCATCGACCTTCTTCTGATCAAAGGCCGGCATCTTGATAAACCGGGAAAAAGTCCCCTGGCCGGGGTGCGCGACGACCACAGGATCCTTCACGCTGTTGCGGGCAAGAAAAACTCCAAGAGCTTCGCGTGCCAGGGCGGCCGTGTCCTCACCCCCGTCACCCAACGGATAATCCACCTTGTCGACAGCGACTATTTCAACATTGCCCTGGGAGCGTCTGAGCCTGACAGCCTTCAACGAAGACTTGCCGAGATCAATGCTCCAAACTGTATTGATTGCCATTCCTTGATTCCCTGAATGAGAAACCTATCTCCGGATCATCCTTCCGAAGATTAAATCTGACTCCCGCAGGCAAAGACTTCTCGCCAAGCGACTCGCTTGAAAGCGCACAGAAGTCATCACGAACAGGCTAAAATTTTGATGTGTTCAGTTCGTAAGAAATCGAGACTACGAAAACCTTCGGACAACACCCGAGAGACATGCTCTGTAAATATTCAGACCTGAAGGGGCGAAGCCGCTCCCCCTCTACTAAGTCTAATCAAGAGACCTCAAACGGTCCAAAATTCACCTAACACTTTGTTACCATTGTATTTCGCAAGTCTTTAGATCGTATCACAAGCTCCGATAACAAGTCAATCGCAGTGAAAGTTTCCGGTCATAAATCCTGAATTCAGCCTGATCGTCATTCAAAAGCAGGCAACTGAAGCCTGCCATCCAGCAAACAAAACCAGGACGGCCCCGAGCTGGATTCAAAACCAGTAGCCGCCAGGCTACTCGCTCATCCAGACCTCGACGGCCAATCGGTTCGATGCCAGTCAGCCGGCCGCGGCCATCCTGCCCGCACCGGCACATCCATAAATACAGACCCCGAGACAGAGAGAAGCACCGCCTCAAAAAGCCGGACCATCTCTCCTGTCACGCACGACCAGGACCACCTGAAAACCAGGCAACCGTTCCCTGATGGATGCGCTCTCAACGTCTCTGAAAGTTACTTGCTTTAAAACTCTTACGGACTTGCCCCGAAGGGGCAAAAGGCGAGTCTACAGTTTGATGAAACTGTAAGTCAAGAGACAAGACCTGCCTTCGCGATGGCTGGAAAGATTTCGCATCAAGGCCTGAATCCACTCGTATTTTAAGCACGGTGTATTCCTAGGCCGGCAATTGAAGTCCGATGTGAGCCATCAAAGCCTTGATGTCTTCCCAGGTTTTTTTCTTTTCACCCGGACTGCGCAACAGGTACGCCGGATGGTAGGTAACTCGAACAGGAATCCCGGCGTATTCATGAAATTCACCCCGGAGACGGCCGACGCTCAAATCGGTGGAAAGCAGCCCCTTGGCCGCCACACCACCGAGGGCACAGATCACCTCCGGCTGGATAGCCTTGACCTGACGCTCCAGATAGGGAAAACAGGCTGCCATTTCCTCTGCTGCCGGATTGCGGTTCTCCGGAGGTCTGCATTTAACGATATTCGCTATATAGACCTCTTCCCGCTTGAGTCCCATAGCCTGAATGATCTTGTCGAGCAGCTTCCCGGCTCGGCCGACAAAGGGTTCACCGGCGAGGTCTTCATCCCGGCCGGGACCTTCCCCAACGAAAAGAATCCTGGCGGATCTGTTTCCAACTCCGAAAACGGTCTGGGTTCGGCCTTCGCACAGACCGCAGAGAGTGCAGTCGGCCACCTCGGCCCGGATGGACTCAAGGACCGCCTCGCGATCCTCCATCTCCCCGCTCACAGTCGACTGGGTTGGCACAGACGCCCGTGGAGCGGACCCAACCGGCATATCCCAGCCAAAGCCCCGATTGACCTCCAGCCGTTGCCTGAGCAGCCGGGCCGCATCGAGCGCGGGATTGCCTGAGCCCTCGATGAAATCTTCAGGTATACCAACCATCTCTCACCACCTCACCCATCTCACCTAAAGCGCGACACCCGAAGCATCGACAGGAACCTCGTCCCAGTGGCCATCGAGACCACCCTCACTGATCTTATCAATTTTTACCCTCTGAAGCGTACCCTGAAAACGCCTGGCAGCCCCAGGTGAGGGCGCGGGGAAAGCGACCTTCAGGTAGCGACCAGCCAGCCCCTCGAGCCAGTCATCTCGGCCGCGCGAGGCTCCCTCTACGAGCACATCGAGCTCACGACCGATGAAACGCTCCCTGTACGCGCAATTGAGCTCCCTGTCCACCGCACCGAGCTCAACGGCTCGGCGGCGAACCTCGGCAGGATCCACCACGTCTCGCTTCAGAGTCGCCGCCAGGGTGCCTTCTCTCATGCTGAAGGGGAAGACGTGGATCTTGGAAAAACCAAACTCGCGGCATCTCTCGATCGTCTCGCTGAAATCATCTTCAGTCTCTCCCGGATGCCCCACAATCACGTCGGTGGTAATGGATGGAGCGTCAAAGCGCTTCGTGAGCTCTTCAACCGCATGCCTGAAATCACGGATCGTATAGCCTCGCCGCATGACCTCTAGCACCTTGTCAGAGCCGGCCTGCAGAGGAATGTGCCAATGCCTGCAAAAGACAGGGTTCTCCAACAGGTCGATCAATTGCGGAGTGAAGGCTCTCGCTCCCAGCGAGCTTAATCGAACTCGCCGCAGGCCTTCAACCTCCCCGATCCGCCGAAGGAGGCCAACCAGGTCCAGCGATGGCTCGAGCTCCAGCCCATAGTCCTGCAGGTGAACACCGGAAACCACCACCTCGATATAGCCGTTGTCCACCAGTCTCCGAATCTCGTCGATGACTGCATCCGGATCACGACTCTTCGAGAGACCGCGCAGAAAAGGAATGATACAGAAGCTGCAATAGTTATTGCAGCCATCCTGGACCTTGACCGTCGCCCGGGTACGATCTCCAAAACCTGAGATGTTCAGCTCGAAGATGTCGCGCATCTCGGCGGGAATCTCCTCGCCGGGGTTCCAGCAGCCATCGAGGAAGCTCGCCACCATCGGCTTCTCTTCGTTCCCCCCCAGGAGGGCTACCTGGGGAATCTTACTGAAGGACTCTTTCTCCTGGTCGCTGGAACAGCCCACCACCACGATCCGGGCCTCCGGATTGGTACGCGCCGCGCGCTGGATATACTTACGGCTCTTGGCGCCGCTTTGCGCAGTAACCGAGCAGGTATTCACGACATACACATCCGCCGGGGTCGATGCCCTGACCTCCTCATAGCCAAGCTCGAGCACCTCACGGCGAATCGCCTCGGTCTCGTATTGGTTGATCTTGCAACCAAGCGTAATAAAAGCGGCGGTTTTGGATTCCATAGCCGGTAGATGGTCTCCGGCAAGCTATCCCAGTCAAGCGCTTTCTAAGGCAGAAAAGGCCCTGATAACATCAGGAGGAAAACTTGCCCCGCAACGCAGCTTCCACCCCGGGCGTTACAAAGGCCTCCAGCCGGCCTCCACCCGCGGCGATTTCCCGGACGAGGCTGGATGAAATGAACGATGTCTCCGCGCCAGCCGGTAGAAAAACCGTCTCGATCTCAGTGCTCTCGCAGCGGCGATTCGAATGCGCCATAGGCAACTCGTACGCCGCGTCGGCAGCTGAGCGCAGGCCGCGCACGATCCATCCCGCCTCGACTTCAGCGGCAAGCCGGGCGGTCAATCCCTCGAAAGAGCTGAACTCAAGAACGCCGGCGCCGGCGAGACCGGCGGTCTCAGACCGAAGAAGCTCAACCCTCTCCTCGGGGGTGAAGAGGGACTTCTTCTCCGGATTGGACAAAACCGCGATGTGAAGCGTACCAAAGAGTCCCCGGGCTCTCTCGATAACATCGAGATGTCCACGCGTCACCGGGTCAAAGCTCCCGGGGTAGATCGCTTTTGATTTTTCCGTCATTTGATTCTCTACCATCTCGACCAGGAACGAGGGCCGCCTCCGGAGAAACCGACCGGGCGGAAGTTAACCGAAAAAGTCTGGTTGTCATCTTCACCCGCATCGAAGGAATACTCAAAGAACAAAGCGTATCGATGAAAAACACGGCCAATGGTCAGGCTGAACTCAGAATCTTTCTCACTCTGGATGTTCCGCGCCCAATAGAGCTGCGCCCGCCACTTCTCATGCGGATAGAACGACAGCAGGCCATAGACAAAGTTGCTGTCCGGATTGGCCGCGTCGAGAGAGTTGGCACTCACATCCCCCAGTGTCGCCGAGAGCAGGCCGGGAACAACCTCGGACCGGACTGAATTGTCCATACGCTCATCGCTGAATCCATCGTTCGGGTCCAGGGCTATCCAGGAGCGGAAAGAGAGAGAGTCACTTGCGCGCAGGGTGTGATCAAGGACGAGCAACGAGAGGTCTTCTCCTCCGTTGTCCCTCTCTGCATCCGGATAGAAGACCAGGCTGACCTCGCTATCGAGAAGATGATGCCTCTGGAACGAAGACGGCTTGAGAGTTGTATTGCGCCTGCCCAGCAGGGGACGCTCTGCTGCCCCTCCTCCCTCGCCTTCGACTCTCGTCACCAATGCCTGCCTGAGAGACAGGGAGAATTTCTGGGTTACATCGAAAGCATCGACAGCATCCACCTCAAAGGTCTCCCCGGGAGAGAGGTCACTGGAAAAGATGTTGAGGTAGGAGGCCTCGGGAGCCAGCAGATGTTTAAAGCCCTGGACCCCGAAGAGATCCTGGAGCAGTCCTCGAGAATTCACCGGAAAGGTTCGTGACCACTGCTGGCTCAGGCTCAGGCCGGAACCGAAGGCCGCCCGATCGGTAAAATCACGCGCCGGATCAAGCACCTTCTCGTAGCCGGTGTAACGGGCAAAAGCAAAGGGACGAACGACCAGGTAAGGATTGAGGCCGGTAACCGGATAGGACCAGGTATTGGCCAGGTCGAGCCGGCCATGCCGGGGAGTGTCGCCTCCGGCCATGGCGGAACGGCCGCGGAGATTGGTAATTCCGGCGTCCAGGTCCAGATAGAGGCCGGAATCGAAGACCGGCTGCTGATACCAGCTAAGCTTCAACTCGGGGAGCCTCTCAATCGTCTCATCGAAATCATTGACCTGGTATTTATAGAGCGCGCTCAAGTTCAGGTTGTCGCCGACATTTTTTCTCCACGAGACAAGGCTCTCCTGCTCCTTTTCCTGCTTGGCCACTCTCTCGAAATATTCATTCAGGAAGTTCCGGTCTGACTGGGACGAATACTCTACATCCAGGGTGCCGAGCCCGGAGAGCTCATGGCGATGAGCCAGGGAGCCCCAATAACGGCCGGGTTCGGGCGGAGCGAAGCCTCCGGCCGAACGATCGACCCCATCATCGTGAATCGAAAAATAACGGCCGGTCCCATAGTAGCCGGTGCCGCTGACCGGCAGCTGCCAGGGCTGCCGGCTTCCCGACTGCCTGCCGTACTCGGCAACCGGCCCCCAGCCCAGGCCGCGCTTCGCCATGTGGGTGGTCTCAAATCCAACCCTCGAATTCTCCACCACCCGCCGCAGACTCGGAATCGACTTGAGAGGGAGCTGGTCCAGGAAGAAGTTCAGGTTCCACTCCGCTGAGCTGAAGAATCCAAACTTTGAGGAGCTGCCGAGATCGATGGATCTCAGGGGAAGGTAATCCTGCCAACGGGTATCCCAACGCGTGAGAGGCAGCGGGAGGATCTCCCGGCCAAGCACCTCGAGCCGGGCTCCGCTGAGGACTACCTCGTAGTGGCCCTGGTTCTCAGGAATCATTCCGGCGGCGGTATCTATCGACTGGATGTCGGCACTGTCCGCGGCCAGCGCGATATGAGGCTCGGCGTAGTCGCAGTTGCTCAACCTGATATCTTCGCCTGAGAAGTCTGCGAAATTTCGCGTACGCAGAACCCCGATGGAAAGTATGACCTCAGCCCCGACGGCTGCATCCCGCCCCCCGACAGGAGAGGTCCCCCGCAGGTCGCGCAGCTCGAGGCTGTTCATGATCCCCTTCAGACCGGCGGTTGAGCTCCTGATCCGGGCCTGCCTGATCACCCCCTCGCCCTGGCGATGATCATAGTAGACCGAGGACGCCTCGATGGTGCTGCCTTGCGCGGACAGATCCAGACGCACATTCCCATCAGCGTAAAAATAGAACTGAAGTTCATCCTCTTCTTCAGAATCCCCGGAGGCCGAAGCATCCTTGCCCTTGAAGACGCCGAGCCCGTGAATGTAGAGCCGGTCGCACATCAGGCGAACGCGGTTGGAGCCTATGGTGATCTCACGCTTCACATTCCCGAGAATGTAGCGAGAAACATCCCCTGTCTTCTGGTTGATATAGGTCTTTGTCCCGCTATCGGCCGCGCCGGAAAAATCTGTCAGCTGCGGCCAGACCTCATCCAGAAGGGTCGAATCATCTTGCGCCCGCAAGGGACACACGAAGAGAACCGCAGCCAGCAATAGCGGCGGGACGGCTGTGAACAATAAGCTGAAGGGTCCTGGTCTCAGCTTGAATCTCCTGCTGGCTCCTCAATCAGTTGGGCCATAGTCTTATGACCTCGGGCAGATTATACTCTTGTTAGGTAAAAGAAAAAGTACGATAGGCCCCTGGCTTCAAGGACACTTTATTCTCTCAGGAGCCGAAATAGGCCGCTGCGGCAGGCTTCTTGCAATATGTCACATGGGTCAGGTAGATAAAAACCAGGGTCCCCAGTTCATACCAAAGGTTATAAGTTGTTTTTTAATAATAATTTAGATCTATTTATCCGGGTTTCAGGCTGTGCAGGAAGCAGAATCCGAAATATGGCTGCTCTTGCCTTTCTAACCCTGCTGGCTTGCTCCTGCGTAGAGCAGAATACGCCTGTTGAGCCCAAAGAAGACGAAATCAGCCGTGCAACGGCGACAGGGGGCAATGCCGCACCAGGAATAGACACTTCCACACCAAATACCGCCTCAAATGGAAACAAAGAACCTGATGACCCGGCTGAGAGTTGCGAATCCTACCTGAAAAAAATCACCCCGATATACCAGAGGATTCCTGAAGATCTCAGGGCCCTGAAACCAGCTGAAGCCGATCAGCTTGCAGGGAATATCGAGAAGGCCATCGTCGAGTGCGAAGAGTATATCTCTAACTGCGCGTACGGTCCCATCTCAACCGAGCTTCGTTTCTATCAGTCAAAATTTCTCCAGCTCATCAGTTCGCGTGTTCGAACACAGGTCATCAATGACATGTCGAAAAACGGAGCCAAGTTCACCACCGAAGATCTCGACAGAAAAATGGCTCCCTTTTATAAGCGGGTGATTGGCCATGCGAGCATGGCTGTCGACGGCCTCAAGGACTCATCCGCGCTGAAGCCTTCCGCAATCGAGATCTGCGCATGGGCGCATACGAGCCTGAAGGAGCCCCGGAAAGCCAGGGACGATTACCTGAACTACCTCAAGACCTACCCCAACAGCCCCCGCATCACCGTGCTGACCGCCGCCCTCGGACGGGTTCTCTCGGATCTCGAGGAATACGACACGGGCGTCAAGCTGGTCGAAGAAAAGATGGCAACGGAGCAAGCGCAGAAAAGCCCTGACTTCCCCACTCTCGGCGAAACCCGGTGGAAGCTCTACGAAGCCAAGGGCGACATCGCGGGTCTCCTGCGTTCGGCTGAGAGCGTACTCCAGGACTACCCGGAACGAACCAGGAGCGATCAATATTCCCTCAAGACAAAAGAAGCGTACTCGCGCTACCTTGCCTTCAACGGCTTCCGCAAGGGCTACTCCCTGATGGCCCTTGGCCGGATGGACGAGGCCCGGGATGCCTTTGACTCGCATGTCACGGAAATCAACAAGCTGCAGGCGGCCCTTGAGAAAAGAGGGCACGCCCTGAAGCCGGCCATCAACATCTACCGCCAGCGCTCGGAAAACGCCCTGGGCTTCATCAATAATATCGCCCTGCGTCCGGCCCCGGCTGATTTCGAGCTTGGAGAAATGTGGGTTACGCAGAAACGCACCCGGCTTAAAGAATCAACCGGCAAGGTTGTCGGCCTCATCTTCCGCGGCGCTGAAGACACCCGCTCTGCCACCTTCCTAGCTAATATCGGCGAATTCACCGCGGCCAGCGATGAGATGGAAATGGTGGCGGTTCACTTCTTCAAGAGTGCTAAAAACATAGACGAACAGCTCGAAGGCCTGCGACAGGAGCTCGCTGGAACAGGCTATACCGGGGCGGCGGGGTTTGATCCGGATCTCACCGGCAGGAAGCTCTTCCGCTCCTGGGGAGTTTTTGTCGGCAGCGCCACGTTCCTCATTATTGACAAGCAGGGGCGTCCCGTCTGGTTCCAGCAGGACCCGCGAACCAGGGACACCAACCTGGTCAAATCCATCCTGCTCAGGGTGGCCGAATCAGAGTAATTCTCTGCGAAACCCTTGCCGGGGCCTCATAATCACCACGCCGCCGCCCCCGCAAATACCGCCCGAGACCCTCGCTCCAGATGGCCCCGGTCCCCAATCGGCATCTCATTTATCCAGAGCGCAACCTTCCTGAGCAGGGGAATGAGCCTTCTGTTCAACCCGGCGCGATCCCCTCGGGAATTGAAGCTGGACTGGCATTCGCTTTTGGAACATCGCTCTCAGCCTGCTCGGTACAGGCCAGCCTTGCGGCCGCCGCCCTCATCTCCCTGAATTACGGCGGCTGGATTGCGGCCCGCCGGTTTCTCAAGCCCCGGCTGGCTCATCCCGAAAAAAAGAAAATCGCGTGGCTCTACCTCATCTGCGGACTCGGGTGGTTTAGCCATGAATCGGCACAGGCACCCTCGGTAAAATCCCATCCCCAGGCAGGCCATGTTTTACGGGAAAAAACTTTCGCTGGAACCGTCAGGGGCACCGTTTCAAATCTGCCGATAGTGCGTCAGCAACTATTCGCCAGCGATAGCGGGGGTTCCATGTATGCCGAATTCAAATTGAAGACTTCTACCCCCGGACAACTCTACCTGGTTCGAGCCGGAATAGAAGGAGACCAGCTTCCGGCCGGGCTCAGGCCGGGCGTCTCAGTAGAGGTCATGGGAAAGATCTACCCCCAGCGTCCCCGATCCACCCCAACTCGAAAAGATACACCGGCGGCCATCATCCAGTCATTGCCTGGTTCACTCACCTTCGACCAGGAGCCGCCTTCTCGGCCCTCCCTGGGATTGCGTATTCGCTGGCCTGTAGTCAACCTCATCAGAAGACTGTATTCGGATAAAGAGCAGGGACTCTTCTGCGCTCTGATCACAGGCGAAAAACGATTGATGAGCCAGGAACTGAGTCTCCTCTTTGTCGAAACAGGAACGGTCCATTTCCTTGCCATCAGCGGACTGCACGTTGGTCTCATCATGGCATTCGCAATAAGAATTCCCTTTCCGCAGAAGGGGAAAACCATACTGCGTCTTATAGTGCTTGGCCTTTTCGTTCTTCTCAGCGGTGCCAACACCCCGGTGTTACGAGCCGCGATAATGATCGGGCTGCACCTGCTTCTACAGGCGGCGGGTAGATTGCCGCGAGCCCTCGACACGCTTGGATGGACACTCCTCGCCCTGCTCATCACTGATCCCTTGAGCATCAGCAAGCCAGGCTTTCAGCTATCCTTTATAGCGACAATCGCCATCCTGGGTTGGAACTCGATGCGGAAAAATGACTTACGCGAAAGAAGTCGCCTGCTGATCCCTTCAAAGCCAGCGGGCGCTTTTTCAAGGTTCGGCTCAGCTCTCTTCTTCCATATCCAAAACAGTCTCTGGGTTGCGGTGATATCCACAGCCGTGACAGCGCCCCTGATCGCGACCTATTTCCATCGGGTCCATCCGGTTGCCCCGCTGCTTTCAGTCTGTCTCTATCCGCTGATAGCCATGAGCCTGCTGCTCGGTCTCTCCAGCATCCTCCTGGGATTCATCTGGATAGAGGCCGGCTTCCTGGCCGCTGATGCGGCAACCGTATTTGCTCGGATGCTGAATGGCCTGCTTGTCTTTTCACGAAACATTCCGGGGCATTGCTTCAACCTGCCTCCGCCAGGATTCGCCACGGTCTCCATCTTTTACCTTCTACTTGGCGCGGGAATATCAAAGAAAACACGCGGAGTTGCGCTGCTGTTGTCCATCCTGATCCTCCCCATCTCCCTCATCGTGAGCCTATCCGCCGGTAACGAAGACAACCCGCGGCTGATCCACCTTGATGCTGGAGCAGGGTCGGCCGCGTTGCTCGAGCTCCCCGGGAGCAAGAGAGCTTTCCTCATTGATGCCTGCGGAAAAACCCGGACGGGAAGCTGGCGTCTAGTTCGCACCCTTCTCGACAAAGGCCATCGACGAATTGATGGGGTCATCCTGACCCATCCACACGTCGACCATGCCGGAGCGCTGCCCGTACTTACGAGATCACTGGATGTCGGAGAAGTCTTCTGCTCGGAACATTTCGAACGGGAAGAATACGGAGTAAGGCTTCTCGCCGATGCGCGAAAAAAAGGAGTCCGCGTCAGCAAGGTTCGGAGAGGACAGTTACTGCGGCTGCCCGGTCAGGAAGATATCGTTCTGCGCATTATCTATCCGGATCAGACTGAAAACCTGCCCCTGGCCCAACATGCCAACGAGATGTCTCTCTCTTTCTTCATCGAAATCGGACAAAAGCGAATTCTCTGCCTTGGCGACCTTGAAGAAGATGGGCTGGCCAGGCTTTTTGAAACAGGAGAAGATCTCAATTCCGAGGTCCTCATCCTTCCCCACCATGGAAGAAGTAACTGTCTCTATGACACCTTGCTGGAGAAGGTCTCCCCCACGACCGTGGTCGTTTCCGGAGACGGTCAAGGACAAGCCGAAGAGACGCTGCTGCGGATTGAACTTTCGGGAATCAAAGCCTACGCCACCTGGCGAGGCGGCAGCATTCAAAATGAATGGAACACCGGCGGCATTAAAACGAGCTATGTCGACAGATGATCAGTCCGCCGGGCTATCGGGTTGAATTTTTCGGCCTGTATCGGCGGCGTGCCGCACGAGCTTCCTCACAAGCAGCTTGTGGGTGGCGATTGCCCAGCTCGAGGCAACTCTCTGCAGGGTGCCCAGGATGACGTAGCAGAGAGTCACCCAGAAGATGACCGTAGAAGAAATCCCTCCGAGATACGCATAAACCAGCAGCGCGGCTACAACCGCCCCGGCCAGGAGATGCGACAGCGCCCCTCCGCGGCCGGACTCGGCAGCGCCGGCCTTCTCCATGAGAATCTTCTCCAGTTGACTGAATTTCACCTGGTTCATTCTTTTTACCTCTCGGGATGAGCTTATCCGTGGGTGGCGGCAGTCCTGAACAGCCCGGAAATATTTCGTTTAAAAGGCGGCTCCAGGAGGCCCTGCTCGGTAATAAAACCCGTCACGTACCGAGCCGGTGTAACGTCGAAGGCCGGATTGTAAACATCGACCCCGGGAGGAGTCGTCTTCTTGCCGAATCCCGCCGTAACCTCAAGGTCCGATCGCTGCTCGATGGGGATGCCGGCTCCGCTGGCGGTGTGCGGGTCAAAGGTCGAGCTGGGAGCGGCGACGTAGAAAGGTATGTCATGCTCCCGGGCCAGGACAGCGACCCCGTAGGTGCCGATCTTATTGGCGACATCACCATTGGCGGCGATCCGATCCGCCCCAACGACCACACACTGCACCTGGCCGGATCCCATCAGCGACGCAGCCGCGTTATCACAGGCTACCGTAACCTCCACACCCGCCCTGCGAAGCTCCCAGCTTGTCAGCCTGGCGCCCTGGAGAAGCGGCCGGGTCTCATCGGCAAAAACCCTGATCTTCTTTCCTTTCTCTACCGCGCTGTAGATGACCGCGAGCGCTGTTCCCATACCGCCAGTCGCCAGGGCACCCGCGTTACAGTGCGTCAGAACATTCCAGCCGCTACGAAGCAGCCTCTGACCATGACGGCCGATTTCCCTGCAAAGACGCTGATCCTCCTCGTGAATCTCTATCGCCTCATCGAGAAGACCGCCAAGAAGCTCAGCAACAGCCGCCCCCTCGGCATCGAGGGCCTCGGCCCTCGATGACATCCGCTCGAGCGACCAGAAGAGATTGACGGCCGTGGGCCTGGACTCCGCCAGGAGCTTCCTTACCCTCTTGAGGCTTCTCCTGGCCTCTGCCGGGGTGGACGGTGCGAGCTCTCTCAGGCCGATGACCACCCCGTAAGCCGCCGCGACCCCGATCGCGGGAGCCCCGCGTACCGCCAGGCGACGAATGGCATCGATGACCTCGGCGAGCTTACGAATACGAAGGTACTTCACCCTGGAGGGAAGAAGCGTCTGGTCAAGCAGAGAGAGATAGCCGCCCGATCCGCCAACCCATTTCAGGGCGAGCATGTGGCCCTCGGCAGCCGGCCTCGGGCCACGACCCTTGCGGACCGGGCCGGAACTCATGAGAGCCCTTCGCTCTCCAGGCGTTCTTGGGCTCGAGCGTCCTTGGCCTCTACCTGCTGAACAAGGCGATCCTTATAGGACGTCATAGCCTCAGCGAGTCGGTCATCAGAAAGCGCCAGCATCTGAATCGCGAGGATGGCCGCGTTATGAGATCCATTCACAGCGACGGTCGCCACGGGAACACCGGGTGGCATCTGGACGGTTGAATAGAGCGCGTCCACTCCATGCAGGGCGCCATTCTCGATGGGGACGCCAATGACCGGAAGGGTGGTCTTCGCCGCGAGAGCCCCAGCAAGATGGGCCGCTCCCCCGGCCCCTCCTATGATCACTCCGAAGCCCTCGTCACGCGCCGATGCAGCAAGCCCCAGCGCCTTCTCCGGTGAACGGTGAACCGAACACACAGCGACCTGGTAGTCGACCTCAAATTCTTTCAGGCACTTGAGCGCTCCCGACATAAGATCAAGGTCTGAATCGCTTCCCATCAGGATCAAGACTCGCTTATCCATCTCTACCTCACCTATAGCTGTTTAGTTTTATTTTACGTAAGGAAACCGACGAACCCTGTCAGCTCCAATCCCGGCCGGTCAACAACTCGAATATCTCGCGATACTTCGTGGTTGTATAGCCTGTCACCTCGTCCGGAAGTTTTGGAGCCGGCGGGGTCTTGTCCCAGTCGGTCGACAGGAGATGGTCCCGTACGTATTGCTTGTCAAAGGAAGGTTGCGACTTGCCGGGCTCGTAGAGATCCATGGGCCAGAACCTGGAGGAGTCCGGAGTGAGGACCTCATCTGCGAGAACAAGCTCGCCTGTCGACGGACGCACGCCCCACTCGAACTTGGTATCGGCAATAATGATCCCGCGGGTACGAGCGTATTCAGCCGCCTTGAAGTAGACTTCCAGGCTCTTCGCCTTCATCTCATCCGCCCGCTCCTGGCCAAGGATCTCGACCATGGTCTCGAACGGAATGTTCTCATCGTGTCCCTCGTCCTCCTTGGTCGATGGAGTAAAGATCGGCTCGGGAAGCTGGCTGGAGTTGACCAGTCCATCGGGAAGCGGAATATTGCAGACCGTCCCGCTCTGCTGGTATTCGGCCCATCCGGAGCCGGCAAGATATCCGCGAACGATACATTCCACTGGCTGGATCTCGAGCTTTTCCACGATCATGAATCTTCCGCGAAGCTGCTCCGCCTGCGGCGCGCAACTCTCGGGAAGATCATCCACCTCGGCCGAGATGAGGTGATGCTCGACTCCCAGGAGGTCGAACCAGAACAGCGAAAGCTGGGTCAGGATCCGCCCCTTGTCCTGGATACCATCAGGCAGGACAACGTCAAAAGCGGAGAGCCTGTCGGTCGCCACAATCAGGTACTTGTCCCCGAGATCATAGAGATCCCGAACTTTCCCCCTCCGTACAAGATTAGCGCCGGGAATCTCTGATTCCCTGATAACCGAAGACGTTCCCTCAATAGAGCTCATAGCGATTCCTCATTTATTCCATCACTAAAAATCAAAAAACAACCCAACTCCGAATGTCACCACCGCTACCACGCGGATTATTTTCAACTCGTTGAAAGATCAGGCCTCCGGAGACCCTGAGCATAACAGAAAGCCAAGGCCAAGGCATCCGTCACATCCTGCGGATCGGGCGGTTCATCAAAATTCAACAAGCGAGCCATCATCTTCTGGACCTGGGATTTCGAGGCCTGGCCGTTTCCCGTCACCAACTTCTTCACCCTGGTGGGAGCGTATTCCGCGATCTCGAGATCGTGGAGCGCTCCGACCAGCAGACCGACCCCCCTTGCCTCTCCAACCTTCATGACGCTCTCAAAACTTCTTCCGTGAAAGACCTTCTCGAGCGCGAGCACTGCTGGTCCATGCTCCCTCACAATCTCCTCAAGAGCCTCGTAGAGCTTCCTCAGCCTGGTGGGAATGTCCACCTTCGCCCCGGCCTTTTGAAGATGAATAGCTCCGTAGGAGACCACCGAGAGCTCGCCTCCCGGCCCGGCATCGATAACCCCATAGCCCGCTACACGGGTTCCAGGATCAAAACCAAGAATACGAACGTGTCCAGACATCAGAACACTCTCTCCTGCGGAAGCTCGTCACTCTTCGGCATGATTGTAACTTTCCCCGGTGTTCCTGCATAGAGCCGGAGGACGGCGGAATGTCCAGCTTCAATCGTGGTACTGAGATTCTCGCTGACGAAAGAGAACCCTGATGGGGATCTCTTCGAACCTGAGCGCCTCCCGCAACGAATTGGCGATGTAGCGCCGGTAATCATTTGAAAAGGCCTTGGGATAATTGACGAATACCACGAAAACCGGCGGACAGGCGGTAACCTGGGTAGCGTAGTAGATCTTGCCGGACTTCCCTCTCTTCGCAGGCGGCGGCCGATGCTGGAGAATAGCCTTCATCACACGGTTCAGCTCTCCGGTTCCGGCCCGAAGAGATGCGCGCTTGTACAGGTTCTGAGCCAGGTCGATCGCAGCCTGGGTATTCCTGGAATCCTTGGCTGTGGTGAAGACGATCGGCGCGTAGATCATTCCTGGCATACGATCGGAGAGATACTTGGCGTAGGCCTCGGTGGCAATCTTGCCCCCCGAGAGGTCCCATTTATTGGCCACCATGACACAGACCTTGTGGGCCTTGGAGATTGTCTCACCAAGCTTCTTGTCCGCCCGGGTAATCTCCTCGCTGGCATCGAGGAGAAACAAAACCACATCAGCCCGCTGGATAGCGCCGAGAGTTCGAACCTGGCTATAGAACTCGATAGAGTCCTTGATCCCCTTGCGTCTCTGGATTCCCGCGGTATCGATCACCACGAACTCCCGCCCATCTTTCTGAAACCGCACGTCTACAGCGTCACGAGTCGTACCTGGAACCTCGCTGACAATAACCCTCTCCTCCTGCGCCATGGCGTTTACGAAGGTCGACTTGCCTACATTTCTCCTGCCGACAACAGCAATCCTCATCACCGGGTCTGTCTCGATCCCGGCGGTCGGCCAGACCTTCTCTGAAATTTCCTTAAGAAGATCCTTACGGCCCCAGCCTTCATTGGCGCTGACGCCGCGGGGGTCGCCAAGACCCAATCTGTGAAACTCATGCACTCCCGACTCCAGGTTGGGATGATCGACCTTATTCGCGGCGAGTATCAGGGGAATCTCCTTGGATCTCTCTCGAAGCTGCGCGGCCACCAGCCGGTCAAGCGGGGTGATGCCATCGCGAACGTCGACCACAAAGAGAATCAGGTTCGCCCCCTGCAGGGCGAAGGCTATCTGGCGCTCGATGTGCTCACTCAGGTCGTCCTGGTCAACCACCCCGATACCGCCGGTGTCGACCATCTCCATCACCACATCGCGGTAGGGAACCAGGGCGCTCACCCTGTCCCGCGTAACTCCGGGCGTGCTGTCGACAATGGAGATCCGCTCTCCGGCAAAGCTATTGAGCAACGAAGATTTCCCGACATTCGGACGTCCAACGATGGCTATCACTGGCAGGCTCATGATTCACCTCCCTCGCTGGAAGCTTCCCGGTCGGAAAGCAGCATGGCTGCGTGCAGGAGACCCAGGTGCGTCTTGTTATCGACAATCCTCTTCTCCCCTGAAGCTCGCCCCAGCAATTCCGCCACCAGGATTTCAAGCTCAAGCTCATGAACATCCAGGTGTTCTGTCGCCTCCAGCCTTTGCTCTCCCGATTCAAGTTCGCTGGCCAGGAAAAAATGCATTGGCTGGGCTGACATTCCGGGAATCGTATAGCGAACGCCCAGGGACTCCATCGTTCCAGCCCGATAGCCTGTCTCTTCCTCCAATTCACGCAGGGCCGCCTCGCGTGGAGACTCTCCCTCATCGATATGACCGGCGGGGAGCTCGAACATTCGTCCGCCGACCGCGGGCCGCAGCTGCTCAATGAGGACAACCCTCGCGCCGCCGCCCTTCCCGTTCGACTCGAGCAGGGGGACGATTGCCACCACCGGCGGCAGCGAGATCTTCACCTGGGAGCTCTCGGCATCATCGGGAAATCGGCAGTTCAACATCGACAAGCTCACAAACTCACCTCGGTAGAGCGAGCTTTCCTCGAGAACCTCGAAGCCTTCATCCGGCCTCACTCCGGGAAGCAGGGCTGGCTCGTTGTTGGATTTCAGCGGCTGTGTCATGATCCCTCGCTGCCCGCTACTGTAGCAGAATCCGCCGTATCAAGGTGGGCCAGGAGTACACCGATATCAGCCGGCGTCACCCCGGAAATACGCGAGGCCTGCCCGACAGAGAGGGGCCGGAGCTGATCGAGCTTCTCGGTCGATTCTCCGCGCAAGCCCAGGATCGCGGTGTAATCGAAGGTCTCTGGAATGGCGAGGCCCTCCAGTCTCTTGAATCGCTCCACCTGCGCCAGATGGCGCTCGATATAGGCTGCGTATTTGACCTGGATTTCAACCTGTTCGACGGCCTCATCATCGTTCTCAACCCCCTCAAGCAAGGCCGAGATCTCGGGGATCTCCCGGGCGAGTTTACCCAGGCTCGCCCCCGGCCGGCGGAGCAACCTGGCAAGGGAGATCCCTGCAGAACGTCCCTGTTCAAGGGTTGTCCTCATCCGGGCGATCCGCTCCCGCTTCTCATCTACGCGGCGCATGCGCTCATCGGAGACCAGGCCCAGCTGATGCCCTTTCTCGCAAAGCCTTAGATCTGCATTGTCGCTCCTGAGAAGGAGCCTGTATTCAGCCCGCGAGGTAAACATCCTGTAGGGCTCAAGGGGACATTCCTTGACGAGGTCATCGATCAAGACGCCGATATAGGCCTCCGATCTGTCGAGCAGGAGAGGCTCCTGCTCTCGACAGCGGAGCACCGCATTGACGCCCGCGAGCAGCCCCTGCGCCGCCGCCTCCTCGTAGCCGCTCGTACCGCAGATCTGGCCGGCAAAATAGAGTCCGCCCACCGCCCTGGTCTCGAAGGTCGGCTTGATCTGGGTTGGAGGAAAGAAGTCGTACTCGACGGCGTAGCCATATTGAAGAATCTTCGCGTTTCTCAGCGCCGGAATCGTCGCCAGCACCTGTTCCTGGACATCTCCCGGAAGACTGGTGGAGATGCCGTTGAGATACACCCAGGAGGTGTCAAGTCCCTCCGGTTCGAGAAAGATCTGGTGCTTGTCTTTGTCGGCAAAACGAACCACCTTGTCCTCGATCGAGGGACAGTAGCGAGGACCAACCCCCTCGATCTGGCCTGAGTACATCGGCGCCCTGTGGAGATTTTCCCTGATAAGCTCGTGAGCCTGCGGATTAGTCCAGGTGATATGACAATCAACCTGATCCTGGGAGTAGCCGCGGGTGTCGAAGGAAAAGAAGAAAGGCTCATCATCTCCGGGCTGGACCGTGGATTCGGAAAAATCGACGGTCGCCGCATCTACCCGGGCGGGGGTGCCGGTCTTCAACCTTCTGCGCGAAAAGCCCAGGTCCTCAAGGAAATCCGAGAGGCCGTAGGAGGCGGACTCTCCTATCCGTCCGCCCTTCTCTTTTTCTTCGCCGCAATGCATGAGTCCTCGCAGGAAGGTGCCTGCGGTAAGAATCACCGACCGGCCGGCCAACTCGCTGCCATCGCTCAACCTCACACCCGCGACCCGCGAGGATTCAGCCTGGCTCGACTCGAGCAGCAGAGTTGAAACCTTGCCCTCGACGACGGTAAGACCATCGACCGAGGAGGTCAATCGGACCATGTAATCCTGGTATTTCTGTTTGTCGCATTGAGCACGGGGAGCCCTCACCGCCGGCCCCTTGCGTGTATTGAGCAGGCGAAACTGGATTCCGCTCGAATCCGCCGCTCGGCCCATTTCGCCGCCCAACGCGTCAAGCTCACGCACCATCTGTCCCTTGCCAAGCCCTCCGATCGCCGGATTGCACGACATCCGGCCGATAGCGCCCGCATCGAGACTCACGAGAGCGGCCTGGGCACCCATGCGGGCCGCGGCAAGAGCCGCCTCGATCCCCGCGTGGCCGCCTCCGATGACGATCACATCGAAGGAATCCGCTCCGGCACTCATGACCCATCTCCCTCAACAGCAAGCTCTGCTCCCTCGGCCGAAAAGAAGGTCGAGCCTCCTCCGAGGTCGCTCATCTCCCTGAAATAGCCGGGGAACGACTTGGTGACTACCTGTGGATCAGCTATCTCAACCCCCGGCACCAGCAGGCCGGCAAGAGAGAGCGCCATCGCTATCCTGTGATCCCCCCAGGAGTCGATCCGGGCACCCTGCATCGAGAAGCTGCCCGGGTTTTCCGGACCGTTAATCTCGAGACCATCATCAAGCTCGCGCACATCGACACCCAGCTTCCTGAGCTCGCTGGCGACTGAAGCGATCCGGTCGCTCTCCTTGTAGCGAAGGTGGGGAACTCCGTAGAGACGGGTACGCCCACGGGCAAAGGCGGCGACCACGGCGAGGGTCGGGACAATATCCGGCATGTCTGAGCAATTATTCGACAGGCCCCGCAGCATCTCCTCCGGTCCGGAAACCGTGATGGAGTCGACATCTTTTTTCACGTGGCAGCCCATCTCCGCGAGCACATCCGCGAAGCGAAGATCTCCCTGCCGGGAGACCTTGCCAACGCCCTCGACCCGGACAGTCGTTCCTGTCAGCGCCGCGGCGGCAAAGAAATAGCTGGCTGTCGAAGCGTCCCCCTCAACAAAATAGTCACGCGACTTGTACCACTTCCTGGAATCGATGTGGTAGACAAGCTGCCCATCGCTTTCGTCATCATGAATGTCGACCCTGACTCCGAAATCCTGCATCGTCCTGAGGGTCAGGTCCAGGTAGGGCGCGGAGAGCACCTCCCCCACCAGGCGAACTTCGATGTCCTTCTGCGCCATGGGCGCCACCATCAGCACGGCGGAGATAAACTGACTCGATGTGTTGCCGGCCATATTGACCCGCCCCCCCTCCAGCACCCGGGAACCGATCGTCACCGGAGGACAGCCGGTCGGACTGCTGATCTCAGCTCCAAGATCTCTGAGCGCCTGAACCAATTGATTGATCGGACGCTGCCGCATCCTCTCATTTCCATCGACCACGTAATCCCCGCCGGAGATGGTCAGGACAGCGGTCAGAAAACGAGTGGCCGTACCGGCGTTACCCAGGCTGAAGGTTCCCTTCTTATTCGGATAGCCATCCAGATCGCCCCTGACCGTGAAGGTAAGAGCATCCCTTGACGCGCAGCGCGGGCCGCCGGCCTCCGATTCGATCTGAACACCTAGGGCTTTTAGCGCTTCACTCAGGCATCTTGAGTCGTCGCAATCGAGCGCGTTCATCAACGTCGACTCTCCCGGAATCAGGCTGGATATGAGCAGGGCCCGGTTTGTCAGGCTCTTGGAGCCGGGCAGAGACACCGTACCGCCTGCGAATTGGCCTGGCTCGATCCTCACATAGGAGGCCTCGGGAGGAATTGAATTGCTGAACCCTGTCATCGAAACACCATGAAAATGAAGAACTTATAGAAACGGGAATTATAGGTGCGCTTGGTGGACAGTCAATCAGCACAAAGGACCGGGAATATCGGTTTCTCTATACGAAAAGCCGACTCTCAGCCATTTTGCGGCTCTGGAGGGGTATAGAAGCCCTCATCGCGGTCGGCTAATTCCTGTAACCGTTCACAGGGGGCCAACCTGGATTCGCCAAATCCCTTCAAGGTCTCGACAATCGCACCGATTCCAACGCTATCGGCGTAACGGAGCGGACCTCCACGGAAAGGAGCAAACCCGGTCCCGAAGACCATCGCGAGATCCACATCGGAAGCCGATGCGACAACCCCGTCCTCGAGAGCCATAGCCGCCTCGTTGATCATGGGATAGATCAACCGTTTGACCCAGAGTCCGGTGTAGGGCGTCCTGTAGCTTCCCTGCCCCCTGCCGATCTTCGCCAGAAGGGTTGTGTTAAGCTTCGGTTTCCGCCGACGCCCCTTCCCTCCGTGGATGTAAAAACCCCGGCCAGTTTTCCTGCCCAGAACAGTCGGGTCACTCCCCAGGCCGGAGAGAGCCTCCGGTGGACGCGCCCTCTCCCCGAACCCCTTGTGAAGAATACTGGAAACCTTCGAGGCCACATCGTGACCGACCTCATCCATCAGCTCGAGCGGCCCCATCGGCATACCAAAACTCCGGATCTCCCGGTCCATCGTCCCGGGCGAATAGCCCTCCGCCAGCAATCGAACAGCCTCGTTGAGGTAGGTTCCCAGCACCCTGTTCACCAGGAAGCCGGGAGTGTCCTCGCAGCGTACCGGGATCTTCCCGAGACTGCGGGCGAAGGTCTCGACCGCAACCAGGGCAGCTTCTGTGGTCCGGGAACCTCGAATGACCTCGACCAGGGGCATGCGTTCAACAGGATTGAAAAAATGAAGCCCAACGATACGCCCGGGACGTTTCGCCGCGTTCTGAAGTTCGCTAACGGACAGGGCTGAGGTATTCGACGCGAAAACGACATGCGCTCCCAGTCCGGCCTCCGCCTCGCGGAGAACCTTCTTCTTGATCTCCAGATCCTCTACAACAGCCTCGATGACGATCCCGGCCGAACTGAAGCCGGCGTAGTCAGTGGAACTGCTCACCTTTGCCATGAAGTTGATAACCTCGCTCTTCTTCATGCGCCTGCGTGCGACCCGCCCCTGGAGGATCTCCGCGATACGCCGGTAGCCCGAGGAGACGGCCTCCCGGCTGATATCCTTCAGCCGGGCCCGGTACCCCTTCAGCGCGACCAGGGCAGCGAGGCCGCCACCCATGACACCTGCCCCCAGGAGACCGACCATCGAGCCCTTGCCAGGAGCGCGGGCTGCGCCCCTGCCTGTCTTCCCGCCGCCTCCTCCTCGCCGGGCGGCCTCGCTGGTAAGAAATATATCGATCAGGTTTTTGCAGGTCGAGGACACCGCGAGCGCCCCTACCAGCTTAGCCTCGAGCTCCAGGCCATCCTTCATTGACATCCCATAACCATCGATCATCGAATCGAGAGCTCTTCGGGGCGCGGGATAATGCCCGCCCGTCTTACGCTGGATGTCCTTCAGAGCGCGTGAACGAATATAGCTTCTTCCGAGGCCGCTCCCTTCGAGAAGCCGCATGAACAGTGATCTTCGGACGGAACCCGGACGGTAACGTTTCCCCTTTGCGGCAAGAGCCCGGACTGCGAGCTCACGGCTCGACTCCCTCAGGCTCGCGGGATGGACCGCCTGGTCTATCACTCCGAGCTTCAACGCCTTGCGAACATCGAGAGGTTTACCAGTGAGAATCACAGGCAGGGCGCGGGCGAGTCCGATCAATCGGGGCAGACGCTGAGTCCCGCCGAAGCCGGGCAGGATACCAAGCTGTACCTCCGGCAGGCCGATCCGGGTCTTCTCAAAGTCGCTGGCGATGCGGAGGTCGCAGGCCAGCGCCAGCTCGGCGCCGCCGCCAAGGCAGTTTCCGTGGATCGCGGCGATGGTCACCGCCTTCATCGAGGCCAACTTACCGAGAACCGACTGCCCCCTGCGGGCCTGGGCGCGAGCCTCCTGTTCGTCTGTAACCTCGCGAATTTCGGCAATATCGGCTCCGGCGATGAAGGTGCCGCTCTCCTCCTTGCCGCCGCAGACCACCAGCGCCCGGACACTTTCAGTCCCGGCGACCTCATCGAGAACCCGATCGAGGTCATCGATGACCGCCCCGCTGAGCTTGTTAACCTTCTCTCCGGGAAGATCAAATACGAGAAAGGCGATTCCTTCTTCCGCTGGTTCGAGCTTCCAGGCACCTGTGCTGACTTTCTTTTCCGTCCCGGTCATTCCATCGCCTCCACCACCATGGCTCCGCCCTGGCCTCCGCCAACGCAGAGTGTGGCCAGGCCGCGCTCGAGTCCACGCCGCCGAAGGTCGTTGAGCAGGGCGAGAACGATCCGGGCTCCGCTGGCGCCAACCGGGTGCCCAAGCGCTATAGCTCCCCCGTTCACATTGAGCTTGTCGGAAGAGAGCTCTCCGATGGGAACTGACAGACCGAGCTCACTGGCAGCGAAATCGGACGAGTCGAATGCCGCGCAATTGGCAAGCACCTGCGCGGCAAAGGCCTCGTTCAATTCAACCCGATCCATGTCCCGCAGCGAAGAGCCTGCTCGTTCCAGGGCCAGGGGAACGCTGAAAGCCGGACCCAGGCCCATCCGGGAAGGTGAACAACCCCGATAGGCGTAGGAGATGATGCGGCCAAGGGGCTTCAGCCCAAGCTCAGCCGCCTTTTCCTCGCTGGCAAGCAGGAGAGCGACGCCGCCATCGGTAATCGGACAGGCGTTGCCAACCGTCACCGTCCCAAGCGTCCTGTCAAAATAGGGCCGCAACTTCGCGAGCGCCTCGATCGACTGGCCCTTTCGCGGACCGACATCCTCGGCGACCGCCTCGTACCGGGGGCCGGCGTACACGGGAACGATCTCGTCTGCAAGAATCCCGGCCGCCCGGGCAATACACGCCCTCTGGTGACTCTGCAGGGCGAACTCGTCCTGCTCCTGCCTGGAAATGGCAAATTCCCGGGCAAGGTTCTCCGCCGTCTCTCCCATATTCAGACCGCAGAAGGGATCCGTGAGCCCCTCCTCGATACCGATCACCGGCTTGAAATCTCCCATCCTGAAACTTGCGAGAGCGGCAAGCCTGCCAAGAACAGAGCGCGCGCGGGCCATCCGTACGAACTTGCCACGGGTCGCTTCCTGGTAGAGAAAAGGTATTCCTGACATGGATTCAACCCCGCCGGCGGCGACAAGGTCGCAATAACCGAAACGAATCCGGTCAAACGCGGTGGTGATGGCCTCCATCCCGGACGCGCAGTTCCGATGGACGGTTGAGGCCGGCGTGGAGATCGGAACTCCCGCTCTCAGGGCGATCACCCGGGCAATGTTCGCCGAATCCGCGGGCTGGGCTACATTGCCGAAGATCACCTCGTCCACCTCCGAGGCCGGAACGCCCTGACGCACCAGGATCTCATCAAGGGGTATCCTGCCGAGCTCGCTTGCGTGAACGCCGGCCAGGGGACCTCCCGCCTTGGCAAAGGGAGTCCTCAGACCATCGACAACGACCACCGAGCAGATCCCATCGCCGGATTTTTTCCTGCCTGCGGCCATGATACCGCTCCCGCGCAGAGGTCTCGAACAAGGCTTTCACCAGAGATCATCCACAGGATGATCCCACCGGCTGAATGGTACCGTTGCAGGACCCGGTCGGAAAGCCCCGAGCGAACGAATTTCAGTAAATGACGAGTAAGGACCGTGGAGCCGGCCTGGGTTGAACCCAGCAGGCCGCCTATTCGATCGCCACGTAGCGGCCGCCGTGTTCACTGGACAGCTGCTTGAGAAACTCCTCCTTGGCACCCCGGAAGCCGAGTGTAAAGATCCGCACATCCCGAAGAAAATTGAGCTCCTTCATCCGCTTGTGGATCTCCTCGACAATCTGAGCGGAATCCTCGGGATCTGCCCTTCCTGACGATCCGACATGGGTCGGCGCGCCATCCGTCACCAGGTAGATTGTATCCAGCGAGAGATCGCTGAAGGCCTCCTCGAGGGCGAGATCGGTCACGGTGACTCCCTCCGCGCGAAGCTCCTCGACGTACTTCCCGGCCTCCGTCTTATTCCCCTTGCTGGACTTGACCATCGCCTCCTGCCAGGGATCGACATCGCTCGAATAGGTGACGAGATTAAACCTGACGTCGCTGGGCAGCGCCTTGACGACACGAATGAGCTCCTTCTTGGCCCGGGTGATACGCCGACGCTCCTCGGGGGGCTTCGGAGGCCCCTTCTTGGCGCCATCCCCAACGACAGTGCGCCTGCGATTGGCCTCAGTAGAACCACGGGGAGCGGGGTCCGTCGACAGCATGCTGCCGGACACATCGAGAATAAAGCAGATGTTCTTGCCGGTGACCGCGGCGCCAAAAAGGGTCAGGGCTGTCCTGGCCGAGGCCTTCTTGTGGGGCTCGAAGAAATCGGGGCGGCCCTTCCTGGCTGCGACATAGTTCTTCCAGTCAATCGCCGCGGGCAGATCAACATGAAGCATCTGCTGGAGAGATGCCTGGAAGGTGAGAAGCGTCCGCTCCCACTCGGCTGCCTCACCACTGGGCCTCTTGGTCTCGATACCCACATAGCGTTCCACCATCTTTTCGACAACAGGCACCTTCTTTGAACGCCGCAGATAGTGCAGCGCTCGCCTGACAATCTGCGGAGCCTTGTCGGAGAGCGCCTCGATGCAGGCGGCCTCGAGATCAAGGTCAGACTTGAAGCAGGCCGCATCGAGAATCAACAGCCGGCCGCGCCAGTCTCCCCGCTTATTTTTGCGAAGCTTCTCAATCTCCACGGTTACGTACTTCCCCTTGGCATCCTTGAAGGCATTGGCCGCCTTGGAATGGAGATAGTAGTACTCGCCGGAGGTCTCTACCTCGGAACCAAGGATCTTGGCCATGCTGACATAGGCCTCCACCGCGGTCTTGATCGCCCGGCGCTCGCCCGTATCGAGAACAGCGACAAAGCTCTCCAGGAAGAGCTCGGGATCTTCCCGTCCGACCGCCTTCTTGAGATCGAGGGCGGCTCTCTTCAGTTCCTTGCTCTGCGCCGGCAGCTGGAAGACCGCGACGGGATAGAGAATCGCAAAGACCAGGAGCGCTTTAAATAAACAACGTTTTAGACCATTCAACATGAGTCTTATTGTTCACCCACACAGTCGCTGATGAGAACTTTTTTCCGGGCAGAGACATAAAATACCCGGTCTCCAGGGAAATCGCCCTACCAGCGGGAAGCGCTGGAACCGTTTCGTTCGGGCGGATCGCTTTCCAACCCGCCAAGCTTCTGCGCAAGGCTCTCAATCCTCTCAAGAGCGGCAGACTTCTGTCCCCTCAGGCGCTCAACTGCCTGCTGGGCATCTTCCCACCCCGCCTCGACAATCGGCTCGGCCAACTGGCCCAGCGTCTCGATAGCATCACGGAACGAATCGGCAAGCGGAGCCAGCAGGAAGACCGGCCTGAGAAAGTTGTATCTGGCATTGTCCATGTCCCAGCCAACCAGGGGAAAGACGGCCGCATGATCACCGAGCAGCTCACTCAGATCGGTAATATTCGAGGAACTGTCCAGGTAGAGCTCCTCGAAGAGCGCAACCGCTTCGGCATCTCCAGCACGTGAGGGACGCAGCTCAGCGACCTCCTGGATGTAGCGCACGAAGTTGCTGCTCTCCAGGTCGAGAATGTTCGACAGGCTTTCAATCGAGGCTTGGGAAATCATCTTCAGTGAAAAACCATATCCTGGGTGTTTTGAAGAACCCCGTCCGCTCCGAAGAACAGGTAAAAGGTCAGGGCGGCCAGCCCCGCGACAAGAACCTTGCCCAGGGTTGAAACGGCGAGCGATTCCTTCTGCTCACTGTCAACCAGGTACATCTCCTTGGCCACATTGAGATAGTAATAGGCCGATATCCCGGTATTTACAGCGGCAGAGAAGACAAGGACGTAATACCAGGTGGAGAGGCCGGCACCGTGCGCGTTGTTTTGCGCCGCATCGATAACTCCAAGGAAGAGGTACCACTTGCCGGCGAAACCCGCCGTGGGCGGCACGCCGATCAGGCTGAAGAGGAACACCACCATACAGGCGCAGAGTAGAGGCGCCCGGCGGCCCATACCCTGGTAGTCGGCCAGGTCGACAGAGCCGAGACGGTTCTCAATAAGAATCACGACCGCGAAGGCTCCGAAGTTCATCGCCAGGTAGGTCAGCAGGTAGAAACCCAGCGCCTGGGCGCCGGTGACTCCCGTCGAGTGCAGGATGACGAAGGCCATCATCATGTACCCGGCATGGGCGATGGAAGAATACGCCAGCATTCTCTTGAGGTTGGTCTGCCAGAGAGCCGAGAGATTACCGAAGGTCATCGTAACGATCGAGAGAATGATCATCATCTCAATCCAGGGAATCGTCTCCCAGGCCGGGGCGAGATTCTCCACGGGAAGAGCCGCAAGAAAACGCAGGGTCAGGGCGAATCCGGCCGCCTTGGAAATCACCGAGAGGAAAGCCGTAACCGGCGTGGGAGCGCCATCGTAAACATCCGGAGCCCAGAAGTGCATGGGCAGGGTCGACATCTTGTAGGCGACTCCCATAAAGACCATCACGAGGGCGACCAGGGTGGTCAGGGCAGCGCGCGTCTTCAGCGTCCAGTCCGACCAGACCGCGTGATCACTGCTGAAGGTGACGTTGGCCAGGTCCGCAAGCTGGGCGCTGCCTGTCAATCCATAGAAGAGCGAGAGGCCATAGGCCATAATCGCCGCGGCGACACTGCCGTAGATGACGTATTTGAGAGCGGCCTCCGCCCCTCGTCGGTCACGCCTTATGTAGCCCACGAGAATGTAGCTCGCGATACTCAGAAGCTCGAGCGCCATGAAGAGCATGAGAAAATGCGTGGCGCTGGCCATGAGAATGGCTCCAAGTATGGCGGCAAGGAGAACTCCGTAATACTCTCCCATCCTTCGGCCGTCGAATTGCTCCGACACATAGCTCAGCAGAATCACGGGAATCGCGCCAAAGAGGAAGAACTGCTTGAAGAAGGCCGCGAAGGAATCGTTTGCCAGCATGTGAAGGAAGAGGCCTTCCTCTGAGTGCCCCCCATGCCCACCGGAAAAGGAAGCGGCAAGGCAGCCCAGCAAGGCGAACCATGCAAGATGCTTCGAGACCCGAAGCGGAAGGACCAGATCGAGCAGCAGGGTCCCCAGCACGAAGGCCACCAGCACGAGCTCCGAGGTGAAGGCCGAAACGCTATAGAGAATGTGCTCGAACATCACGCCAAATTCCTTGGCGTTGAAGTTCTCCGCTGCGCTGGCTAATAAGCCTGAATCAAACATCTACTGCAGGGCTCCGTATCCCTGGAAAACCAGGGTCTTACCTAATTCCCGATAACGCTCCTGACCACATCCGTCATCGTGGTCAGCGTACCGTCCATGAAATCTATCAGGATCTTCGGCCAGACACCGAGGATCACACAGAGAGCGCCCAGCGGCGCAAGGGCGAAAACTTCCCGGAACGAAAGGTCCGGGAACTTCTTGTACTCTTCGTTCTTGATCTGGCCCAGGAAGACCCGCTGGATGGTCCAGAGGATATAGCAGGCCGTCAGGATCACCCCCAGCAGGGAGACGACCACGATCCACCGCGAAGCGATCCCGTGTGTCCCCACCTCGGAAGCCACGAGGCTCACCTGCTCGTTACCACCCCAGGCTCCCAGGAAGCACATGGCCTCGCTGATAAACCCGTTCAGGCCGGGCAAGCCGAGAGATGCGAAAAAGCCGACCGTCGCCACACCGGTATACCAGGGCATCTGGAGCCCCAGGCCGCCGAAGCGGGTGAGATCCCTGTGATGGGCCCTGTCATAGACCACGCCGACCAGCAGGAACATCATGGCGCTCGACACGCCGTGGTTGAACATCTGAAGCGCCGCGCCGTTGACCCCATAGTAGGTCAGGGCCGCGAGGCCGAGCAGCACGTAGCCCATGTGGCTGACGGAGGAATAGGCCACCAGGCGCTTGAAGTCTTTCTGCGCCAGCGCGCAGAAGGCCCCATACACGATATTGATCATTCCAAGAATTGCCAGCAGGGCGATGAAGAAATTGCTCGCGGCGGCATCGGGGAGCATCGTGTAGCTGATTCTGAAGAGACCATAGCCTCCCATCTTCAGCAGGATTCCCGCCAGCATGACACTGACAGCGGTCGGAGCCTCAACGTGGGCATCCGGAAGCCAGGTGTGGAACGGGAATACGGGAACCTTGATGGCGAAACCGACAAAGAGTCCGAGGAAGAGCCACCACTGCAGGCCGTATGAGAACCATTCACCCCCGGGTACGACCGTCATGAGCGAGAGGAGGTTGAAGGTGTTGGGCTCCGATGTGTAGTAGAGCACCAGCATACAGATCAACATCACGACCGAGCCGACCAGTGTATAGATGAAGAACTTGATCGCGGCATAGAGCCTGTTCTTACCTCCCCAGATACCGATCAGGAAATACATCGGCAGCAGCACAACCTCCCAGAAAACATAGAAGAGGAAGAAGTCGAGTGCGCAGAAAACCCCCAGCAACCCCGTCTCGAGCAAGAGGAAGAGAATATAGTATCCCTTCGTACCCTTCTCGGTATTCCAGGAATACACGAGGCAGAGAAGCGACAGGAGCGCCGTGAGCCAGACGAGCGGCAGGCTGAGTCCATCGACAGCCAGGAAGTAGTTGACGTTGAAGAGCGAGATCCAGGGGGCCAGCTCTGTATAGCGCAGGTGTTTTGTCGCCGGCGCATGGAGGGCGTACTCAAGTTCGAGCGCTCTCTTCCAGGCTTTCTCCACCTCGTCCGCGGCGGTTTCACTGGAAGCAAACGCTCTGACCGCCTCCTTCGCCGCGGCGTACTGCTCAGGGTTAAAGCTCTTGGAAGCCGCCGGGGGATACGCGACCTTCCTGAACTCAGCGCCCTTGTGGTCTACCTTCAAATCAACCCCGCCCAGGATCGTCTCCTGGGCGTCCTTCAGCACCGTAGTGGCATCGGTACCCTCGATGTCACCAGCATCTTTGTGGTAATCGATGGCCAGGTTGACCGATACGATAAAGGTCAACAGCGCCCCGATCACGGAGACCGATTTGATAAGCCCCTTCCAACCCGAGGGGATCAGGATCAGTATGGCCGCTGTAATCAGCGGAAGAAAAATACACCAAGTTAACATCGTACTCTGCTACCTGTGGGAGGAGCGGTTCATTTCACAAGGACATAAAACACAAGGATCAGGAGAAGAAGCCCGCCCGAAAGATAGAGCGAGGCGTTAACGTACTCCTGCAAAAAACCAGTCTGGAGACGCCGAAGGCGGCGCCCCCCAGCCAGGGTCGAGTTGCCGATTCCACGCACCAGACCATCGACGCCCCAATAATCGAGCACGCCGGCGGCGCCGGTAAAGAAACGACAAACGCTTCCCCAGAAATTAACAAATCCGTCAACGAAGACACGATCAAAATGACCGCAGATTACCTGGCATGTATGCAGGACGTGCAGAACAAGCCAGGTGTAGAAGCGGTCGAGATACCAAAGATTCTGAAGGCTCACATAGAGGGGAGACAGCGCGCTGGCGACTCCCTTCTCGCGTCCGTAGAACGGTCCGCGAGGAATGAAGAAGCAGTAGGCGAGGACCAGCGCTGCGACAAACAGACCAAACGACACTGCACTGAGAGTCCAGTGGAAATCGTGAACGGTATGACTGACATGGTCCATCACCCTGTCCGCTCCAGCCGCGATCGGCACGAGGTATTCCGAATGCACCCGGTGTTCAAACCAGTAGACCGCTTTGCCCGCCACCCCGGCTGAACCAAGGGAGAGAACGGCGAGAATGCACAGCGGCACAGTCATGGTCCACGGTGACTCGTGGGCATGGTCATAGGCTTCCTGGTTCTTCGGCTTACCCTCGAAGGTCTTGAAATAGAGCCGGAACATGTAGAAGGCCGTCATTCCGGCTGTCAGGATTCCAAAGGCAAAGGGAAGGTAATGTAGCCAGCTGCCATGCTCTCCGTGCCCCATGTGATCGGCGAACGCGTAGGCGTTTCCTAAAATCGCCTCCTTCGAGTGGAAACCCGACAGAAAAGGCAAGCCGGCAATCGCCAGGGTGCCGATCAGGAAAGTGTAGCCTGTCCAGGGCATCTTCTTCCTGAGCCCACCCATATCCTCCATCTCATTGGAGTGAACAGCGTGGATCACGCTGCCTGAACCCAGGAAGAGCAGGGCCTTGAAGAAGGCGTGCGTGAAGAGGTGGAAGATACCGGCGCTCACGCTGCCGACTCCGAGGCCAAGGAACATATAGCCCAGCTGGGAGATCGTCGAATAGGCGAGCACCTTCTTGATGTCAGTCTGTACGAAGGCGATCGTCGCCGCGAAGAAGGCCGTGAAGCTCCCCACCAGCGCGATGTAGAACAGGACATCGCCTGAAAAGAAATCTCCGGTGAAGTATCCCGGCCCGGCCAGGAAGGGGAACATGCGGGCGACCAGGTAGACGCCGGCGACAACCATGGTCGCGGCGTGGATCAGGGCCGACACCGGCGTCGGACCTTCCATGGCATCCGGCAGCCAGACATGCAGCGGGAATTGCGCCGACTTGCCGAGCGCGCCGAGGAAGAGGCCAAGACCGGCGGCTGTGAGCCACCAACTCGCATCGCCATCCCAGGTGCCATTTTGCAGGCTTTCGAATATCCCGGCGAAATCCAGGGTGCCGGCGAAAGCCGCGATGATCATGATTCCGACCAGGAAGCCGACATCACCCAGGCGGGTGGTCATGAAGGCCTTGATGGCCGCGTTCTGCGCTGATTTCTTCTCGAAGTAGAAGCCGATCAGGAAGTAGGAACAGAGCCCGACAAGCTCCCAGAACATGAACAGGAAGAGCAGGTTCGAGGAGATACAGAGCCCCAGCATGGAAAAGCTGAAGAGACCGAGGAAGGCGAAGAAACGATTGTAGCGCTCCTCCCCGTGCATATAACCGCAGGAATAGAGATGGACGAGAAAGCTCACCAGGGTCACCACGAAGAGCATGACGATCGTCAGGTTGTCGACCAGGATGCCGAAATCGATCGACAGTCCCTTGTCGGTTCCTCCGGCCCCGGAGGAGAGCCAGCCCTCAGCTACCAGCCAGGACTGGGGCTCGATACCATTGGAACTCGAGAGCAGGACGGTCATCATCCAGGTCGCGATCGACAGCGCGATGAACATGCAGCCGGTGGGCAGCCAGTCGCCCTGGCGCGGCAGGCGCTTGCCGAAGAAGACCTGCACCACGAAACCCGCCAACGGACACAGCAGGATCGCCAGGGCGGCCTTGGTCAGGTCTTGAGGATCGAGGATAGTGCTAAACATACGGTTACTTCAGCCAGACCAGAACGCGTTCAGCCTTTCAGCGAATGCGCGTCATCCAGCTCGACACTGTTGATAGAGTTAAAAATATTCAGGGCGATGGCAAGGGCCAGGGCGGCCTCCGCGGCCGCGATCACGATAACGAAAAGCGTCACAATCTGTCCGTCAAGCGGGTCCGTTCCGGCAGAATACTTGGCGAAGGCGACGAAGTTGAGACCCGCTGAGTTCAGAAGCAATTCGATCCCCATGAGCACGGCAATGGTGCTGCGCCGGGTGATGATGATCAGCAGGCCAAGCCCGAAGACAAGGGCGCTGATCACAAGATAATGCTGGAGCCCGACACCCGAAGACGCGGCCTCGGCCGCGGGAGTTGAGGCCTGGGCCAGAAGGCCGCCGAGGGTATTGAAACAGGTTCCGAAGCTGCCGCTCATGCCACACCCCCTTCGCCATCAGCGCCATCCGCCGAATCTCCCTCGGACTTGCCGCGGGCGATATAGGTCGCCCCAACCATGGCGACGAGGAGAAGGACTGAGACCACCTCGAAGGGGAGGATATAGGTGCTCATGAAGGCCTCTCCCAGGCCGAAGGCCGTCGGCTCAGCAGCCTTGACCGCGTTCGGGCCGATCTGCGCGATATCCTTCGCGGCCTTCTCACTCCAATTGTTGCCCCCGGCAAGAAAGACCAGGAGCCCCGTGATGAGAACCCCGATAACAATTCCGGGAATGAGAACTCGCAAGGAGGACGTGGCCTTCAGAGGCACATCCACTCTCTGGGTCAACATGACTCCAAAGAGGAAGAGAATGAGGATTCCACCGATATAGACAAGCACCTGGGTGAAGCCGAGGAAGTCGGCTCCCAACAGCAGATAGAAGCTCGCGAAGCCAGCCAGGCTGGCCAGCAGCCAGAAGGCCATGTGAACAATCTTGTCGCTGACGAGGATCAACACCCCGGAGCCAACGGCAATCGCGGCCGTTATGTAGAAACACGCGGCCTCAAAATCGGTGACGCTGAAGAACGATACGGCTCCGCCGACCGTCGCGAGACCGGCCAGCACGCCAAGACCCGTTCGCCCCCAGCCCGTGACCGCTCCCCTGACAACCAGAGTCGAAGCCGCGATGGTCGCGAAGACCACGAGCGCCAGGTATCTCGAATCGGAGAGACTGAGCCCGAAGCCATCACTCGCCATGAACTCACGCAGCACTCCCACCACCGCCGCCGCGCCGAGAATGGTCTCGAAGGCGATCCAGGAGGCCGTCCTCATGATCAGAACGACCGGAAGCATGACGAAGGCGGAGATCAGCAGCATCCTCAGAGGACCCGACTCGAGGCCGATGCGCGATTCGAGGCCAAGATAGATATAGAGCTCACAGAGGGCGGGAATGATCGCCAGCCAGAGTCCCTGGCGCATGGCGTGCGTGAACAGTTCGAGCGCCGCTTCGGGGCCCCCTTCACGGGCAACGCGCACCAGCCTCGTCCCCAGGTAGAGGAGGAGGAGCGCCGAACTCAAAGCCAGCAGGTCGTGAAAGATCATGAACTCGATTGGAACCTTACGTGTTTCTTTTCAGTCCGGGGAGGGGAATGAATCATTCTGCCGATTCTCCTTCCGCATCCGAACCTTCTTCTTCGGCTTCCGCGGCGGCCGCCGCGGCTTTTTCAGCTTCCTTGGCGGCCTTCTCAGCTTCTTTCTGTTTCTTCTTCTCCTCCTGCAGGCGGTCGTTCTCGCCTCGCGCCCATTCGACGAAGACCTCGTCACCCTCGGTGTAGACCTCGTCGGTCAGCAGGTTCTTCTCCATCATGGTGCGATCGGTCGAATGATAATCGAACTCGGGACCCAGCCAGATGCACTTGGGCGGGCAGGGCTCCTCGCAGAGACCGCAGAAGATACAGACGGTATAGTCGACCGTGAATTTTGAAAGCGTCGCCTTCTGCCCCCGGTAGCCGCCCTGGAGAGGGCCATCGGCCCCGCGTACGCCCTCGATGTAGATGCAGTCGACCGGGCAGATGTCCGAACATTTCCAGCACATGACGCACTTCTCGGTCTCGAGGTAGTGAATCCCCCGGTGGCGGGCTGGAATGAGATCCTTCTCCTTCGGATACTGGATCGTGCACAGCGTCTTCTTGTGATTCAGAAAATACTTCAGGGTAATCCCCATGCCGATCCAGATCGACCGGGCCACCTTGAAGATATTCATGAAGTAAGCGCAGGGAATCATCTTGTTATTCAACCACTATTCCAAAGCCGAAGACCGAAGCCCCTCCTGAGACCAGTTCCCAGAGGCACGATCCGACAAAACAAAGCAACGAGATCGGCAGCAGCACCTTCCAGCAGACATACATCATCTGGTCGAGCCGAATCCGGGGAAGGGTCCAACGAATCCACATCTGGACAAAGACCAGGGCGAAAGCCTTGCTGAGAAAGACCCCTACCTTGACCAGCAGGCCCAGTGTCTTGGTATAGATTGTCGCATCAGGACCCGTACCAAGCGCATCGAGGGGATAGATTCCCGACCACCAGCCGCCCAGGAAGATCACCACCGCCACCGCCGCAACCAGGTACATCGCCGCGTACTCCGCAAGGAAGAAGAGCGCGAATCGCATCCCGCTGTACTCGGTATGGAAACCGCTGACAAGCTCCGATTCCGCCTCCGGCAGATCGAAGGGAGCACGCTTACATTCCGCCAGGCTGGCGATGAAGTAGACGATCCCCAGGATCGGCATGAAGGGATTGCGAAAGAGATTCCAATGCCAGACCCAGCCCTGGTAGGTGTAGCCGTCGTCAGCGGAGAGGAGGCTGCCGCCCTGCTGGTTGACGATCTCCATGAGAGAGAACGACCCGCTGCAGAGAATGACGGTCACAAAGGCGATACCGATGGGAATCTCGTAGCTCACCATCTGGGTGGCGGTTCGGATCGTGGCGAAGAGCGACCATTTATTATTGGAAGCCCAACCCGCCATGATGACCCCGAGCACCTCCACCGCCCCCACCGCGGCGATAAAGAAGAGGCCGAGGTCGAGATCCGAGGCGATGAGCTTGTCACCGAAGGGCAGCGGCACGAACCGCATGAGAACCCCGGCGAAGACGACGGCCGGTGCAATGGCAAAGAGCGGTTTGTCGGCCAGCCGGGGAATAATGTCTTCCTTGGTAAGGAGCTTCAGCCCATCGGCCACCGTCTGCAGGAGCCCGTGGGGACCGACCTCCATGGGGCCGAGGCGGCACTGCATGTGAGCGGAGACCTTACGCTCGCTCCAGACCGCTCCGATGGCGAAAACATTGACGAAGCCGAAGACCACCCCGATCGTAATCAGGAGCCCCCCGAGCTCAGGGAAAATCGAACCGTCGGCGGCCAGTGAAGTCATCAGGCCATTCACCGTGCCGGCAAAGGGAAGCGCTGAGCTCACCTCGGTGGTGGAAAGCAACCACTTGATCAACCCGGCGAAGAAGAGGCCTCCCTCGTAGTACACGCCGGGCTCCGCCAGGCCCCACTTGGTTGAAGCCGCCTCCGCGTAGTCGCCCAGATTCTTCAGGTCCTTTCCGGTCTGCGCGAAAAAATTGGTGAAGACGAAGAGGTTCATCGATCCACCTCCCCCAGCACGATATCGAGGCTGCCGATAATGGCCACCAGGTCGGCCAGCATCACGTTGCTGAGACTCGTAAGCTTGTCCAGGATGCTGATGTTGCAGAAGGAAGGCGCCCTGGCCTTCACCCTGTAGGGAATATTCGTTCCATCGCTGACAACGTAGAAGCCGACCTCGCCGCGCGCGCCCTCGACCCGCTTGTAGACCTCTCCCGCCTTCGGCTTGACGGCCCGGTAGGCCTTCTTGTCACAGAAGGGACCCTCGGGGATATCTTTGACCGCCTGGCGGACCAGCCGGATGCTCTGGCGCATCTCGCGCATGCGTACCATGTAGCGGTCCCAGCAATCACCCAGCTGTCCCATCTCGCCGGAGCCGACCGGTACATCGAATTCGAGACGGTCGTAGATTCCGTAGGGAGCGTCGCGGCGAAGGTCACGCTGGACCCCGGAGCCGCGAAGCGATGGGCCAGTCACGCCGTAGCTGACGGCCAGCTCCGCCGGGATCACGCCGACATTCGACGTCCTCGAGATGAAGATCCCGTTGTAGGACAGAAGGTTGTCGTATTCGTCGAGGATCTTCGGATCGAAGTAATCGCAGAAGGCCTCGATGTCGGCGAGAATCTCGTCGGTCATATCGAAGGTCACCCCGCCAACCCGGACGTAGCTGTAATTCAGCCGCTGGCCGCAGAGCTTCTCGAAAATCTTGAGGATCCGCTCTCGATCGCGAAAGGCGTAGAGAAACGGAGTGATCGCGCCAATGTCGAGCCCGTAGGTGCCGAAGGCGAGCAGGTGGCTCGCCACCCTGTTGAGCTCGGCGACGATGACCCGGATATACTCGGCCCGCTCAGGAACCTCAATGCCCGCCAGATCCTCAACCGCGGCGGCGTAGCCCCAGTTGTTCATCATGGCGCAGAGGTAATCCATCCGGTCGGTGTAGGGAACCACCTGGAGGTAGTTGTTGCCCTCAGCGCATTTCTCGAAGCAGCGATGCAGGTAGCCGATGTGAGATTCGGACTCGAGGACCAGCTCGCCATCGGTGCGCACCACCACCCGGAACACCCCGTGGGTGCTCGGATGCTGGGGCCCCATGTTGAGGAGCATCTCTTCTGTCCTGATCTTTGCTTCGTTCATTGTCTTCTGAATCTTGCGGTCTTTATCGCGTTGCGCAGCTCAATAGATAACGTTCTTGATACCGTGGAAAGAATCCGGGGGCTCGTAATCTTTTCTCAATGGGTGACCAACCCAGTCCTCGGCACAGAGGATCCTGACGAGATTGTGATGCCCCTCGAAGATCACTCCGACGAGATCGTAGGTCTCCCTCTCATGCCAGTCGGCCGTCCGCCAGATCTCCTCGACCGATGCGACTCGCGGATCGCTGCGGGGCAGCTTCACCTTGATGGTGATCCCATGATGGTTGACCGTCGAATCGAGATGGTAGATGACCTCTATCTCGGGCCCCTCCTCGCGCTCGGGATAATCCACGCCGGATATACAGGAGAGCAGGTCGAAACCGAGGCGAGAATCATCTCTGCAGAGCTGGGCGGTCTCCCCCCACTGCTCAGCCTTGACGACAACGAACGGATCCACTCCATCGAGGATCTCCTCGACAACCGCCTCAGGCAGCTTCTCCTTGATCACCGCTATGATTTGCCCAATTTCGAGCCTGGCCATTTCTTCAAATCACTCCGAGTTAAACGGGCTGGTAAACTTCCGGCTTGGTCGTTCGCCTGGTCCGATCGAGTATTTTCTCTCTCTTCATCAGCTTCTGCACCTTGAAGAGACCCTCCAGGAGAGCCTCCGGCCTCGGCGGGCACCCGGGGATATAAACATCCACGGGAATCAGGAGATCTACTCCCTTGACCACGTGATAGCCATGCTTCACGTAGGGACCGCCGCGAATCACGCAACCACCCATCGCGATCACGTACTTCGGCTCAGGCATCTGGTCGTAGAGGCGCTTCACCCTGGGAGCCATCTTGTGGGTAACCGTACCCGCCACGATCATGAGATCAGACTGCCGCGGGGTGCCGCGGAAAGGCCCCGAGCCAAATCGGTCGAGATCGTACTTGGCAGCGCCGGTGGCCATCATCTCGATGGCGCAGCAGGCGAGACCGAAGGTCAGCGGCCAGACAGAGTTGGCGCGCGTAGCGTTGATGACATCATCGATCGCCGACATGAAAATGACGTTCTTGGTCAGTGGATCCGGATTCCTGTTTTCAATTTCATTCATCAGACAGCCACCTCCTCCTTGCCATCGGGAGCTTCCACCGCATCCGGTTCTGGAACCTCTTTAACAACCGCAGCCTTCATAAAAGGCTTTACCTTCAGCCAGTCGAGATCGCCCTTGGCCCAGCAATAGATGAATCCGACCATCAGGATGCACAGGAAGACCAACACCTCGAGGAAAATGAATCCTCCGAAACCGTGTTGATTCAGGGTCTTAAATACCCGCGACCAGGGGTAGAGAAAAGCCACCTCGACATCGAAAATAAGAAAGATCAGCGCAAGGGTATAGAAGCGTATGTCGAACCGTACCCAGGACGATCCGATCGTGGGCTCTCCGCACTCATAGGTCTCCAGCTTGCCGGGTTCACTCTCATCACGAACCCGCGGCCGCAACAGGCGGCTGAGGATCGACACCGTCAGGACGACGAAGAAGACCCCGAAGAGGGTGAATACAAGGACGTTGAGTAGCTGATAACCCATTTCAGGGAGCTCTTTAGCTCATTCGCTGAGGCTAACTTAGAAAAGCCCGACAGGCCGAAAGCCCTTCCTTCATACCCCCGCTTGAGGAACCGCTGAGTTCGCACTGAACCCGCGGAAAGAAAGAACTTCAGCCATCAAACTTTCCTGCATAAAACGCCAAGACTTTAAGTTGTTGAGGGCGTTTTGCAAAAGTTTTTTTTCCAAGTAAACCACGTCTGCGGGTAGGTTCGGGCGGAGCAGAGTTCTTCCTCATCCTCTGTGGCCGTTCAGCGCCCACTCGTTGATCTCCTCAATCGCCCCTCGGTTCTTTCTGACGGCCCTGAACTCGGCGACAAAAGCCGCCGCGTTGACGCACAGGGCGAGCAATGAGAAGGCCAGGTGGACCCACCATCCGCCGACCTGTCGCAGAGGCAAAGCCACCTCGGCGCCGGGAGCGGGAATCAGCCTGCTGTGGACTTCCGCTCCGAGCAGGGAAGCGACGATGATCAGCAGAATCGCGAAGCAGGCCAGGGGAAAGACCTCCTTTTTCAGCCGACGGGTGAGAAGCACGTATTTCTTCACGAGAGCATCATCCTCTTCAACCGCCTCTCGAATATCCATCCCCGTTCCGATCAGGTAAAAGATGACCAGTACATGGGTGAAAATAATGAGAACAGAGGCCAACATTCCGGCCAGTAGATGCTCGCGAACGGAGACCGCGTCGCTCAACCCCAGGCCGAGGGCCATGGCATAAACAAGCGCGGCGGCATCAAAGAGGATCAGGGTCAACAGGGTCTGGGGCATTGCTTCTAATCAACGGCGAAGGCTGGAGCGAACGAAAACGGAGTGGAACCTCAATTGTCCCGGGGAACCGCGAGCATGCGCTCAAGGCTGCGGCGGGCTCCGCCGGCCACCTCCTCGTCCACCAGGACCTCGAAGACATCTTCCTCCAGCGATCTCTTGATCTGGGGAAGGTCGATCATCTTCATGTAGGGACAGTGGAGCCGACAACCGATACACCCATCCGCCATGACGAACTCCTTGTCCGGATAGGCCAGGCGGAGACGGTAGACCAGGGCCCACTCTGTCGCGACGATGAAGGTGCCGGCCTCGGGATGCCGCGAAACGGCATCGAACATACCGGCCGTCGAACAGATCTCATCAGCCAGCTGAAGAACATCCTCACGACATTCAGGGTGGGCGATGATGACCGCCTCGGGATGTGAATTGCGGCTCTTGTCGAGGCTCGCCTCGCGCAACACGTCGTGGGTCGGACAGACCCCATCGTAGATCACGACATCCTTCTCCGGCAGCTGCTTCGCGACCCAGCCTCCAAGGTTGCGGTCCGGAGTAAACAGGATCTTGTCGTTGTCGAGGCTGCGAACGACGGAGACCGCGTTACCCGAGGTGCAACAGATGTCCGACAAGGCCTTCACCTCGGCGCTCGAATTGATATAGGTCACCACCTCCCGGCCGGGATATCGCGTTTTCCAGTCCTCGAGTGACTCGGGGCTGATGGAGTCGGCCAGGGAGCAGCCGGCGGCAAGATTAGGCAACAGCACCTTCTTTTCCGGGTTGAGTATTTTCGCGGACTCCGCCATGAAGTGAACTCCGCAAAATATGATTCGCTCGGCATCGGTCTTGGCGGCCTTCATCGCCAGCGCCAGGGAGTCCCCCAGCTCATCCGCCACCTCCTGGACAGCGGGAAGCTGGTAGTTGTGAGCCAGGATCACTGCGTTGCGCTCACGGGCCAGCAGGCGAATTTCCTCCTGGAGAGCCCGGATTCCAGCCAGGTCCGCCCCCTCCACATTCCAGGGGTCGGGTGTTTCAAATGAAGCCAGGGAAACGGTTGCCTGCTCGTTTGTCATCTTTCACCACCCCTTGCCAGGTCCTGGCCTGAGATCCTGGCGCCGGGCTGAGGCTGAACCGCATCCGTGCCTCCCGGGAAAATTCTCCAGAACTCTTTCTTCAGCAGATTGGTGATGGTCGAGCTCTTGGAAAACCCATGGTACTGCGCAACGGCCTCGAGCATTTCGAGCTCCTGCTCCGTGGCGGTAAAACTACGGACTATTTTCATACGGCTGCTTTCATGGGATGGCTCCCTTAATGACCTTAACTCTTGGGACAATTGTATTTATATCTTATATATAAAACCTATAAGAACGCCCAGTTTATCGGAATCCTGGAGAATGTCAACCCGGCAGGACAGCCCAAGTTGATTATATCTTAAGTAGTTATTTTTAATACATTTAGATACTTTGTGAAAAATATCACAAAAAGCTCTTGAAGCATTGCTTGCAACGACTTAGTTTACCGGCAGAAGCCTTATGGCTCGAAGGTTCGACCTTGTTAAAGATCTTCCCCTTAATACATGCAGTTTCCCTCACCGGCCAGTGGACTGAAAAACCTCCACGACCCGGGCTTTTCAGGCGGTTGGCTGAGTAAGTAGATGAATATCATCGCCGAGCATACAAGCTATCTGGGCAAGTTTCTTCCCATAGCGGTCTATGTCGTCGTCGTGCTCCTGACCGGGGTCACGATGCTCAGTCTCCCCGCAATCCTGGGACCGAAGAAAAAGATAGCCGGCAAGGGCCTCCCCTACGAGTGTGGGGTCCCGCTCCTGGGAGAAACCCGCCAGCGCTTCTCGATACGCTTCTATCTCGTCGCGATCCTCTTCGTTCTTTTCGACATCGAGACCGTCTTTCTCATCCCCTGGGCTCTCACCTACCAGGAATTGTTCGGAAGCCTGGGCTGGGTCGTGGTAGCCGAGATGCTCGTCTTCATCGGAATCCTCTTTACCGGATATGTTTACGCCTGGAAGCGAGGAGGCCTGGATTGGGATTAGAAAAGCTCCTCGGCGACAACATCATCACGACCTCGGTCGACTCGGTGGCCAAGTGGGCCCGCAAGAACGCTCTCTGGCCGATGCCTTTCGGGACAGCTTGCTGCGCGATCGAGATGATGGCCACCCTCTCCGGACGCTTCGACATGGCGCGGTTTGGAGCGGAGGTCATCCGCTTCTCTCCCAGGCAGGCTGACCTGATGATCGTCTCTGGAAGGATCTCGATCAAGATGATGCCCGTCCTGCTGAAAATCTACGAGCAGATGCCGGAGCCCAAGTGGGTCATCTCGATGGGTGCCTGCGCCTCCAGCGGAGGCGTGTTCGACACCTACACCCTGGTGCAGGGCGTCGATCAATTCCTCCCGGTCCATTGCTACATACCCGGCTGCCCCCCCCGGCCGGAGTCGCTGCTCGATGCACTGATGAAAATCCAGGACATCATCGACGAGGAAGATTCCGATGGCAAGGCGGAGGAGGACAGGGAGAAACCAGAACCTGAAACCGAAGAGGAGACCGGAGATTCCGTCTCCGCAGAACAAGAGGTAGTCGAGCCCAGCGGCTCCTGACTCGGAATGAACGCCTGAAATGGGAACACCCCTGACGCCAGAACAGATCACCGAACGCCTGTCGAAGCAATTCGGCGACGAGCTTTCGGTCCACCTGCCGCCCGGCAAGAGCGCGGCCCAGGTCGCCATCGTCAGCCGCGAATCGCTCGAAGACACGCTCAGCTTCCTGCAATCAGAGGCCGGCCTGGAATTCGACTTCCTGGTAGACGTAACGGCTGTCGACTACCTCCATTTTGATGAGCCCTCGATCCAGGAACGATTCGCCGCCGTCTACCAGCTCTATTCGACCATCCACAACCACCGGTTCACGCTGAAGACTCCCGTCCCGGAGGACGACGCCTGGGTCCCCAGCGCCGTCGAGCTCTGGGGATCGGCCTTGTGGGCGGAGCGGGAGACCCACGACATGTACGGGATCCGCTTTAAAGGTAACCCTGACATGCGGCGCCTGCTGATGCCGGAAGACTTCCCCGGCTTTCCCCTCAGGAAAGACTACCCCCTGCGGGGCCGCGGCGAACGGGATGCCTTCCCTCAATACCTTGACTCCGGGCCCATCTCTGGCGGCGCCGGGAAAGAAGGAGGTGGCGGGTGAGCGAAAAACGAAAAGCTCCCGGCATGCCCGCTGAAGGCGCTGAACAAAGCCCCCCGGAGACGCTCGGCCTCGAGCTCCTGCGAAAGGGACTGGCCGCCGACCCCGAATACCGCGGCGAACATCCCGAGCCCCGATTCTTCATCACGGATGAAGCTGAAGACGATTTCGGCGGGAAGACCATGACCCTGAACCTCGGCCCCCAGCATCCGGCCACCCACGGGACACTGCGGGTCGTTCTGAAGGTGCGCGGCGAAAAGATTGTCGCGGCTGATACCGAGATCGGCTTCCTGCACACCGGGTTCGAGAAGCTTTCGGAGCACATGAGCTACCAGCAGTGGGTCACTGTCACCGACCGCATGAACTACATGTCTGCGATGAACAACAATGTCGGCTACGCCATCGCCTGCGAAGAGCTTCTCGGAGTTGAGGTGCCGCGCAGGGCGCAGGTCATCCGGGTCATCCTCAGCGAGTTCTCACGCCTCGCCGACCACATCGTCTGCAACGGCCTGGCGGGAATGGACGTCGGCGCCTTCAGCCTGATGTTCTGGGCTTTCGAGCGGCGTGAAAAAGTCTACGATCTCATGGAGGCCGTCACCGGCACCCGGCTGACCACCAGCTACACCCGCATCGGCGGGGTCTTCCGCGACGTACCCGCGGACTTCGACTCGATGGTCAAGAACCTCGTCACCGAGTTCAGACGGTTCCTCGAAGAGATGAGGTCGATGACGCTCGGCAACCGGATCTTTGAGGATCGTATGCGCGGAGTGGGGATCATCTCCTCCGCGGATGCGGTCAATTGGGGACTCACTGGCCCCATCCTGCGGGCCAGTGGAATCGCCTACGATGTCCGGAAGGCCAGGCCGTACAGCGGCTATGAACGCTACGACTTCGAGGTGCCTACGCAGGAAGGAGGCGACAGCTACTCGCGCTTCGTCCAGAGACTTGAAGAATGCGAACAGAGCCTCGACATCATCTCCCAGGCCATCGAGGACCTGCCGGAGGGGCCTGTTCTGAGCGAGGACAAGAAGATCTCCCTGCCTGAGAAAGACGAGGTCCACCAGAACATTGAGAGCCTGATCCATCACTTCAAGCAGATCATGTTCGGACACGGCATCCTGCCTGAACGAGGCCGCGAGGTCTACTCCTCCACAGAGAGCCCCAACGGAGAGCTGGGCTTCTATATAGTGTCAGATGGAGAGATGAACTCCTACAAGACCCGGGTACGACCTCCCTCGATCTTCCACTTTGCTGTACTCCCGAAGCTGATCGAGGGCCTGATGATCAGCGATGCCGTCGCCGTGCTCGCCACCCTGAACGTCATAGCGGGAGAACTTGACCGATGAGCGATGCTCCCGCCGTGAAAAAGAAATTCTCGAATAAGGGTCTCGAGTTCATCGAGTGGCTCCTGGGACGCTACCCGAACAAACAGGCGGCTCTCCTGCCGGTGCTGAGGCTGGCCGAGGAGGAGTTTGGCAACATCGACAATGACTCGGTGATGCTGGCAGCTGAGACCCTCGAGCTCTCTCCAGGCTATGTCTGGGGAGTCCTCACCTTCTATACCCACTACCGCAGGGAGGGCGACGGCAAATACCTGCTGCAGGTCTGCAGCACCCTGCCCTGCGCACTCAGGGGATGCCGGGATATCCAGCACCGCCTTGAAGAGAAACTTGGAATCGAGGCAGGCGAGACCACAGAGGATGGCCTCTTCACGCTGAAGAAGGTCGAATGCCTGGGTTCCTGCGACACGGCCCCGGTAGTGCAGGTCAACGAAAAGTACCACGAGAACCTCGACATCGAGGAATTAGATCGATTGCTGGAGACGCTGCGTGGCTGAAATCAAACCGGAAAAATTCGAGAAGGTTCTGACAAAATACGTCGACCAGGAAGGCTCCGCCTCGCTTGATTTCTACCGCGGGCATGGCGGCTATGAGGCGGCTGAGCGAGTCCTGAAGGAGCTGAAGCCCGACGAGGTCATCGAGACGGTCAAGGAATCGAGCCTCCGGGGACGCGGCGGCGCCGGCTTCCCCTGCGGTCTGAAGTGGTCCTTCGTCCCCAAGGACACCGACAAGCCGAAGTACCTGGTGGTCAACGCGGATGAAAGTGAACCCGGCACCTTCAAGGACAGGGTGATCATGGAGCGTGACCCTCACCAGCTCATCGAGGGCTCCCTCATCTCCGCCTACGCGCTCGACAGCCACATCTGCTACATCTATATCCGGGGCGAATACTACGATGGCTTCCTCGCCATGCAGAAAGCCATCGATGAGGCCTACGAGGCCGGAATTCTCGGTGAAAACGTTCTCGGCACCGGCTTCCGGCTCGACATGACCATGCACCGCGGCGCCGGAGCCTATATCTGCGGCGAAGAGACCGGGCTCCTGAGTTCTCTCGAGGGTAAGCGCGGCCTGCCGAAGATCAAGCCCCCGTTCCCGGCCGTGGAGGGGCTCTTCCGCTGCCCGACAGTTGTCAACAACGTCGAAACCCTCTCCTGCGTCACCCACATCTTCGACCGGGGAGTCGACTGGTTCAAGAGCATCGGACCGCCTGAGGGTCCCGGGCCCAAGCTGCTGTGCGTCAGCGGCCACGTGGAACGCCCCGGAACCTACGAGGTGCCCATGGGCATCAACCTCCTGGACCTGGTCAACAACCACGCCGGCGGAATCTGGAAAGGAAACAAGCTGAAGGGCATCATCCCGGGCGGGAGCTCGGCCAAGATCCTCACTGCCGAAGAATGCGATGTGGGCATGGACTACGAGTCCCTCGCCGCAAAGGACACCATGCTCGGTTCCGGCGGCGTCATCGTGATGGACGATACAACCGACATGGTAGATGCGCTCTACAACATCCTGCGATTCTACGCCCACGAGTCCTGCGGCCAGTGCACTCCCTGCCGCGAAGGCACCGGCTGGCTGCAGAAAATCTGCGGACGCATCCTGCACGGCGACGGCCGCCCGGAAGACCCGGACATGATGCTCGACCTGTCGAAAAAGATGTGCGGACGAACGATCTGCGTGCTGGCCGACGCGGCGGCCTTCCCCTGCGAAAGTATCGTCAGCAAGTTCAGGGCTGAATTTGACGAGAAGATCGAGGCCGGCGACGGCCACGAACGAACCGTCCACCTCGGAGGCCCCCTGGTGCAGCCGGGAGCCCTGAGCGCCCACAACCAGGAGCGGCTCGATGAGCTCCAGGGCGGACACTGAAGAAAACGGAACGACCGGAATACACAAAATATGACTGAGAAGCAGACAGTAAAGCTGACGATCAACGGCGAGGAGGTAGAGGCCCCCGCCGGAGAGATGCTCATCAAGGTCTGTCATGACCGGGGGCTGGATGTACCCTTTTTCTGTTATCACCCGGGGCTGGTTCCCGAGGGCAACTGCCGGATGTGCCTGGTGGAGGTCGTCAAGGCGCCCAAGCCCATGCCCGCCTGCACGACCCCCGTAACCGAAGGCATGGAGATCGAGACCCACTCCGAACCTGCGAAGGAGGCCCGGGCCGATGTGCTCGAGTTCATGCTGACGAACCACCCGCTCGACTGCCCGATCTGTGATAAATCGGGAGAGTGCCTGCTCCAGGACAACTCCTACGCCCACGGCAACGATGGTTCCCGCATGGTCGACGTCAAGCAGCTCAAGCCGACCAAGGACCTCGGCAACGGCGTGAAGCTGTGGGGAAATCGCTGCATCTCCTGCACCCGCTGCGTGCGTTTCTGCAGCGACATCGCCGGCAGCGGCGAGCT
>DCKY01000061.1:0-6691 GCA_002320775.1 Planctomycetes bacterium UBA1662
ACATCACGCTGTATGAGCTTGGTGCGGCTGCGGCTCCGAACCCAACCTTCGCTTACGATTTCGGCGACGCTGCCGACCAAAGCGGCGGCTGCGCCGGAGCTGCCAGCTCGGCTGATGTCGATGTCGTCCTCGTGACCAGCGACAATCCCTCCGACGAGGGAGCCCAGAGCTACTCGCTGGGCGTTGCCGCAAGCGGTGGTTCGATCACCGCGATCACGACCGCTGGCACCGATGCTGGCGGCCTGATCGACGGTGGCTTCGAGCTCTCCGAGCTCACCTCCGGAGATGGAAACGATGGAGCCATTACGGCCGTCATCCTTTCCTTCACCCAGGCTGTTTCACTGGCCGCGGATGGCAGCTCCTCAGTCGCTACGGTGACTGTCGAAAGCACCAATCCTGATGGCGCCGATGCCGCAACCGTCAGCCTCGAGGTCGTCAACGGCCTTGTCGGAGGCGGACGCCCGGTACAGTCGGTTGTCACCTGGAGAGGCCAGACCTACAGGCCGAGCCTTGGTTCGACCAGCTACAGTGTCAGTTCCGATGTCGACGCTCCTGCAGCCCCTTCCGGCCTCACGGCCGTCGCGGGCAACAACCAGGTCAGCCTCGACTGGGATGACAGCGCTGCCGCTGATCTGACCAGCTACACCGTCAGCAGAGATGGCGCCGAGTTGGCTTCGGGACTCACCGAGAGTTCCTACGTCGACGACACCGCCGTTAACGACACCTCCTACAGCTACACCGTAACGGCCTCTGACTCCTGTAACGAGTCGGATGCTTCGAGTGCTGTAGAGGCTACGCCTATCGATCCGGGTATCGGTCCGTTCGCCCGCGGCGACTCCAATGGAGATGGAACTGTGAACATCTCCGACCCGAGCGCCACGCTGAACTGGCTCTTCCTCGGTGGCGGCGACCCGCCATGTCTGGCGGCTGCCGACGCCAACCGGGACGGAAGCGTCAACATCTCCGACCCCAGCTACACCCTGCGGTGGCTGTTCCTCGGTGGTGCTGACCACCCGGCTCCCTCGGCCTGTGGTCGCAGCACGGACGCTGGCGACATGGCGCAAGGGTGTGAAACGGCGACCTGTGCTGAGTAACAGCGCGCTGTAACGGGGAACGCGAGAGCGCTCCTTGTCACCTGAGAGGCCCGGATCCCAAGGGATTCGGGCCTCTCTTTTTTTATGCCTCGGCATTCCCAACAAGGGTGCGGACAGAAAAATCACTTGGTAAAATAGGGGCTCCAGCTGAAACAAATCCAATTCATAGCGAAGGAGCCTGTGATGGGTATTCGAGCTTTACCGAACCTTCCAATTATCTGCGTCCTGCTCGCCTGCTGTATCTCGCCAGGAAAGCTCGACGCGCAACCCGACAATGATCTCTGCCAGAATGCCGAGCTCATTGTCCTTGAATCTGGAATTCCGTTCGCCGCCCAGGGCGACACCGCGAACGGAGCAACCGATGGAGCCGAGGACGCCGGCTGCGGACCGAGTAACTCGCCCGGGGTCTGGTATAGCCTGCAGGGAATCGGGCGCCCGATATACGCCCAGACCTGCGGCAGTGTTTTTGATTCGCGCCTGAGCATCTTCAGAGGTGACTGCGAAAAACTGAGCTGCGTGGTAAGCAACGATGATCTCTGTGGAGATGACGCCCGGGTTCGATTCGAGGCGGCTGATGGGCAGACCTACTTCATCCTCGTTCACGGCCTCAACGCCGTTGAGGCTGGCTCCTATTCACTGAGGGTTTTCTTTGAAGATGGACGGGATCCGGACATCGACGGGTTGGCAAACAACGATGACAACTGTCCAAACGCAGCCAACCCCGGTCAAGAGGATGAAGACGGAGATGGCATTGGAGATGCCTGCGATGTACCTCCCAATGACCTCTGTCTTGACGCGGCCGAGCTGGATTTCGTCGAGGCGATCGATGGAAATGGCGGAGCCGTACTGACCGCGAGCGCTTCCGGAACGACAACCACCGGCACGGCCGATCCCGAGACCGCTGAATGCGGCTCCAGCACCGCGCCGGGGGTCTGGTTCGAGGTCATCGGCAACGGTCGGACTATGTGGGCCGAGACCTGCGGCAGCAACTATGATACCCGGCTGAGCATCTTCGATGGCGACTGCACAGCGCCCCTCTGCGTAACCCAGAACGACGATGCCTGCGCCCTGCAATCCAGAGTCAGTTGGAATACCGAAGAGGGACTCAGCTACTTCGTCCTGGTCCACGGATTTGGCAGCAGCGCGGGCAACTATCTCCTCGCCATCACCGCCCAGCTACCCCCCGCCGAAGGCGACCAGGACAATGATGGAATCCCGGATGAAGAGGACAACTGCCCCACGGAAGCGAATGCCGGCCAGTCGGACCGCGATGGAGATGGCATCGGCGATGCCTGCGATATGCAGGAGAACGACCTCTGTTCGGGAGCGCTCGAATTGGAGCTCATCAATGGAATCGCCGAGATCGCAGGACAGACTTTCAGCGAGGCGCGCCCGGACGCGGAAAACAGCACCTGCGGGGCCAGCATCGCTCCGGGGCTCTGGTACATGGTCGAGGGCCTCAATGGATTCACCTTGACCGCAGAGACCTGCGGCAGTGACTACGACACACGCCTGAGCATCTTTGAGGGAGACTGCGAGGCGCCGCTTTGCACAGGATCCAACGACGACTTCTGCGGGTTACAGTCCAGCGTCACCTGGGAGGTTCTCGACGACCAGGTCTATTTCATCCTCGTTCACGGCTTCAACGCCAGCGTCGGGAACTTCGGCCTGCGGGTGACGGCTGAAAACGCCGGCGACCTCCCTCCCCCCCCGCCCACGGCTCTTGAGGCGTTTGCCCAGGCGGGCTCCATCGAGCTGGCCTGGGAGATGGAACTCGTCGAGGACCTGGCGACCTTCAACATCTACCGGAATGGGAAGCTGCTCGCGACAGAGATCACTGAGTTCCTGTTCTCCGACACCAATGTGGAGGCCGGCGTTTCCTACGAATACACCGTGACGGCGGTTGACCTGGCTGGAAACGAGTCGCCGGCTTCCGCTCCGGCCACGGCCGAAGCGGATGGAGCTGGCGGCGGCGGACAGGTTCCGGGAGACTTCAACCAGGATGCGAATGTCGACATCAGCGATTCCATCGGGCTCTTCAGCTACCTCTTCCTTGGCCAGGTTCCGCCGGGCTGCCCAGCAGGCATGGACTCCAACGGCGATGGCCGGATAGACATTTCCGATGGGATCACCGCCCTGGCCTATCTCTTCCAGGGAGGCCGCCCGCACGCCCTTGGCCCCAATTGCGTGGGCATCGAGGAGTGCCCCGCCGCCTGCGCTCCCTGATGAAAACTCTGAGACCATCGGACAGCTGAAAAAACAAGCCGGCGGAAACACGCGATGGATTGCCTCTGCGTGTCCATGGTTGTAGGATCAGGCAGGTAAGCTGATCATCGAAGCGGTCGAGTCCCGGCCGTAAATCGAAAACTATAATCTGTGAGGTAAACCATGTCGCTGGCGCTGCTGCTCTCTACCGTGCTGCTCTCCGCTCCCGCCGAAGGTGTCAAATGGAGCGATGGCTCCTTTGACAACGCCCTGAAGAAGGCCGCTGAAAGCAAGAAGCTGGTCTACATCGATTTCTACACCGACTGGTGAGGATGGTGCAAAGTACTGGTCCGTGAGACCTACCCCAACAAAGACGTCGCCGCCCTGCTGAACAAGAATTTCGTCTCGATCAAGATCAACGCCGAAAAGGGAGAGGGAAAGGATATCGTCAAGCGCTACGGTGTCCGCGGCTTCCCCACCCTCCTCATCGTGGATGCCAAGGGCGAAGAGCTTGACCGCATCACCGGCTTCAGACCCCCTGACCGCTTCATCAGCACCATCAAGCCGATCCTCGCCGGGAAGTCCTACGGCGCGCTCAAGAAGAAGGCCGAGAAAGAGCCGGACAACCTCGAGGCCGCCGTCGAGCTCGGAAAAAAAGAAGAAGAGAGGCAGCAGTACGCCAAGGCTGAAGCCCTCTACAAGAAGGTCCTCGCTGCAAAGGACGCCAGCCCGGCCATTCGTGAGGCCGCCGAGGGACGCATGGCCCTGCTGAGCTTCATGAAAAGCCGCGGCAGGGACATCGCCGGGCTCCATGCCTACTTCGATAAGAAGAAGGACACGGCCGGGGTTGTCGACCATGCCAGGCTGCTTATGCGGGCCTACCAGGATGGAGATGAGGTCGCCAAGGTCGTCTCCGTGGGCGAATACCTCATCAGGCATGTCGGTGAAACTGACGCCACCCTTCTCAACAACTACGCCTGGTTCCTGGCAACCCATGATGAGAAGCTCGAGAGAGCTCTCGAACTGGCCAGGAAGGCGGTGAAGCTCCAGCCGGACGCGGCCTTCATCCTCGACACCCTCGGAGAGTGTCTCTTCCGCAATGGCAAGTTCAAGGAGGCCGTCGAGGCCCAACGCAAGGCGATCAAGCTCGCCCCCGAGACCCAGCGCGAGGAGATGGAGGACCGGCTCTTCAAATTCGAAAAAGCCCTGAAGAAAGCGGCGAAGAAAAAAGAGCGGACCACCTGATCGCGGAGACGACACGCAACCCGGCCGATCTATTCAGGTGAGTCCTCTGGACTTAACCGAATCGTTTTCAGATAATCTCTGCAGCTTCATCCCCCAAAGTCGCGGAGAAAAAATGCTGAATAGAAAACCATTCGGATTGTCCGTTTCGAGTCTCTCTATCCCTTCGCTGCTCACTCTGCTGCTGGTGGGTTTTCCGGCGATTCCGGCCCTGGCCGCTGACCCGGTGCCTGTCGGTGAAGCCGACAGTGGGGACACCGCCTGGGTCCTGGTCTCGACCGCGCTGGTGCTCTTCATGACCATCCCCGCCCTGGCGCTCTTCTACGGCGGACTCGTGCGAACCAAGAACGTGCTGTCGGTGCTGATGCACTGCTTCGCGATGACGGCCCTGATCTCGGTGCTCTGGGTGGTCTTCGGCTACAGCGTGGCCTTCAGCGATGGGAACGCGTTTTTCGGCGGCCTCTCGAAGGCCCTCTTAGGCGGAGGGGCGAGAGACCAGCTCTTTGCCGGCACGACGATCCCCGAGACCCTCTTCTGCGCCTTCCAGATGACCTTCGCCGTCATCACCCCGGCACTGGTCATCGGCGCCTTTGTCGAGCGCATGAAATTCACCGCCGTGATGCTCTTCTCAGCTCTCTGGCTCATCGTGGTCTACCTGCCAATCTGCCACATGCAATGGGGCGGCGGCTGGTTCGCCTCCCAGGGTGTCATGGACTTCGCCGGCGGAATTGTCGTTCATATCACCGCGGGCATAGCCGCTCTCGTCGCCTGCATCATGGTCGGCAAGCGCAAGGGCTATCCCGACGCGGCAATGATCCCCCACAACCTGACCTATACGGTCATCGGCTCCGCCATGCTCTGGGTCGGCTGGTTCGGTTTCAACGCCGGCAGCGCCCTGGCGGCCAATGGCGATGCCGCCATGGCCCTCCTGGTCACCCACCTCTCGGCGGCGACGGCAACACTCACCTGGATGGCCATCGAATGGAAGGTCAACGGCAAGCCCAGCGTCCTTGGCGCCGCCACCGGCGCCATCGCCGGGTTAGCTGCGGTTACCCCCGCCTCTGGTTTCATTGGCCCTGAGGGAGGTCTTGCCATTGGCTTCGCCTCCGGCCTGATCTGCTATTTCGCCTCAACCACGGTAAAGAACCGCTTCGCTTACGATGACTCTCTCGATGTCGTGGGCGTCCACGGTGTCGGCGGCTTCATCGGAGTGGTCATGGTTGCCTTCTTCGCCTCCGAGTCCCTCGGCGGCGGCGGCTACGGTGACGGAGCTGACGCCGGATGGGCCGGCCAGCTCAAGGCGCAGCTGATTGGCGGCGGCGTCACCATCGTCTACACCCTGGTCGCCTCGATCGCAGTGTTCTGGGTCATCGACAAAATGGTAGGACTGCGCGTCAGCGACGAGGACGAGGAACAGGGCCTCGACCTGGCCGAGCACGCCGAGACAGGCTACAGCCTCTAAGCTCGCCTCGCAGGCTGAGCCTGGAGAAAAAATGGTGGGCGTGCCCAGACTCGAACTGGGAACTTCCACCTTGTAAGGGTGGCACTCTAGCCAATTGAGTTACACGCCCATCCTGCAATGAGGCCGTGTATTCTCTCGCAGAGAACTGAAGATCGCAAGACCACCCCTCCGAACGCCCGGAAAAAACAGCCTGATAATTTTCTACAAAAACTCTCCTGAGTAGTTGCCACCGAACCCAAGTTAGGCTATACAAACTAATAGTTGGTTTACCTAACTAACCTTTGGCACTCCCTCTCAACAAGAGAAAAGTCTTCATGGGCGCCGACAACGCCAGGAAATCCGATCACTCCCAGGCCCCCTCGGGCGACGAACAGCGCCGGATCGACGTCCGGGTTGAGCTCGACGATGGAGGACGCCGGCAGATCATCATCCAGGACCTGAGCTACGGACCGGGAATCGGCTGGTATGCGCAGAAAACCATCCGGCTCGACCCGGAGCAACTCGAAGCCCTCCTGGGCGCCTTGTCCTGTGCCAGGCAGGAATCCCGGCGAATGGGGAACGGCTCCCGAAAGAGCCGGAAAGCCAGTCATTCCGCGGATAGCATTTCCACGAACACGGCTCACCAGATTCTCCAATTAACCGATTTCCTCGACCTGGAAACCAGCTGAGCGCCCTGCTCAAAAGAACC
>DCKY01000061.1:7022-42214 GCA_002320775.1 Planctomycetes bacterium UBA1662
AAAGAACCTGCTCAAAAGAACCTGGCCGGATAGAGCGTCCTCACCCCTCAGTCGTTGGCGGCAAGATTGATATTCTTGCTCTTGACCTCGATCTTGTGCATCGAGAGAAACTTCTCGATCTCCCAGACGTCCTTCTGTTCCTGCACGATCTGCTCTTCGAGCATAAACTTGATCGGCTCGTTATCCGCAACCGCAGCATGCGCGCTGCGATAGGTATCGAGAGCTTCCATTTCCGTTTCCAGGTCCTGCTGGAGCATATCGACGACCGAGGTGGCCTGCTTGATATTAGCAGCTTCTATCGTCGGCACTCCCCCGAGAGAAACGATCCAGTCAGAAACCAGCTTTGCGTGCCCGCGGGCCTCTTCACTTGATTCGTTGAAGAATTCCTCATAAACAGCCCGGTCGGTACCCTGCACCAAGGCGCTGTGCTGGCAATACTGAATGACGGCCGAATATTCGATGCTCAACGCCTTGTTCAGAAACTCGATTGCTTTATCCATTCTCTCTTCTCCGTGATTCTATAAGTATTTTTACCAGGCTGAGTTCATGTCAGCAGGCTGGATGTCTATCAATTACCAACCGGGAGGTATTATTCGGTCAACGATGCTGTTTTTCAACACCTAATTACCGTAAACCCTTACATTTAAAGGGTTTGTGTTGCCTAACCTGCGGTCTGTAAGCCAAACTGCGGATCTGTAACTCAAACTTGGCATCCTGACGGGCCTGAGAACCCTTTCTCAGGGGCCCTCAGAGAGAGCGTATGCCTTTATAGAGCAAAATGTTATGCGATACGAAGACAGCTTCATTCGAGCCGAGGTTGACCCGTAGAATCGATTTACTGCCCTTCAAGGCAAACGTCTTCACAAACGTCGCAGTTTTCGTGCTCTGGGCAGGTAACCTTGAAAGAGCTGAACTTTTTCAGAAAGCCAGCCACTACAGGGTCATCCTGGGAAAGCAATTGGACCAGGCCGAGAAGCTTTTCGCTGGCCTCATGACTCAGGAGATGCTCGATTTTGCAGGCATCAATTTCAGCGCTTTCGGGATCGAGGCCAAGCACCTTGTGGAAGAAATTCGTGACCACCTCACGATTGTAGACCACCTGCATCGCAACCTTCTCACCATCTTCGGTAAGGCAGAGATGATGACGGTCGATCTCTGTAACCAGGCCGCGTTCCTTGAGATTCTTGATCTGAACAGACGCGGACCCCTTGGTCACCTGCAGATCATCTGCCACATCTTTCAGTATGGCGTAGCCCTTCAACTGCCTGAGTTCCTGGATGGTGGTGAGATAGTGCGCAACGCTGTGCGTCACCTCGTGCGCCGCGAACTCTTTCCAGACCTCATTACTCATAGAAATCCCTCTCCTGGTTAACCAGAAGCATCCGATCTCTCAAACACAATGAAATCGGACAACCGCAAACCACAGCCACTACCTGAATGGTCAGTATAGATGATTATTGAAAAGAAACAACGCAGCAATAGCTGTCTGCCTCTGGGCGAGAGAGCTGCCCTCTCACCTGTTCTCTGCAATCCAGCGCTTCAGGTTGCTAACGGCTTTCGCCCTGTCGGCCTCGCCCCCGGATGGTTCATATTTAACCTCCCGCAACCGAGCCCGCTTCTTCAAGGCTCCCCAGGACATCTCCCTGATAGCGAGGTCGGCATCGAGCAAGGTCTCAACAAGAAACTCATCCCGGCGGGGATGCTTCCCCTGGAGGACTGTTCTTACCAGAGCCCCCCGCACCAGCTTCTCGCCCTCCTTTCGGTAGAGCTCCAGAAAACGCCCCATCAATTCTTCACTCCCCATCTCAGAGAGCACCCCTACAGCCGCCAACCGCTGCTGAACTGATGGACTTTGCAACATCTCAAGCAGGGCCCGGATGACCGAGGGGTCGCCATCAAAGGCCAGGAGTCCCTGGCTGGCAATCTCCACAGCCCCCTGGTCCTGATGCTTCAGGTACTTCAACAGGTAGCTGGTACCCCTCTTGTCTCTCCAATCGGCGAGAAGACGGGCCAGGAGCACCTCGCCTCGGTAGTCAACCTGGGAATCCGCCAGCACGGCGACCACCACGGCGCTGCCTCGATCAGCCCCGAGACTCTTGAGGCGAACGATGGCCCGCTGCTGCCTCCCCTTCTCGAAGCTCTCAAGATCTCGCAGCACGCTTGAGTTCTCCCGCAACCAATCGGTAGGAGTCAGCTTTTCTTCAGGTGTCGAGGAGCAACCGGCCTGCACAGCAATCGCGAGAAGTGCCGGCCATAGCGTCCGGGAACGGACCATTACTCGTCCTCCTCGTCGGTGTTCACCAGGAGCCAGCGATCCTCGAGGTCCTGCAGCTTCTTCGCACGGCTCTTCAGGCTAACGGTAGTTTTCAGGAAGGCTTCCAGATCAGCCGGGAACGCACCTACATCAGGAGCTCCCTCTATGTCGTAGCGCTCCTTCATATTCGTCGCGAGGAAGGTCGCGATACTGTCAAAAGACAGATTCTCCTTCTCTATCGCGCTGAAGAGTTCGGTGTAGGGAAGCTCCTTCAAAGCGGAGGAGTCCTTACCCAGCCCGCTGTAGAGACGAAGCAGCTCATCTTTAAAGATGCCGTGGTCCTCGGCCTCGCGCCCGGTAGCCCCGTCTTTGCGCTTCTGCCGCTTAAGGAAAGCACCGAAGGCCCTCATGCTGTGCCCATTAGCCCGGCGCACCAGCTCGATATGAGCCGCCTCGAGCTCGACCCTCTCACCCCTGAACACCTGTTGCAACCCAAGGCTCTGTACACGCTGGACCTTGTCGTAGGACAGGCTGATGTTGTACGGGGAATTCGGCAGCACGATCTCCCTGCGGGGAAGACTCAGCTCAGCAAAGCTGAGGGTCGGATTCAGCTCCTTCAGGTTTTCAATACAGATCGCCGCAACCTTAAAGAAAAGCGGCTTGTCTTCCTCGGGCCAGTCCTGAACGGTTCCCTCCGGCCACTTTCGCTGCATCCAGGTGAGCTTCGACAGCTCCTCACCACCGAGATAATCCTTCAGCAACTCGAGCTTGGTAACCAATTGTCTTCTTTTGACAATGTTCAGAAGGGTGAGGTCCACCACGTCCATCTCGCTAAAGCGCTTGCCGTCAGGACCGATGGCTGGGACGCTGTTAATGGGATCAAGTCCGAGAACATCTCCTCCCTTGAGAATATGCCGGTCATTGAAGAGAACGCTATCGAAGGTATCGAAGTGCATGCTCTCTTTCGGTGTGGCAGAAGCATCGATCCCCTCCTCGCTGAGAATATGAGGAGTCACGACAATGATCACCTCCCGCCTCTCCTTTTGGGTCACTGTTCGACGGAACAGGTCTCCGAGATAGGGTATATCAGAGATGAAGGGAATCTTGTTAACCGTATCGATCTCCTGCTCCTGGATTAGCCCGCCAAGAATGATCGGACGGTGATTGTGAGCTACGCACTCGCCGATATACTGGCGCTTGATCACCTCAGGGATTCCTGCGAGATCCGTCTCGAAGACTCTCTGGCGTCCGACGATCTGGTTGTCCATGACCTCCAACTGGAGGGCGATACGGTCATCTTTCCCTCCGGTTATTCGCGGCCGGATGTGAAGCGTAATGCCGGAGTAGACGGTACCCACGCTCTGAACCTCGTTGATCAGGTTACCGTTGGTCGTATCCCGAGTGACTCCCGTCGAATTAAAGGTCGGAACATTACGACCGAGATGCAGGGCGCTGACACGGTCATCGAGGGTCAGGATCTTCGGCCGAGCCCGTACCTTGGCCTCGCCTTCCCGCACCAGCATATGCAGAGCAGCCATAAACCTCCCCTGGATATCCAGGCTGCTATCATCAAAGAGCAGCTTCAACCCCTCGTTCATCACATCGGGTACAAAGGAACCCTCAGCGCGCGCGCCAGGGATTCCCGGCTGGACGACAGCCTCGCCGGGCAGCGGCAGACCCGCGGAGCCGAGAGCGTGACCACCACCGAACTGGACGGAATCGATACCGAAATCAGTGAGCTTATTCGCCTCGAGCTCGATGAGTTGCACCTCGATCATGATCCTTCGAGCCGGCACATCGATGGTTTCCACGAAAGCCCTGATCTTCTCGAGATCTTCAGCTGTACCGACCGTCATCATCCCCCCGCGCATCTCCGTAGATGAGGCCTTGTCAAAGGTCATCACCAGTGATCCATTGTTGCTGTCGCCTCCATAGCCTGTGGGCATCGCAACCGCGTCCTTGCTCGGCATGTCATAGACAAATGGGATCTGCGGAGCCGCGGACAAGGGCGAATTGGCGATACCGCCCCCCTTCTCTACATACATCTCGGTCGTGCGTGACAAGGTCCTCTGCTTGCTCCCTTCCTTCCAGGTCAGAGCGTCGCTTGCTGGAGTCAGCTGCCACACATTGCAGATGCCAGACATCAGCAAGGCGTCCATCGCCAGGCGAGCGCCTACATACTTCGGCCGCAGAACCTCGCGTTTGATTTCAAGGTCAAGCTGGTCATAACGATCGAGCATATCCACGATCTTAAGGGTGAGGGGATCAGTGGGAGCCTCCGTCTCTCCGAAGATCACCAGCGAGCGTGTCTTTCCCTCGACCTTGCGCAAGTGGCCTTTCTCAATCCAGTCCGGCTTGACGTTCTCGACAAAACTGATCGCCTCGGTGGCGCCCTTATGAAAGAGCGTCTTGAAGGTGATATAGCCCTGGGGGCGAGGAGCGGGCGCCGGCTTCACGGGGACCGGCTCGGGTTCAGGCGCGGGCTCAGCCTTCGCAGGGACCGGAGCGGGTTTGGGCGCGGGCTCGCCGCTGCGGAGTGCCGGCTCTTCCTTCCGCCCCCCTGCTGCCGGGGCTGGATCGGAAACGGGAAGCTCCTTCTTCTCCTCGGGTAAGACTCCCTGCACCGCCGCGCTCTCGGGAGCTGAAGGAGCCTTCCCCCGCGCAGTCTTCAGCCTCTTCAACGCATCCAGAACATCTTTGTCGATCTCCGGTATCTCCACCCCGCTCCCAGCCGGCGCCTCTGGCTCGGGAGACGCGACAACCGGCGATGGCACCTTGACCTCTTCGTTCGCTGCGGACTGGCCCTCGCCAGGCTCGATCTTTTTTTCCAGTGACGGCGATGCGGCAGACTCGCCGGGTGAAACAGCCGGCCGATGAAGATTCAGCTCTTCCAGGAGCGCCAGGGCGCGGCTGTCCTCCAGCGGTGAGTCAGCCGTGGCGACGATTTCCGGTTCGGTTGCCGCGGGAGCATCAGCGATTTCGCTGACCTCAGCGGCCGGCGAAGCGGCCGGAACTGGAGAGGGAACCTCGTCCTTCTCGACCGCTGGCGGGGGAACTGGAGCCGGCTCGGCAATCGGCCCGTACTCAATAGCGGACGGCGTCTCCCCTTCCCCTTCACCGATTTCGACGACAGCCCCCTGTTCAATGGGATCTTCCCCGGCAACCGGCTTTTCGGACAACTGCGGAAGCGAGGCGCTCTCTTCCGTTGCGGCGCCTTCATCTTTCTGCGCTCCGACCGGAGGCTCGGTGGTTTTGCAGCTGACTACGATTCCGCCCGCTATCGCGCAAAGCAGAAAAAACGCACCGAACCAACCTGAAGGATTCGTTCCTCTGGTGTTCATTCTTAACTCCTTGGTTCTCTTCACTTTCATATTCCTTTCACCCGCAGGCGGCCTTCAAGCACATGATCAACGGTCTCCGACGAATACGAAGGCCGCCCACTGACGCGGGTGACTGTATTTTCCCTTCAACATCGCGAGCTTCGCCTGTCGCAATGCATCGACGCGATCCCTGCCGCGGCGAATCCAATAATCGTAAAACAAGCTCATCAACTCAGCAGTTGCCGCGTCCTCCACCTTCCAGAGGCTCACCAGCAGGGCCCCGGCTCCGCAATGCAAAAAAGCGGTAGCCAACCCGACTGGATCATCTCCTCCCTGGATTTCATTTCGGCCCGTCTCGCAGCCGGAGAGAGTCACCAGCCGATTCCCCTTCAGATCCATCGCGTAGATCTCCCAGGCCTTCAACCGGCCATCACGCGAACTGGTCTTCGAACCCTCCCCGCCCGGAGCGAGAAACAGGGTCGACTCCCATGGCCTGGCTGGATAGAACTCGCCGTGACAGGCGAAATGGATAACATCCTGCCCCCTCGACAGCGCCGCAATGACGCTCTCCCTGGCCTGGATACCGCTCAACACGACACTCTCACGGAAGCCGGGAGAAAAAGCCGCGACCTCATTGCGGGCGTGTACCAGGCTCACCTTATTCGGTTTCCCGTCCCGGTCGTAATCGGTGTCCGGATCAGCAAGGGCTAACAGCTTGAGCGGCTTCCGCCCAACGCTGGGTCCCCCGGCTCCGCCTCGCACCGAGTTCAAACGAAGATACCTCAGCAAGCTCGCACTCTGGAGATACGAGATGGTCCATTTCTCAACCTGGAAACCTCCCGGCCCCGTAAGGGTTTCAAACGGCAGCCTGTGAAGAGAACCATGGGGAATGATCAGGACGCGTGATTTCTTCACCCGCGCCGCGATGGGAGAGAGGAGCTGCTTGTAGAGTTCACTGGAGAGCGCCTGGTCCGCGGCGGAACCGGCAAGGTAACGCCGAACGGTATCCGCCAGCTTGCGAGGGTTAACCTTCAACTCGGCCACGGTGACCTTCTCATCCTGGACGAGGAAGACCGCCAGGGAATCGCCCAGCGAGAAGTATTCCAGCAAGGCTGTATCCTCCGGCAATTCCGCGATGATCTCGGCCGCCGTAGCGGGCGCCCCGTCTACCAGCAACCCGAGCAGAGGTTGCTTGAGCGCCGCATGCTGAAGCCTTTGCTTGACTGCCGCCAGGTGTTCACGCAGGGCATTGAAATCTTCACGCGCCCCCCTGACCCCGAGCAAGCTCATGGTGCCACCGCCCCCAGAAAGGTTAGCCCTGCCGTTGAGTGAAACATACTGGCGATAGAGCCTGCTGCCGTCAGGATCAGCCAGCGTAACGAACCTCCAGCCCATGGACTCGACCAGGGCGCGGGCTCGTGAACGCTCCGCGAACTCCAGGGCGCGGGCCGCTCGCCCTCCGCTCATTTCACGACGAACGAGATAGCGATACATATCCAGCTTGTCGGTCATGAATCCTGTCTTCGACTCCACGTCCAGGATCCTCGCGCGGTAGGATTCCACTATCCGAACCGCCTCGCCCAGGTGCTCTTCAGCTTCGCCTCTTCGCCCCATCTTCTCGGCTATGCGCGCGAGGTACCAGTGGCATCTCCACTGAGTCTCAAACTGCCCGGAATCAACCGCCCTGTCGAGCGACCACCGGGTAAACTTTTCCGCGCTTTCATAAGATCCTGACTCGAGGTAAAGCTCCCCGAGATTGGATCCGGCGATAGCCGAAAGCCTGGTATTCCCAGCCTCTCCGGCGCGCCGCATGGCATCATCCTGCAGGCTGACCGCCTTGCGATACCGGTCGGTCTTTTCTTTACCGCCAAGAGCCCAGGCCTGCTTGCGCAGGATGTTCGCCTGGTAGATCGAGTTGGTCAGCTCAAGCTCCAGCTTCCCCGGCAGCTTCCTCGCCACATCGGCGTCCAGCTCACGATCCACGGCATGGAAGACCCTCAGGGCCTGGGACAGGCGTTCCGGCTCACTTCTTCCCCGCTCATACAGGGCCGCCCCCATCAATATGCGCGCCCTGATCCTGACCTCGAGGGGAGCGGCGGGGCTTCTCACCAACCCCCGGGCCCGCTCACCCGCGACGACCGGTTTTCCCAACGCCATGAGCACCGCGGCCTCGTTCAGGTCAAGACGCGCGACAAAGGCCGCTGCCCCGCTGGAGACAGCCAGCACGCGGGCACGTTTCAGCAAATGGAGCGCCCCCTCGAAATCGCCCAGCAGTTCGCAGGCCATACCCGCCCGGGAAGTGACCGCGGCCTCCAGCCAGGGATAACCCAGCCCAGCGAGATCAACTTCAAGCAGTTCCCTGGCCAACGCATACTCGCCCAATTCGAGAGCGGACAGGGAGGCTATAAAGGCCAGGAGAGCCCTGTCCCTCTTTTGCAATTCGCAGGAAGCGAGCAGGCGAACCACCCCGCTGGCGACCAGGGTCAGCTCAGCGCGCGAGCCCACCGAGAGCCCGGCAAAACGGGAACGCGGCCTTGGGGCCTGCTCCGCCTTGCCCCCCAGGGCGCTAATCTGCGCCCTGATGGAGAGGAGGCTGTCGCCGTAGCCGAGAAACTTCGCGGCCCGGGCGAGCAGAGCGAGGGTACGAAGGCGAGTGTCCCTGTCTGCCTTTTCAAGAAGGTCTTGATGGAGAGTCGAATAAGTCCACGCCCCCTTGAAATCACGCAGCATGAATTGGAGCCTGATCGCGGCGGCAGCTCCTTCAGGGGAAGGCCGCGAGTTCACCTCGATGGCCGCGAGGGCTTTTCGAAAACACGCATCCGCCCTCTGCTGGATGCTGTCACCGTGAATACCGTGCAGTACCGCCAGGGCCTCGTAGACCAGTGGGAGATCCCGGGCCTCGGCATTGTGCTGGAGAGGATAACGCTGGCGAACGAGCGAGAGGATCCTGATGATCTCTCCCAACTCCTTCCCATCGATCTTCCGCCCTGCCCTGGTAACCAGGACAGGAACCCTCAGAGGGTCGTCGCCACCCTTAGCCAGTACGCTGAATTCATTCGAATCAAGCATACTGACCGCCAGATTAAGACGACGAGCCCTCGAGGTCTGCTTCAAGCTCGGCTCTGCGAGTTTTACAGCCAGACTCTCTATCTCTGACCAGCAGTCGTAAGCTTTGCCATAAGCCTCAGTTGCCCCCCGCATTATGGAAACACCCTCGCGCTCTAACCCCTGCCAGGGGGAGGCTTGCGCAATGATGCACCAACAGCAAACAGTGCAGGTGATGCACTGTAAGAAACAATAAAGCTTTCTCCTCAGCGATGATCGTGGCCCTACCAAGGACTCCTCCAACCAATTGAGCCATCGCGGCAAAAAAGACTGCTACACTCTATATTTTTTCGGAATAAATGAGCCGATAACTTGAATAGAAACAGGTAGATCCCGAAATCTGTCGGGTGCTGGAGCCCATCCTGGCTGAATAATGCCTAGGGCTCGAAGGCTACAAATACGCAAGTACTGTTCCATCTCTCAATTATTCTCCCTAACCCGTTTAATTTACTGAAGATAGTGCTATAAGCTCAGAAGCGGCATCGACCCGCTACCTGTCAGATATCCTGACACTCAGCACTATTCATTTAATGACTGCTTCTTTCATAGGTTGGCAAAAAAGCACATAATCGGGTTTATGACTCAAAAATCGAGCCATCCGAAACAGCGGAAAGAACCGAAAAATCGACCGCCTGCCGAAGCTTTCGAAGCTCTCGAAAAACTCTATCGACGTGTCGACAAAGAGATCAGCGAGAGCGGAGTCGAGTGCTGGCTGCGCGGAGATTGCTGTGATTTTGAGAAAGTCGACCACACTCTCTTCGCCTCCAGCCTGGAGCTTGAATACGTCAGGAAAAAACACCCCGAGCCCTTCCCCCCCGATAACGCACTCTGCCCCTTCTGGGAAGATGGCCGCTGTGTCGAGCGGGAGAGGAGGCCGCTCGGCTGCCGTACCTATTTTTGCGATGGAAACTTCGCGGAGCAGTTGCAGGCAATCTACGAGAAATACCACGCTGAGATCAGGGAGCTGGCGAAACGATACGACATTCCCTACAGTTACGAACCCTTTGTTCTTGCCCTTCGGACCTGACGTGACCAGAACTGAATTGAACACGTGTCTGCCGGAGCAAACATCTCCCTCAAGCGAGAGCGCCGGCGAACCTTCCCTGGAGAAGAGCTCTTGATCGGTCGCGGAAGAAACCTCTCGGAGGAAAGAAATCACCTCACGATGGTGGTCAAGACAGGAGAGCCCCAACGCCTCGACAGTTTTCTTGTCAGCAACCTCGCCTGGAAATCGCGCAACCGCCTCCAGGGTCTCATCAAGGATGGACGAGTGACTGTCAACGGTGAAAAGACCAAGGCCAGCCGGCGCGTTCATTTTGACGATGTGGTCGAGATACGCCTGTCGAGCGGTCTCGGACTGCCTGATGACTATTCTGAGCGCAAGCTCGATATCATCTACGAAGACGAATGGCTCGTGGTGGTCAACAAGCCGCCTGGGATGCTCGTGCATCCGGTTGGCCGCCATGTCTACGACACCTTGATCAACTATCTCCATCACCGCTATCACTCCACCGATGCAGGCCAGGAAGAGGTCATTCCAAAGCTCTGCCATCGGCTGGACCGGGACACCACGGGAGTGGTTGTCGTCGGGAAAAAAAACTATGTCCACCGGGACGTACAACAGCAGTTTGAAAAACGGACCGTGTCAAAGAGCTACCTGGCTCTTGCCAATGGGCTCTTCCCGCCCGACCGCAACGAGATTGACATACCCATCGGCGAGGGCCGCTGCCTGAAATCCGCCCTTGAGCAGGAACCCCTGAAAGATTCCAGGACTCTCGTTACCGTGCTCGACAGCTATGGAGATCACACCCTGCTTCGCTGTGTTCCCTGCACGGGACGACAGAACCAGATCCGCATCCACCTGGCAGCTGTCGGTCATCCGATCGCGGGAGACGAACGCTACGGAGGCGATTCTCCAGGGAAACGACCGGAACGCCGGGACTGGCCTCTTCGCTACCTGCTGCACTCTGAATCGATCCGGTTCTGGCATCCGCGCCTGAAACAGGACATCGAATTGGCCGCTCCCCTGCCGCCGGACTTCCAGGCGCTGCTCTAAGTAAGCGACCGAGGGGCCGGTAAACCGCCCCTGGAGCCCTGCTCAAGCCCTACAGGCCCCCTTTTGCCCCGATATTCTCTGCATCGTAATCTTCTATGCAGGGAAATCGGGTGAATCGACCGGTCCCGGGGGAGCTTATGTCAAAACCTCTATCTTCTTTGTGTGCATTGACATACAGGGGAAACAAGTCATGAAGGATAGAATATTAGCCCTGATCGATCCGGCCGGCCGGCTGCGATCGGCCAGCAGCCTGCTTCGCTCGCTGCAGGTACACGAATACAGCAGCATCGAAGGCCTGCTGGGAAGTCGCCGGCAAGTCTCGTCCTCGCTCTGCATCGTGCTCGATGCGGACCTCCTCAGGCTTGAAGACCTGGATAGCCTTCTTGAAAGAGAGGGATTCCCCCCTTTGACCCTGGCTGCGGTAAGCGACGAAAAAGAGGGTCGGCGCTGGATTGAAAACGGAGCCGCTGATTTTGTCGTACTCCCGGGAAGACGGGAAGAGCTGGACTGCCGCATCCGGGCGATGACGAGATGGCAGTCTATCCTGCTTGATCCCTCGCACCAGGAGCTTCGCCACCGCGAGAGCATGAGGAGCCTTGCCCACAGCCTGAAAAATCCCCTCAACGCGGTCTTCTGCTACGCCGAGCTGATCCTGATGGACGAACACCTGACGGCTGCTGTTCGTAAGGATGTCGAGCACATCATCACGAACGCCAACGTGCTGCTGGAAACCCTGGACTCGAATCTGAACTTCGATCGTGAAAAGACAGAATCTCAGCCGTCCGGAGATGAAAGCGCATGACCGAAACTGTAAGAGAAAACCAGGCTGCCGAGCCGGGAAAGATCCTGATCGTTGACGACAACGAAGAGCTTCTCGGAGCGATCTCCCGTCTCCTCGAACTGCAGGGCTATTCGACGCTGACAGCGAAGAGCGGAGAGAAGGCCCTGGAGGTCGCTCGCCTGGAAAAACCAGACCTCATCCTGCTCGACTGGATTCTGCCCGGAGTGGATGGAATCGAGGTCTGCAGAAAACTGAAAAGCGACGAGGCCACGCGGGGAATGATGATTCTCCTGGTGACCGGGCAAGGTTCGGTCGACAACCGGATCGAAGGCCTTGACGCCGGCGCCGACGACTTCATCCCGAAGCCGTTCAAGCACCCGGAACTGCTGGCGAGGATCCGCTCCTCACTGCGCCTGAAGAGCGCCACAGATGAGCTCACCGAGCGCAACCGCCAGCTGGTCGAGTCACAGTACGAGCTGGTACGAACCGAGAAGATCGCCACCATAGGACTCCTCGCATCGGGAATCGCCCATGAGTTCAACAATATCATGGCCGGGATCTCAGGGTACGCCCAGCTCGCCAAGAAGAACCCGAAATATATGCCGCAGCTGGTAGAGGTGGCTCTCACCCAGGCCCAGAGGGCGCAGGAGTTGACCGGAAGCCTCTCATCCTACAACCGCAAAGGAGAAGAAAACTCCGCCTGCGATGTACAGGATGTCATCCACGGCGCTCTCTGCCTGGTCAAGAAAGAAGCCGAATCCAATGGCATCGAGATCTCGCTCGATATCCAGAAGGTTCCCACCGCCGCCATCAGCGCCGGACAGCTGCAGGAGGTCATCCTGAATCTCCTCATCAATGGGATCCATGCGATTGAGGCCAGGGGGGAGATCACGCTGTCGGTAAAGAAATCCGGGCCTGAAAAAATGATAGAGATCACCGTTGGCGATACGGGATCCGGCATCCCGGAAGAGAACCTGAACAGGATCTTTGACCCCTTCTTCACCACGAAGGGAGCGCTCGGAGGCGGACGGCAGGAAGGCACCGGGCTTGGACTGTCGGTCTGCTACAACATCATCCAGTCGCGGGGCGGCCGGATCACAGTGGAGAGCGCCCCGGACATGGGCACAACCTTCTCGATCACGTTGCCGGTATCCGAACAGGCTGCCGGCGGAGCCGCTCCAGCGGTTTCCGGCAACCCGGAGACGCTGGAAAACCGTGAGGGAAATCACCGCATCCTGGTCATCGACGATGAAGAACAGATCAGGCAGATGCTCAGCGACTTCCTCGGAACCGACAATGTCGTCTGTCGATCCACGGGCGAAGAGGCCATCGAGGTCTGTCGCACACAGGATTTCGACTTCATCATCCTCGACGTCTGCATGAAGAACTCCAGCGATGGAATCGAGACCTTCAGGCGGCTCAAGCAGGCGGACCCCCGGTCCAGGATCATCCTTTGTACAGGCAACCTGGCGGAGAGCATACCCGAAGAGATCCTCGAAAGCTGCCACGCCCACCTGCTCAAGCCATTCAAGCTCGATGATCTCTCGACAATCCTCAACCTGGCGGTAGAGGCATGAAGCAGAGACCGGAAAAAAGCGCGTTGAACGGAGATGGAGGACTGCCCCACATTCTCCTGGTCGATGACGAGGCCTTTATCCGGGATGCCCTGGAGCTCTACTTTGAGAGCAATGGTTTTGAGGTTTCCGCCGCTGCGAGCGGCGGCGAGGCCCTGAATATCTTCGCGCGGCAGGGCGATGACATCGACCTCGTACTGCTGGACCTCGTCATGCCCGGAATGCATGGACTCGAAGTCCTCCGTGAACTGAAGAGGGCCGACCCGGCCGTCCAGGTCATCATAGCGACCGGCTGCAACAGCATGGACAACGCCTTCGAGGCCCTTCGCCTTGGCGCGATGGACTACATAACCAAACCCATCCTTGACTTTGAAGAGGACCTGCTGAAAACAGTCAGGTCGGTAATGGCCGATGGCGGAGCCGGCGCCGCTCCCGCCGGCGCGGAGCCGGAAGAATCAAAGCCCGAAGTACCTGAGAGAAGAGAGCTGTCCCGGAGCGAGCTTCTTGAAACACTTGCCGGTCTCGCCGGCAGCCGATTGCAATCACAGGAAGGCCAGGAGCTGGCCTGGAAGACCCTCGAGAGGGGCTTCGAAGCGAATGCGGCGCTGGTCATCCGTAAAATGGACGGCGGCGCCTGGCAATGCCTCCAGAGCTGGGGATCCATCGATATGGAAGCCCCCCGCAGCCTCTGGCGCTCCGACGGACAGAACCGATCGCCGCAGGCGCCTGGCCCGGGCTGGTCCGGCGTGCTGAATGTCCCCTTCAACGGAGAGCCGGGTGAAGACCTGTTGCTGATGCTCTTTTACAAAGACCTCTCGCTCCCGGGAAGAGGAACCCAGCCAGTCGAAACCCTCTCAGCCGTATTCAGTCATGTCTACAACAGTCCCCGCCGAGAACGGCAGGCGGCCATCGAAAATGCCGTCTCGCGCTCCCTGGACGTTGACCTCAGCACCTGAGGTATCCGGGAAACATACTTCCTGATCCACAGGCAGGACTTGACGACCGGGACAACCCTCCCTATAAAAAATGTGGGTTCTGATTCGGTTTGAAGCCGCAAATCGGCCACTTTTACCAGGAAGCTCCCGGGATTCATGCGAGTACCCAGCAATTCAGCCCTGACGCTCTGCACAGCGCTCCTGGTCCTCGCTCCCGGCGGCCCGCTCAGGTCCCAGCAGGATGAGTCAGCGGGACTCTTTCCACCCACCTCGCAAGACTTCCAGGTGCTCTGGCAAGAGCTGCAGGAACGCTCGGCCGAGAAAGACTGGAAGAGTGTTACCGAAGGACTCGAAACCTGGATTGGACTGCTCGACAAGCCCTCCATCAACCTGGTGGTCTCAAACGATGCGGGCGTCTCGCTGGGCGTCAGAAAGGCGCTTGAACGTTTCAGGCCTCTCCTTCCGGCTCAATGGCAGCAGCGGCTGGACGAACGCGTTGACGCCGTTCTGAAAGGACTCTGGAGCCTCTATTCGAAGGACACCGAGGCGATTCTGACAGATCGTTCCCGCGCATTGCTAAGGCACCGGATCCTGAGAGATTTCCCCGAAACGAAGATCGCCGACATCGTACTGCGGGAAGAGATCGGCTACAGAATACTTCAGGGAGACTGGCCTGCCGCAAGCCGCTGGAGCAGGCGCCTGCTCCAGCCTGGCGCGGGAGGCATCACAAGTCTCTCTCCAGAGGAAAAATCCAGGGCGCTCATATCAGCCCTGCAGGCGGACCTGGCGCTCACGGATGCCGCCTCCTTCTCCCGCCACCAGGAACAGCTGAAGGACATCCTGGACGCCAGCGCCGCCGAAGCTCGAACCCTGCCGCTCGAAACCACCATAACCGCCCTGCTTAAAATCCCCCCCGAATCCATCGGACAGCCTCCCGGCGCGCCCGGCTCTGCCCTCAGTCCATTCCTCGATCCGGTCTCCTACAGCCGCGGCATTCACTCTCCACAGGAGAGTTTCAGGCCTGGCAGGGTCCTGTGGCGACAACAGTCAAGCGAAGAGGACTTCCGGCGGTTCGTAGGCGAGCGAAGAACGGCCCGAGATGGGGCTGACCAGGGTGGGATCGACATCCCGATCCCCTACCATCCGACCCTCACAGCCGGAGTAGCTCTGCTGCAGCATGAGCGGCAGTTGACCGCCTTCGACCTCTCCTCGGGAAGACCCCGCTGGCAGGCGGCGCTCGGGGCGCGGACGCCTGGCTACCTCCAACCGGGCGCACCCGTCAGCAACCGGGAGACCTGCTTCGCCATTCATGGAAACACCCTCCAGGCCCTGGCTCTCGAAACGGGAGAGCTCGCATGGAAGCGCGAATTCACCTACGACCCTGAGACACAGGAGCTGAACCTGTCGACAGGCGCTCCTCGAAAAACCGGAAGCGACGACAGGAAGGCGGCCCAGGGCATAGCTCCCTCCGCCGGTACGCCCCATCGAGGCGGACTCATCCTGCCAATCAACGTCAGGGCTGAAAAACAGGTTCTCTGCTACCTGGCGAGGATTGATGGAGAAGGAGAGCTGCTGTGGAAAACCTACCTCGGAAGCAAAGATAACGCTGACTTCCTGGGACTGGGCTCAACCCCCTCGCCTCCCCTGGTCATCGAGCACAACGTTCTCTACCTGGCCAACCATGGATTTATCTCCAGTGTCGACGCTGAGGACGGAACGATCTCCTGGATTAAAGAATACGACTCTCTCTCTCCCAGCGGTCTCAAGGAATCGATTCGAGATGAGAACCGCTGGCATCCGAACGCTCTCATCCCGGCCGGAAACGGCGATGTCATCGCGGCGCCGCAGGACTCAACCCGGCTTCTTTCAATTCGCGCCTCCGATGGAACGACCACCTGGAGCTGTTCACGAGAAGAACACTCAAGTCTCATCGGCCGAAACACTACCGCCTGTTTTCTTGCTGGGTCCAGGGTCAGCGCTGTCGGACTTTCGGGTACCGTCCGCGGAAAGATCCTCTGGAGCTTCGAGCTTGACCCGAACATTCACCCCCAGGGACGGGGCCTCCTTGCCGGCAGCAGGATCCTCCTGAGCGGCAGACGCTCGCTGCTGCAGCTCTCAGCTCTCGACGGAAAGCTGCTATCACGTGATCTCTGGGATTTTCCCGAGGCCGGCGGAAATATGCTGCTGGCTGAAAATCGCCTCGTGGTGATCCACCCCGGCGGATTCGTAGCCTATAGTGACCTGAGGAGCGACCTTGGCCGGCTCGAGAAAAAAGAGAAGAGAGACTCCCGCGACCTGCTGGAACTCGCCCGGCTGAGGTTACGGTCAGGAGACCTGGAGGGTGGAATCGACACCCTGGAATCCTGGACCGAGACCAGGCCCAGTCCGCCTCCGGCCAATTCCGAGCTCGACGGGGTCCAGCTGGCCACCGCCGAGACCCTGGAACAGCTGGCTCGAGAAGCCGAGCCCAAGCGGGCTGAAGAGCTCCTGAAGATGCGCACTCGCGTTGAAAACAATCCTGCGCGAAAGGTCAGCGCGAATATCGCCCTTGGTCTCTTCCTCAAAAAAGCTGGAAAATCAAAGGAGGCCCTGGCGGCCTTCCACGATGCGCTCAGCTTCGATGTCGAGCGCCCCGCAACGGACAAACCCCGCCTGCCCGGCATACCTGAAAACAAGTCCGTTTACAGGGTAGATGGTTTCCTTCAGATACCGGCGGAAGAATTTATCCGCTCTGAAATCCGCTCCCTGCGGAAATCGGTCCCGAAACCCGGAGAGGTCTTCCAGGAGACCGAATCGAAAGCAGCCGCCCAGCTCCGCTCCGCCAGAAAATCCGGGGAGATCTATGGCCTCCGGGAGATCATCCGTCTCTATCCCTTCACCGAGGCCGCCGCGGCAGCCTACAAGGAGCTGGCCATCTCCTATCTTGACCGGGGCAACTCGATCCGGGCAGCCAGAACGCTTCTGGGCTATGTGGATGACTACCCTCTGCGATTTGACACCGTCCGGACAGCCTTGCGGGCCGCCCAGATATTTTACGGCGCCGGCAAACGGACGAAGACCCGCGCGCTCTACGAGGAGCTGCTGGCGACGCATCCCGACAAGCGGGTGGAGCCGATTCCCGGCATGGATGCCTCCGATACTGTAGGATCCTACATCCGTCGGCGTCTTGCGGACCCCGGCCTGGTTGAGCTCAGGCCAGCCGACAACCAGCTTCTGCACACGCCGCTGCGGATGGCCTGGCGCTCCCCCGCTGACCTGCTTTCACCTGAAAAGATCTTCCTGGAACCGGAAGGCGAACGCCCGGAAAGCTGCAAAAACAGCTTCTTCACCCAGGCCAGCGAAATCATTGAATGCAGAGATGTCAGCACAGGAATACCCTCCTGGACCATCAACCTGTCCATGATCCCCGGGTACATCATCGACCCCATCCAATACAGGAATTTCCGCTTCGCCAGGAGCGGCGACAAGGAGCTCCGGGGCTCCTTCGCCGGCAAGCTGCTGATCCTTCATGACCATCGTAATCTCGTCGCCGTCGACCATCAGCAAGGCAAGGTCCGCTGGTCCATTCCACTCGAAGGGAGCACGAAGAAGCTGCCTCGCGCCGAGCAGCCTGTCTTCAGACAGCTCAGCGAGAGAATCAGGGGGTGCCTGGTTACAGCCGACAGGGTCTACTTAAGCAGCAGCCACCGGCAGCTCTATTGCTTCGACCATAACGGAGCCGAGCTCTGGAGGAAGGAGCTGAAATTCGATCCGGCCCAGGCCAGGCCCGCGCTTGCCGGAGATGAGGTTTTCGTGCTCAACCAACGCGACCTCGGCTACACCGCCCTTGAGACAAAAGACGGTAACCAGCGAAAGAGCTTCAATCTACCCCTGGCCTACGACAGCGCCAGGAAGGTTGGTGATCCCGTCCAGCTTGGCAAGGGACTCTGCCTCCTCCCTCTCACCAGCGCCGTGCTCCTGCTGGACCTGGCCCACAGGACGGTGCTGTGGAGCTTTGAACCCTCAGAAGGAACCACCATCGAGCAGATCGCCCACTCCACAGAGGCTCCGGACGAGGTGATCGCCGTGCTGGCCAGGGAAGGGGGAATCCCCGCGCTGGCTGGACTCTCCATCGAAAATGGAAAGCGCGAATGGATCTATGAAAAATTCGGCAAGGAGCCCTCTTACTTTTCCATCTTCCGCGATGGGCACCAGCTCTTCGTCATTCACGGCAGCGACAGGCTGAAGCTCCTGGCCCTGGAGGTTCGCCGTATCCCGGGGATTCGGGGTATGAGCATCTCCTCCCTCTGGCCCCAGAAGGAGATTCACCTCGGGACCTACCTTGGCCGGATGCGAAACCGACACCTTCACATCCTGGAGAACGCGATCATATTCCCTGACCCCGGCCAGACGATCTCCATCTACGACAGGGTGAAGGGGACACTCCTGCGAGCTGTCGAGCCCAATCCACTCAGCAGCTTCCTGACCGAGAAGAGATCCTATCGCAGCGCCGTGGCATCCGGCCACCTCGTGCTCCTGACAGATGGAGGAGGCTGCGGAATGACCGGTGCCGCTTTCCCGGAGCAGCCCAACGCCTCCAGGGAACGAATGGAGCTGCTCAACCTATATCTCAAAGATCGCACAGAACCGAAAGCTGTTATCGACCTCGCCCTGGCGTACTTCCAGGCGGGTGACTATCCTTCGGCAGTAGCCCTGCTCGACCGGACTCTGAAATCCGAGGGTCTCCTCAGCTCGGACAATACGAAGGGCCGTGAGGACATCGCCTACCTTCTCGAGGGAATCAAGCAGGAGGCGATGAAGCATACCCATCCGCAGGAGATCACCGCCCGCCAACTCCAATTGCCGCCCGTCATCGATGGCCGGCTGGAGGATTCCTGGAGCTACGCTCACAGGGTGCTGCTGACCGCTCCCCGCAACCTCAACCTGATCCCGGCCCCCGGGCTCAGCCGCCAGTGGGAAGGAGAAGAAGATCTGTCAGCCATCCTCTACACGGGCTGGGATGAATCGTACTTCTATTTCGCCCTCGACGTCGAAGATGACATCCTCAGAGCCTACGATCGGGATGCGGAGAACTGGAAAGGCGACTGTCTCCTGATCGGCCTCGACCCCGATGGAGATGGAGGCTACCGCCAGGGAAGCGATGACCAGCTGATGACGCTCGGCCTGACGATCCCCAAACGCCGCAAGGAGGCCAAGGAAGAGGAGCGCGCGGAAGGCGGACAGGAAGGAGGGCTCGACGGCGAGAACGAAGAAGAAGATGATGATGATGACGAGCCCCAGGGACTCTTTTCCGTCAAGAAGAAGCCCGATTCGAGCGGCGCCATCTACGAGGTAGCGCTTCCATGGACCTCCTTCCCTTTGTTCAAAACCGGCCCTCCCCCATCAGCCGGGTTCAATTTCGGACTCAGCCTCCTGCTGACGGACGATGACACCGGCCGAGGAGCGACAAAGACCCTGAGCATCAACCCCTGCCACCTCATCCCACGCAAGCAGCGCAACGTTTGGATCTGGCGGTTCATGATCCCGGAGTTCTTTCCCCGTGTCCGATTGCGCTGAGCAGCCTTTCCGGGGGCGTCTATAACCCGGCTTGAAACCGGGGCAAAAAAGAAGCCCCCGCGATTGAATCGCGAGGGCTCTGAAAACTGGCGAGGATGACGAGACTCGAACTCGCAACCTCCGGATCGACAGTCCGGTGCTCTAACCAAATTGAGCTACATCCCCATAAGTTTAGAGGTCGGTTTAATTAACTTGTTGGCGCCTGCTTGTCAAACCGTATTTTCTCGTCTCAAGCAGGCAATATTTTACTATACGACCCATCGGGATGGATCTGATAAACCCCAACAATCAGAAACGCTCAGCCAGGCGATATCTCTGGCTGTCCCAATCGAAGTCCTTATTCAGATATTTCTTGAGTGTTCCAGCTACCCGCTGATTCAATTCCTCCATCTCGAGGTCGGTATCATAGCCGGCGATCACCACCCTGCTGGCGATCTCAGAAGCCTTGAGGGGAGTCGAAGATTTACCCAGGACATCGGTGATATAGTCTTTGAGCCTGGTCTTCTTCTTAGGAAGGATCTCCCGCACCCCGTTCTCCTGAAGAGCCTCATCGCTGAGACGATATTTCTTTCTCTCCTTGACAAAAATATCGTAACGCTGCAACGCCTGGAAAACGGTGTTGTAGAAAGATCTCGGATTGGTCGAGCTGGACATATAGCCGACTCCCGGCAACTCTCGCTGAATCTCGGAAGCGGAGAGCGGCCCTCGGGACTGCAGGAGGACCTGGGCGATATAATCCTTCAGGTTGTTCTTTCGCTTGCCGGCCAGGAAGCTATAGGCCGCGCCTTCCTCGGCAACTCCCCGCGCAGAGATCGTGGAGCTTAAGGATTCATCCATCTGGGAAGCTGCCTGCCTGGGCTTCGCTCCCCCGCCAGGGTCAGATCTCTCGATGAGCTCAATCTGGTCATCTATCCGCCGAATCTCCAGGCGCAAACGGTCGCGCTCCTTCAGGAGTTCAGCGATCGTGACGTTTCCCTTCTTCCGTTCGAGGAGCTCTTCCAGTTCCCTGACTGTGAGTTCCGCGCTCTTCTTTTCGTTAACTCTTGATAACATTGTTCTCTTTACTTCTTCCACTAATCCTGACGTGATTCCACCCGGACAGAAGCCCCCTTCCGTCCTCATTACCTCCGCGTAAGACCAGGACCTGCCAAACCATTCCAGGTCAACGCCCTTTCGCAAACACTACTCCACGCAACCTCCCAGCAATGACTCTTCATTCATATTCTGGCAAAGCAGGCAAGGCCGCCGCCGAGAAGCCAACCCGCTTACTCAGCTAACAACTTTTCCGGGACCCACTTGTTTACTTTCCTGGCAGGTACTGCCAGGAAAACAAACCGCAGCTATCTCCTGAGAGGGAAACCCTTCCATCTCCCCAACAGTCCGCGAATGCGGAAACCGCGTGCTTTTCCCGATCTGCTTGCGAAGCAGTATATTCAGGACCCTTTTTTTTCTCAAAACATTTATGCAACATAACCTTACCAGAACACTGATGAACGAGGACTGCCCCGACAAAGTAGCTATACGATAGCTTCCGTGGCTGACTCGGACGGCCAACCGAACCGGAAAAACCTCTGAAAAACCGGTCTCTCGCCCCTCCTGAGCGCCTTAGACCTAAATAAAATACGACAAGATGCTTGCAGGAATTACGGGTCCGGAGTTTTCTTCTCGGAGCGAATCGTCACAGCCTGCACGATTGAGAACCATGTCAGTACCTGATTTCATCGACAAAACCAGCGCCGGTTTCAGCCTCATCGATGTGCCGGAAACCGTCAGAGCGAATGCCATCGAAAACCTCGAAAGCTGGCTCCTGGATGGCAGGTTCGAGAATTCCATCCCCCAGCTGGATCACCTGCTGCAGACGGGATCATACGACCAGCTCTTTGATGCGTTCTTCCAGCATCTCCCTTTCGGCACCAGCGGGCGGCGAGGCCCCGTTGGGTTCGGATCAAACAGGTTCAACCCGTTCACCCTCGGCACCTCGATCCAGGGCCATTGCGACTTCCTCAAGCTCCGCCAGGACTCCGCCCGGCCGTCCGTGGTCATCGCCTACGACGTAAGAGTCTTCAACGATCTGCGAAAGGTCTACAAGCCGGGCATCGAGAATCCTTTGCTCGGGATGCATTCGAAAGATTTCGCCAGGATCGCGGCCCGCATCTACGCGGCCAACGGAATCAAGGCCTGGTTCCCGCCAGGCGGAGAGGGCGAGTACGTAACGACACCGGAGCTCTCCTTCGCCATCAGGTCACTGGAAACCCTGGGAGGCCTCAACATCAGCGCCTCCCACAACCACCCGGATGACAACGGCGCCAAGATCTACAACGCGGCCGGAGCCCAGGAGGTCCCTCCCCTGGACCAGGAGTTGGCGGCGATCGTCAAGAACACCACCGAGAGCTCCAGCATCTCCTGGGAGGCCGCGGTACGGGATGGACTGGTAGAGACCATCCCCCCGGAGATCCACGAGCAGTACATCCAGGCAAACCTCCAGGCTTCCATTGCCCCATCCTCGCGCTCCGCCAGGGTGGCCTTCAGCCCCCTGCACGGGACCGGGGGCAGCTCGGTAGAGCCGGTTCTGAACCAGGCCGGCTTCAGGGTCAGCTGCCTTCCTGAACAGGCTGCTCCGGATGGCGCATTCCCCACGGTTCCGTTCCGTACGGCGAACCCCGAGGTTCCTGAATCGATGGATCTCGTTACCGGCTTCGCCAGGAACGGCGAGCTTGACCTCGCGCTGGCAACCGACCCGGATGCGGACCGCCTTGGAGTCACGGCTCCCGACGCTGAAAACCGCTGGAGCTTCCTGGATGGAAACCAGATCGGGCTCCTCCTGGCCGCCTACCTGCTGGACTCCTGCCCGGACGAAGATATCCACAGGAAATTTTGCGTCTCCACCACGGTCACGAGCTCACTGCTGGACAGGATGGTTCGCCAGCGCGGAGCGCAATCGGTCGCCCAGCTCCCAACCGGCTTTAAATACATCTGCGAGGTACTCTCGACCATTGAATCCAGGGGGCACTATCTCGATAAGATCAAGGGGACGCTGGATGACTTCCTGCTCGGAACGGAAGAATCGCATGGCTATCTCGTCACGAACGACATCCGCGACAAGGACGCAGCCGGCGCGTCCCTTCTGCTCGCCGAGCTCACATCGGCGCTCAAGGACCGCGGCAGCAACCTGCTCGCCTACCTAGACGAGCTCTACCTGGAGTTCGGCTACACATCGACGCAACACGTCTCGACCGTGATGCTCGGAGCCGGGGGACACGTCAGCATCCGGACCGCGCAGAAGAGCCTCCGGGAGAAACCGCCTGGACAGATCAACGATCAAACCGTAGAAAACCTGGTTGATTACAGGGACGAAGAGGGAGCGTTCGGACCGATCCTCTGCGAGTCCGACCGTGTCGCCAGGAATATTCTCGAATTCAGACTCGCCGATGGAGCCCGCCTCATCGCCCGGCCCAGCGGAACCGAACCGAAACATAAGATCTACGCCGAGGTCTCCGCGCCTCCTATCGGGACTGAAGGATCAATTGCAGACCTCCGCTCCTGCAAAGTCGAGACGGACGCCACTGCCAGGGAGCTCGCTCTCGGCCTCTGCGTCGAATGGCTCGACCGAATCGGAATCAGCATGCCGCGCTGGGCGCTGGAGATATCCGATCTCGTTCCGTTGGAATGGAAACAAGACTTTTCGCAGGAGGTCATGCCGAAGCTGGTCTCTGAACTCACTGCTGGAAAGTCGGCCGGTGAAGTGGAAGAATGGGTAGACCAACGTTTGGGAAAATATGGAGCGGATGGAAGGCTGCTGGTCAGAGATGCCGTTTCGGCATATTGCAGGCAGGCTCCTCCCGATCCATCTGTGCGAAAAAAACTCGATCGGCTCTTTGCCATCGAGTCCGGCGACCCTGCGGAACAGAGAGATTAAAATGAGAACAACGATAAATGGATGGCTTGGAATGGCCGCGGCAACGATTCTTCTTACCAGCTGCGGAAGCAGCCCTGAACCGAAACCGATGGCAGCCCCGTCCACAGACAGGCCCGAGGTCCTCTCAGCATGGATCAAGGTCTACGAGACCGCCATCGAGGAAAGTGAGGTCAAGCGGACCGCCGCCGGGTTCGTAGAACACCGCAGACTCGAAGGCAAGAGCGAGGGAAGCTACTTTGTCTACGGCATCAAGGACCTGAAGACCCCCCTGGGTTTCTTCCTGCCCAGCGGCGAAACCTACCGCTACATAACCGAGGTCAACTCCAAGAAGGTCGTCTCAAAAAGCCTGGGCCCCCTGGAGCCGGAGACCGCGGTCAAGATACTTCTTCGCATCAAGGCGAATGTCGAGTTCGACAAGAAGCTCAGGCTCTAACCCCAGCCGGCTGAACCCTGACACGATCTCTTGCGGTGGCCGCTGATTCGCCCTAAGATTTCTGTATGGAAAGAAGAGAGAGAGAGCGTGGAGCCGCTGGCCTGCCTTCCCGGCTGAAACCGCAGGCCGACAGAGAGGCGAACGCCGAGAGGAAAATCCGTTCCCTGCTCTGGCGCCACCAACCGGAGTTCGTCCTGGCGGGCAACCTCGATATCGTCTTCACCAGGAGTTCGAATACTCCCGTCTCCCTGAGCCAGCGACAAGGCTCTGGAACACTGAGACTCCATGTCCTCTTCAGCAAGGCGCCCGATTCGGTCCTCGAAGACGTCATTCGCTTCTGCTTTACCCGCGGGAACCAGGTCGAGGCGAAAAACCTGAAAGCCCGGATCCTTGATTACGTTGGCGAGAACCGGCACCAGACCATAGCGACAATGTCCGAGCCCGGCCCCTTCTCCCCCAAGGGAAAGATCTACGACCTGGAAAAAACCCTTCGAAGAGTGATCAGAAAATATGTCCCCGAACGCCGACTGGTCAGCAGCCGGCCGGCTATCGGCTGGTCCAAGCGCCCGACCATCAAGCTCATGGGAAAATGGATCGAGACGTCTCCAGGAGAACGAAACGCCATCATCATCAACAGCCTCCTGGATGATGAACGCGTACCGGACTACTACCTGGAATACAACGTCTACCACGAGCTTCTCCATGATCTCTTTTCCATCCACCGCTCCCGGGGACGCTGGATCAGGCATTCGGCTGAATTCCAGGCCCGGGAAAAGACCTACCCCCTCTACACCAGGGCGAGGGAATGGGAAATCAACGAGCTCCAGTCTCTGACCATGGCTGAAAATGCAATCCGATAGACTATCGAAAATCTTCCAGCCCGCCTTCCTGCTGGTCTTTCTTCTCACTGCGCCTGTCCGCGCGCAGCCAGTGGAGGCAGAGAAGATCGACGCCATCCGAATCGAGCAGATCACGAGCGGACTTCCCGGAGGAGAATCTGGAAAGACTCTCTCCGTTCGCCAGGTTCTCTGGATCGATGGGGAGAGTCGGCGCCTGCGCCTGGAGCAGTACACTCCGGAAAAAGACAAGGTGCTGGACACGGTCTTCCTCTTGCACTGCGGAAAAGAAAAAGAGACCTCCATCTTCACCTTCCCCGGCGGTGGAAAGAAATACCGTGAACACAGTGGAGACCTAAACGAGAACCAGCGAAATCGAAGGGTTCACGAGCTGGAACAATTGCGCATCCTGCGTGCCTACTCTGCGAGGGAACGTAAGCTCGCGATGAAAAAACTGGGGCTCCGTGAAGGTGGAAAAAGGGACGTCAGGATGGAGTGGAAGGAGGCGGCCGACCACCTCGGTTTTTCCTGCAGACGCCTCACCGTTACCGAAAATGATACCGTCATTATCGATGCAGTACTCACCGCCACCCTCCCTGGAAAGCTGGCAGAGACTTCGGACAGCTATTTCGAAATGTATCGCCGGCTTGGAGTCTTCTCTGAAGAGGTGCTCAACAAGATCCGTGGAATCAAGGGCATCCCGCTGAAAGCCAAGCTGACTGTCATTACCGATCTTCCCCGCTACACCATCTCCGTGGATACACGCCAGCTGAAGAGCGAGAAGACACCCACTGCTCTCTTTGAATTACCCGGGGGCGCCGAAAAGATTGTCGATGTCCCCACCTTCTCCACCTGCCCTATCTGCGGAACCCGGGGGGAGACCGAGAAAATGGGCCGGGTGTTCACCGAGAACGGAGTGGTCTACGTTGACTCAGAACGCTGCGCCAGGAAGGTGAATAAGAAGCTGAAGGAAGCCGGGACCAGCCGGCGTCCCTGACAGTCCCGCGGCCGAACGAAAAATCATTTCGTACCGGCGAGCTGCCGCAATCTTTCGACACCCTTTTCCAGGCAGGAGAGGATCTCCGGCAATTGAGAGATCGAGTTCGAGCGCCCAAAAGAGAACCTGATCGCGCCGCGAATCGAAGCGGGCTCCAGCCCCATCGCCGCCAGTACATGTGAACCCTTCCCGCTGCCGGAGTGACAGGCGCTGGCCGTGGAGACAGCTACATCCATCTCATCAAGAAGCTTCGCAAGTGAGCTCCCTTCAACGCCGCCAAAGGAGACATTCAGGATATTCGACAAGGTATCCTCCAGCGGAGTGTTGCGGGTGACTTCGCTGAATCTTGAAGAAATCTCTTCTGCCAATGCATCTCGCAATTCCCCAAGCCGCTGCGCATCTTGAGACTGCCGCTCGACCGCCAGCTTCACTGCGTGGGCAAAGCCCGCGGCCAGGGGGACATTCTCGGTTCCGGACCGGAGCCCATTCTCCTGTCCGCCTCCACTCGTCAGTGGAAAGAGGCTGACGCCCCGGCGCACGAGCAGGGCTCCGACTCCTTTGGGACCATAGATTTTGTGGGCCGTGAGCGAGACGAGGTCCGGCTTAAATGAATCCAGCCGCAAAGGTATCTTCCCTACCGCCTGGACCGCGTCAGTGTGAAACAATCCTCCGGCTTCACGAACAAGGGAACAGATCCTCTCCACCGGCTGCAGAGTGCCTGTCTCATTATTCGCCATCATGACGGAGACCAGGGTCGTCTTATCGAGCTCAAGCGAGGAGAGCTCTCTCTCCTCGATCCTCCCATCGGAATCAACCGGGATGGTGGAGAAGGTGCCCCCGAGCCTCTCCACAAGATCCGCGCTGCCGAGAACCGCGGGGTGCTCGGTCAAGCCCGCAAGAACCCGAGAGATGCCTGTCCTGCCAGGGAGAATAGACCCGGCAACCGCAAGGTTGTCGGACTCCGTACCGCCTGAGGTAAAGACAAGATCGTACGAGGTAGCTCCCAGGGCCTCCAGGATGCTCTCCCTGGAGGCCTCCAGCTCCTCCCTGGCCTTGAGCCCGGCTCGATGAGAAGAGCTTGGATTGCCTGAATTCTCGCGGTAGCAGGCATCCATTACAGCAAGCACAGCCGGGGCCACCTCCGTCGTGGCGGCATGATCGAGGTAGATTCCGTTTGAGCTTCCCGGGTTATCCATGCGGCTATTGTAACCGCTGCACACCTGCGGCGAGCCACGAAAGGCCAAGGCGGAAGGAATGATCACAGCCAACCCCGGCTCCACGGCAGGCCGGGGTCCGGCCACCGCTCAGGGAGTGATTACCACCGTCGTACTACGCGGCACCAGGTCGAACACCATCTCGACATCTTCCTTCAGCATCCGGATACAGCCGGCCGAAGATTCACGGCCGATGGAATCGGAATCCACCGTCCCGTGGATTCCGATTCCGGAGATCTGCTCCGTATCTCGAAATCCGAGCCAACGCGAACCGAGGACATTGCGAGGATCGCCAGGACCGATAGGATCAGAGCCGGGGCGGAACCAGGTAGGATCCTTCTGGCGAACCTCGATGCTGAACTCGCCCACGGGCGTTGTATTGTCCCTTCCCAGCCCGACACGCGCCTGGTAAAGCAACCTGTCATCCAACGTCAGCCAGAGAAGAAAGTCGCTCTTATCAACGAAGATCTTGATCTTGCCGCCGAGAATCCGCAGGCGGCTGCGCGGCTGAATCACCTCAGACTTCAGGCCGCTCAGACGCGTAATGGCATCGGATGTGGTCTGGTGCCGTTTGGCAATGCGGGTGAGATTGTCACCTGGCTGGACATTGTACCGTTCAACCAGTGGCGTCATCCGGAGAGAAAAGACATTCTTCTTCAGCATCGGGTTGAGGATGTCGTAGACCCGGGTTCGAAGGATCCCATTCGTAGCGAGGCGGTGAGCCTGGGAAAGTTCCGTCCACCCCTCCAGCAACGAGGACTCCTTGCCCTGCAGAAGGATTGAATTGCCCCTGCTGAGCTGGTTTTCAAAAGCCTTGTCTCCCTCTCCTCGATCGACGAGATAGCTGATGTATTTCTCACGCCAGAGGGCGACATCATCAGCCGCGAGTAATTTCATGACCTGGGTCGAGAGATTGATGTCTTTGCGCTGGTTGGCCTTGGCGAAGGCCGCCCTGTAGAGCCGCAGCCCCTGGCTCTCCTCTCCCCTGGCGAAAAAACGATCCGCCTCAGCAAGGAGACCCTGGATTTCGGCATCAGGGACAGGGGAAGCCGTTTGCCTGGCAGCTACAGGCTTCGGCAACGCAGCTCCCCTGCGCAGGAAGATCGGCTTCCTGGGAATGGACAGAGCCGCCGGCGCGGCCTTTGGTGCCAAGTTAAGAGAGGTGAGCTTCTGAGGGCCAGCCGCCTGCTCCGTCGGACTCCCCTGCGCAGCAGGGGGCAATCCATCCCTCTGTAGAAATTGAATTCCCGCAACCGCAACTCCAGCGCCCACCACAGCCGCGAGCAACATACCCATCCAAGCTTTCACAATAAACCTCCTCTGCATTCCGCCCCGAGTCTCAGAAGACCCTGCCTGCGGAACTGGTTGTGATACTCTCCTTCTTCACGGGAATGGCTCCCGGAAAATGCTTCTCTTCTTCTCCCAGGCTCTATCCGCAACGAAATCCGCAACGAACATCTTCTCTTCTTCACAGTTCCAGGCTGCCTGGCTCCTGAACTTGGCGCGAATTTTAGCATGGAGAAACACGAAACAAAGACATAAATCTTTGTCGAACGCTCAGCTAAAGCTGCAAAAACCGCGTCATCAGGCACCTGTCCGGCAAGCCAGGTCATGGCCTCCGACAGTGCGAAAACACCTCGGGAGAGGCATCTGTCAGGCGCTACGGGCCGTCTCGACGAGACCGTCGAAAACTGCTGGGTCCCTGACAGCCAGGTCGGCAAGCACCTTTCGGTTCAGATCGACCTCGGCACGCTTGAGTCCGTAGATGAACTCACTGTAGCGCATTCCACGAGCCCTGCAGGCGGCGTTGATCCTGACGATCCAAAGTCGACGCCAATCGCCTTTTTTCTTCCTGCGATGACGGGTTGCGTACGCTTCGGCCCTTGTGCGAGCCTCCTTGGCAGTACGCAGGAGCTTCCCACGGCCTCCACGAAAGCCTTTCACTCTACGGAAGAGCTTGTTCTTCTTGCGCAGTCGGGCTACCCCAGATCTGGCTCGTGGCATGTCTCAGTACTCCTGCATTCAGGCTCTCAACCGAAAAACTAATCCCGGCAGAGAAGCTTACGAATTTTCTTGGCGTCTTCAGGTGCGCACATCACACCATTCCTAAGGTTGCGAAGCTGCTTGGTTGTCTTGCATTCGAGGAGGTGACGCCTTCCGGCCTTCCAACGTTTCACCTTGCCCTTGCTGGTTACCTTGAAGCGTTTGGCGGCGCCCCGATGTGTTTTCTGCTTAGGCATTCGTCGTCCTCTCTGGCGGGATGCCTCTCGGGCATTCCTTGAATATCACGTTCTCTAAGAACCTCTCTCCACCGCTCACAATCAGGAGGCCCGATACACAAACCGGCTGCCCCTGAATACGGTGGAAGTGGGAGATTCTACCGCAGGCTCGGATCTATGGAAGGCTTTTTTTGCCTGAATCGACCCCGATCGAGAGTCCGAGAAAATACCGATAACCACAGACGCCGCAAGTACCTGCAGGACCGCAGGGAGCTATCCCTTGTTTACCAGGATCATATTCATGCGGTTACGCGCTTCTCGCGACGGCTCTTTTTCGATCTTGGAGCAATCCTCAAGCTCTCCAGCGAAACGATGGAGGAGATCCATACCGAGATCGACGTGCACCATCTCTCTACCGCGGAACATCATGGTGACCAGAACCTTGTGTCCCTTGCTGAGAAAACGCCTGGCCCTCTCGACCTTCACATTGAAGTCATGGTCCCCGACCTTGGGTCGGAGCTTGACCTCCTTGCGCTTGTTGACGGGTTTTTTCTGGCCCCTGTTCTTCTTGGTCTGCTGGTATCTGAACTTACCAAAGTCCATCAGCTTACAGGTGCGGGGGTCGGAATTCGGAGCTATTTCCACGAGATCAACTTCGCGCTCTTTCGCAATCTCGAGAGCTTCGCTGACCTCCATGATACCCATCTGCTCTCCCTTATCATCAATCAGGCGGCACTTACCTACCGCGTCACGATCAGCGAGAATCCGAGGCCCTTTCTTGCGAAGGGCTGCTCTACCACGGAAATTTTGAGTGGAAATAAAACCTGCTCCTGTAAATAAGCCTATCGGGAATCGAGGAACACCGCCAAACACCTGCTGCGACAACCCGTCGGCAGGGAACGCTGATCCAGTTCAAATCAACCCGGTGAATAAGAAGTATAACCTGATACTAATCCTTGAGAAAAAAGTCCGTCAACTGAAAAAGGCGCAGCGCAGGACAGATGGAGCCGGGTCACTCCGCCGACTCCTCGGACGATTCCTCGGACGATTCTTCCGGAATATTAAGCTCGAGGTACAACTCCTCCAACTGCTCCCGGCTGACGCCTCCCGGAGCCTGCGTCATCACGCAGCCTCCCTTGGCAGTCTTGGGGAAAGGGATCACATCTCGAATCGACGGAACCCCCAGAAGCAACATCACCAGCCTGTCGAGCCCCAGCGCTATTCCACCATGTGGCGGCGCGCCAAAGGAGAGGGCATCAAGCAGGAAGCCGAACTTCTCGCGAGCCTCCTCCTCGGACATGTCGATAGCCGTGAAGACCCTGGACTGAACAGCCTCGCTGTGAATACGAATGCTGCCGCCGCCAAGCTCAATTCCGTTGAGAATGATGTCGTACGCCCGGGCCTTCACCTCGCCGGGCTTCTCCTCCAGCAGCTCGAGATCTTCCTCTCGGGGGCTGGTAAATGGATGGTGGCAGGCATGATAGCGGCCTTCATCTTCATCCCAGTCAAGCAGGGGGAAATCGGTGACCCAGAGAAGATCATAGCGTCCCTCTGGAATCAGCTCGAGCTTCTCCCCCAGGTGCAATCTCACCTCGCCAAGCGAGGTCGCGGCGACCGATTCCTTGTCGGCCACCAGCAGGAGCAGGTCTCCCTCGCCGGCTCCAAACGCCTTGCGAAGAGCGGCCTCACCCTCCTCTCCGAGAAACTTTGCAATGGGCCCCTTGGCCCCCTCTGCCTCGAGCTTCGTCCAGGCGAGACCTTTGGCCCCGAAGCTCTTGGCGATGCTCTCGCAGCCATCGATATCCTTGCGCGACAGGCTCGCTCCTCCCGGAACGCAGATACCCCTGACCACACCGCCGGACTCGACGGCCTTGCTGAAAACCTGGAAATCCGTAGAGCCGGCTTCTTCCGATACGTCGTGAATAAAGAGCTCAAAACGCGTATCGGGACGATCCGAACCGTAGCGAGCCATAGCCTCCTGATATTCCATTCGCTGGATTGGAAGCTCGATCTCCACTCCAAGCAGCTCCTGAAAGAGCCTGCTGAGCAGTCTGTCAATGAGCTCACGAATGTCGTCTTCGTCAACGAAAGCGAGCTCCATATCGAGCTGGGTGAACTCGGGCTGGCGGTCAGCGCGAAGATCCTCATCTCTCATGCAGCGAACAATCTGATAGTAGCGGTCGAAACCGGCAATCATGAACAGTTGCTTGAAAAGCTGGGGCGACTGTGGAAGCGCGTAGAACCTGCCGGAATGAACCCTGGATGGAACCAGGAAATCCCGCGCACCCTCAGGAGTGCTCCGAGTGAGGAACGGCGTCTCGAGATCGAGAAAATCATGCTCCTCCAGTACCTCGCGAATAATGCGGGTAACCTTGGATCGAAAGATCATATTCTTCTGAATACGCCGGCGGCGTAAATCGAGATACCGGTACTTCAGGCGAATGTCTTCCCCGGGCTCCTCCTTCGATTCGGCAATCTCGAAAGGCGGAACCTCGGATGGATTGAGAATCTCTACCTCCGTAGCGGCAAGCTCGATATCCCCGGTATCCAGCTTGGGATTCCTCATCCCCTCAGGCCGGGCCCGTACCGTGCCGGTCACCGCGAGGACAAACTCGACGCGGAGTTGCTCAAGCACCCCTCCATAGCCGAGCTCCGGATCGAGTACGACCTGGGTCAGGCCATACCTGTCCCGCAGATCGATAAAGGTAAGCCCTCCATGATCACGGATACTCTCGATCCAGCCGTTGAGGGTAATCGTTTCGTCGACGTCGCCAAGCCGAGCCTGGCCACAAGTATGTGTACGTTTGTTGGAATAACCTTTATTGGACATGCGCGGTATTTTCTTAGTTCATCCCTGCCTTGTCCATAGCCAAAAAAGAGCTAAGATTTTTCGGCTCGCCGGCTGGCAGCCTGGAAGCGGAGCCCTATGCTATCCCCTGCCCGCCCCCCCACGGCATCCCTCGCCTGGCCCGGGTAAAAACTCGCCAATGGACCCACGGGAAGCCATCGTTTACATCCACCTGCATCTCGCAACGCTCTATAACAGCGGATTGGCGCTGCGGCTGCTCCAGGCCTTTGGCAACCCGAGAGGCGTCCTTGAAGCCGGGACGGCCGAGCTCCTCGCAATAGAAGGCATGAGCGTAAAGGTCAAGAGGCGCCTGCGCTGCAAAAGAACGCGGGAGCAGGCAAAGGTTGAGTGGAGCAGGTGTGTATCAGAGAGAATTCGTGTCCTCATCCACTCCTTGCCCGGCTATCCAGCCCGGCTCCTGAACCTGGAGGAGATGCCGCTGCTGCTGTTCTCCAGAGGCAAATTAGCTGCGGCTGACTCCCGAGCCCTCGCAGTTGTGGGCTCGAGACGCCCCACCCCTTACTCTCTAAGGCAGACACGCCTATTCGCGGGCGATCTGGCCGGCAGGGGAGTCACCCTCGTCAGCGGCCTGGCAAGAGGCGTCGATGCCTGTGCCCATCGCACGGCCCTTGAGGCCGGGGGACGCACCATCGCAGTGCTGGGGTCCGGCCTCGGAAGAATCTATCCGCCGGAAAATTACACCCTGGCCGATCGAGTCCTTGCGGAAAATTCCGGGGTCCTGGTGAGCGAATTCCCCTTTTCAATGAGGCCCAGGCCCTATCACTTTCCGCAGAGAAACCGACTCATCAGCGGTCTCTCAAACGCCCTGCTCGTCATCCAGGCCGGAGAAAAATCAGGTAGCCTCAGCACCGCACGCTGGGCGCTGGACCAGGGGAAAAACATCTTTGTTCTGCCAAGCAGGGTCGACGAAGAACACAACCGCGGCGGCCTGCACCTGCTTCGAGATGGCGCTGGAGTCGCCACCTCACCGACGGACCTCTCCCTGGAGCTTGGACTCACCGGCATACCCTCCCGCGGAGAGAAAAAAACAAACGGAGAGCGGAGGACGCTGCCGGGAAAACTTGGCGGTCCCCTCGAAACACTCTTCCAGGAGGAGGATGGATGGCACCCCGACGCGCTCTCAGCCCGCCTAGGGGTCCCTTGCAGCTCTCTCCTTGCGATGTTGGGTCGACTGGAACTGGATGGATACCTCATGAAAACCCCTTCCGGTTTCTACCGATTGAGGTAAACCAGAGCGCCCCTACGACTCGCCGATGAGAAAAAAGAAGCCTGCAAGCACCAGGAAAGGAGAGCCAGGGGCATTGCCTGAAAAATAAACCCGACTACAATCCATATCAGGATGAAAAGAACCACGATACAGGTCACTCTTGCCTGCCTTGCGCTGGCCATGGGCTGCGGATGCGTCCGTGAGACAGTCTCCTCCGCCAACCGGCCGAAGATCCTGGATTTTTCAGACTCGATCACCTCTACCGGTCTCTGGCCTGTGGGCTTCCCGCACGGCATCAACCTGATCGCGGAGCTGGGAGACGAAGACCTTGCCGGGAACGAGCGAGAGCGGCTGCACAGAGACCTCTACCGTGCGCAACCCTACCGCGATGGCAGAGCTGAGGTCTGGAAAATAGGCCGGCCGCACGAGCTGGTCTATTCAAATGGACGATTCCAGGTTGGAGGATTCACCTATACGCCGCGCAAGCGTTCCAAGCTTTTCCTGTTCAAAGAACGACCAGGCGATTTCAGCTTTCGCTTTCACCATCAGAAAATCATCGTCAAGGCCAGGAGAAGCTGGAAGCCATCCGTGTTCTACAGCACGGTTGAGCTCTCTCCTCAGAATTCAGCCCCGGGGGCTCAGAGGACAAGGCCCGCAAGACGTTCCAGGGTCCGCAAGCAGACGGTCTGGATGGGAGAGATCCTCCAGGTTGGTCCGACGGTCATCCGGATCGACCCTCGCCATGGCGGCTCCTGGACCGTCAACGACCGCAACTACCGTCCCTATGCCGACAGGCCCCTGATCCTCGAGGGAGTCGTTCGCTTTGCCGAATAACGACGCCGGGCGAAAACCGACTGAATTGCTCCAGTTGCTGGGCGATGAATTCATCGAGACCGCATCAAGCGCTGTTGAGGCTGCAGGGGAGCCTTCCTACCGCGTAGACCAGCTGCGCCGCTGGCTCTACGAAAGGACTCCCCAATCGTTCAAAGACATGGAGGGTCTGCCCCTCTCACTCAGAGAGCATCTCGATAAAATATTTGTTCTCCACCCTCTCGACTACGACCTGGAGCAGGTATCTGAAGATGGAACCAGGAAGTTTCTCTGGAAACAGGGCCGTGAAGGCGGACGCATCGAGAGCGTACTGATTCCGGATGGAGACCGGACAACCTATTGCATCTCAACCCAGTCGGGCTGCCCGGTCAAATGCACCTTCTGCGCCACTGGCTACGGCGGTTTCAGCGGCAACCTCAGCGCAGCGGAGATCATCGACCAGGTGGTCCAGATTAGGAGCCTTAGCCAGCAGGCTCCCACCAACCTGGTATTCATGGGAATGGGAGAGCCCCTGCTGAACTTTGACGACCTGCTACGATCCCTCTCGATCCTCACAGATCCCCGGCAGCTTGGAATCGGGGCGCGCCGAATCACTGTTTCAACCGTCGGCATTCCAGAGCGGATCCGCCAATTGTCGCAGGCCTTCCCACAGGTCAAGCTGGCGCTCTCCATTCATGCGGCCGACCCGGCTCTTCGAGATGAACTGGTCCCGCTGAACCTGAAATATCCTCTCGATGCCGTCCTCGAGGCCGTCAGGGAGCACTGTGCCAACACCGGCAAGAGGGTAACCTTTGAATACGTGATTCTCCCTGGAGTCAATGACAGCCCGGAAGCCGCTAATGCTCTCACGAAAAAAGTCAGGGGGATCCCCGCCTCGATCAACCTGATTGGATTCAATCCATTCGAGGAGGCGCCCTACACCAAGCCGGAGCTGAGATCAATGATCGCCTTCCGTGACAGCATACAAAGAAACTATCCCGGAGACGTCACAATCCGAAGAAGCCGGGGCGAGGACATCCAGGGAGCCTGCGGACAGCTCAGCCTGAAAAACAGCCCGACCAGTTGAGGCGCCGTGCCGAACGATGGCCT
>DCKY01000055.1:0-7657 GCA_002320775.1 Planctomycetes bacterium UBA1662
GCAACCGCAGAGCACGGGAGTCGGCCTGCATCTTGGACGAACAAAGGGCCTTCCGCTGGGCGTGAAGACGGTATAAGAGGCCTGGACCTCATAAGGTTCACCGAACGGGTTGAGGTTGGCGCAGAATAGAGTTCCCCTGAAGTGCCTGATGGTCGCATTTCTATAACAAACTTCCAGGGAGCATGTTTCACACCTACCCGAGGTGTGGGTGAAGGCTTCCCCTGCCGTAAAGGTCTCACTGATGTTGATGCCGATGCCTTCAATCTCAACTCCCCCTCCGATCGTGAAGCTCTCTCCCCTGGAAATCGATATAGCGGTACCGCAGCTGTAATCCGCTGTACCGAGGGGAAAGCAGAAATCGCCGCGCAATTCGCCGGTACTCGTATAGGTGCCCCAGCAAAAAAAACCCGGCAGGCTTGGGCTCCAATGCGCGGGTACAGTCTGGGGGTTCGGCACCCAGACCGGGGCCCGAATTTCATCCTGTGCGCCGGCAGTCGTGGTTAGAAGTGAAAAGACAATCCCTGTTAGCAGGGAACAAAAGACGGAATAGAAGCTAAAACATTTCATGATGATCTCCTTAGGAATGTCCCGACGCCGCCTGGGCAGCTCCGGGAAGTTAAAGAAAAGCCGTCGCGACCTCCGCGATGGCGACTGGTATTAGCCCTCCCTGTAAATGAGTGAAGATTTGAAAACCTCTGAAACAACTCCGGCCGGATCCCAGGCAAACGGAATTCAGCGGCCATCTCGTTAGGGGCGGGAAATTCCCGGTACTGCCAATTTTCCGCGGATTTTTTTTCCTTGGCTGGCCTGGGAAAGGACCAGCCGCCTCAGCGAGAGCGGCGTCGTATGTCACGCAGGAATGCTTGCCAGCGCCCAGGTTCTGCGTTTAACTTGTAGTTGGGCACGAAAATGACGCGATCAGTCTGTTCGCGGTGATGGTGACAGGCGCTGAAGGTCTTCTGTTAAGGAGGCTCGGGATACCGGGCGGGCGCAGGCAATATGGTTACGCGCATTTTGAACGTTTCACTGGCTCTCCTTGGATGTTTCAGCATCGTCCAGGCGACGTTTTTTGCCGCGCCTGTTTCGGGCGCCGAGGTGACTCGAGAGCAGGCCCGGGCGGCGGCCCATGGTTTGATCGCCTCCCATTCGGTTGACACCGCGCCGGAACTGACTGTCGGGGGGATCCGTGCGATCGAATCCTCCGGCGCTGTTTTTACCTTCATCGCCGATCTGCTTCCCCAGGGTTTCGTTGTCGTCTCGGCGGACACCCGGTTAGAGCCGATCCTGGCCTACAATTTTTCAGGCACCCCGCCTTTTCGCGACCTGGCCTACGCGCCCCTCTTGCACCTGGTTCGCGCCGATGTTTCCGCTCGCCTGCGAATGATCAAAGAGCGTCCGGCTGAATCGAGGGAGAGGGTAAGGCTCAATGAGCGGCGCTGGCGCAGTATTGAAAGCGTCCCTGATGGCTCCGGGGCCGGTCAGGTCGAGACCTGGGGGCCTCTGTTGCAGCGGCAGCCGAATCCCAACAACCGGCATCTCTGGGGCCAGGTGCGATCGGATGAAGCGGAAGATTACAACTCCAGCTGTCCCCTGGTGCGTAATCCTCTGAAGACATCAGGCGTCATCGCGGAGTCTTTTCTACTTACCAGGTCTCCTGTGGGCGGCGCGGCGGTTTCCATCTGCCAGATCATGGAATACTGGCAGTACCCGCGAGCTCTCCGGTTTTTGACCGGAGAGGAGGGCGAAAACGGCGTGCCGCCTGGTGGGGAACCCCCCGGTCAACAGGTGGGTCTGGAGGATCCGGAACCTCCGGACAGCTACGAGTTTGCCAGGTGTCTGCTGGAGACCGGCGGAGCCTGTCAATTTGATGAGCAGATTCGTATTCCCGAGGACGCCGAGCTGCGGAATTTTTCCACCTTCAGTGAGCTCTCGGGTGAAATTTCCTACAACGCGGGTCTTGCCGAACTGGCGGAGAGCTTTTTCAAGGTCGGTACAAAGCTGAAGACACGCTACGGTTCGAGAGGGTCGGCCGTCGAGGCTACGGCGGAGCGTTATCTCGACAGGCTCTTTTTCGGATCGGCTCGCCAGGTTACAGATCCAGCGGGTATCTGGAACCAGTCGACCGCGAATATCGTCAGCACCAATATTCAGCTCGAGAGACCCTGCCATCTGTCAATCAAAGGGCTCCGGCTGGCTGATGAGAAGCCGATCTATCATTCGGTGGTGCTTGATGGCTACAGATCGACCGGGGAATTCCATCTTACCTTTGGTTGGGATGGGGCAGGCAACGCCTGGTATTCCCTGCCCAATATTCGAATGGAAGCCGCCCAGGTCAACGGGGACCGCTTCAGCTTCGATGTGATCCGTAAGCTCATCTACGATATCTCTCCCCAGGGAGCCTGGCTGCAGGCCGGGGCCAACGAGCGAAATTCATTTCAATCTCCCTATGCCGCTCCCGTAGCGGATGAGCTTCTCACCAAATGGAGGGTCGGCAGTAATGAGGGCGGACAGTTCAAGGGTCTCATCGTCGGGCAGGGCAATACCATTTTAGCGACGGCTGACTCTCCCTCCGCTCTCTGGAAGATCAATAAGTTCGGAGAGTTGCGCGGCCGTCTGGAATTTGAGAACGAGACCGCCGGGATTACGGCTCCCGTCCAGAACTCGAGGGGTGAGATCTTCGTCGGCTTTTCTAGCGGCAGGGTTTACAGGATCGACTTTGCCCTGCGCTTCACTCTTGTTTTCAGTGAACCTTCCGGTGCCCCCATCTCCCCGGGCTCCCTGGCTGTCGATGAGAATGACGAGCTGTATTTCAGGACCGAAGGCGAGAATGGCAAGATCTACAAGGTCAGCCGAACGGGCGAGCAGCGTTGGGAGTCCGTCGTGGGATTGTCGAATTCGGACTCGATAGCCATCAACAACGCCCGTGATCGTGTCTATTGCTCGTTTTTCAGCTTTGGCAATGCCGAAGGTTACCTTGTGGCTTTCGACGCCGAGACCGGGTCGCAGGCCAGCCGTTTTACGACCCCGGCCGAGGGAGCGCCTCCGATGGCGATCAGCGCGCCCTCGATTGACCAGGATGGCAATGTCTTTGTTTCCATAGCTGGAGGCCTTGCCAAGCTGGACTGGAACCTGCAGCTGCTGGCTGGCCGACGCGACCTTTCACTGTCCCCCCAGGGTATAGCTCAACCTCTCGTCCCGGTAATCGGAAACAGGGACAACATACTTTTTCCCCATCTCATGACAGACGCTCAAGGTCGGCCCTTCCAGGCGGTCAGCTCGCTCGACAGCAACACTCTGAGAACCAGGTGGATGTGGACTCAGCCGGTTAATTCGATGGGGACCGTTACGGGGCAGGCCTATAGTGCTATCAATGATGTTGTGCTGGTTTCCTTCTCGCGGCCTCCAGAGATTCCGGACCGCCCCGAAGGTGACACCCAGTTGATCGCGTTGCGTGACCTCGGCAATAGAGCCGCAGAATTGTGGACGCATCGTCAGAGGAGAGGCCATTCCTATGGTCTGGCAGGGGGCGCCGGAGCGACTGTTTATCTTTACGGAGCGGATTCCGATGTGGAGGGGCGTTTCATTTACGCTTTCTCTGAAGGGCGGAGGGGAAATCCAAGAGAGGCAGGGAGTAATTTCCTGAATAATTCTTCTCCCGGAGCGGCCTCCGGACCATCTCCGGCCGATGGAAGCCTCGGTGTGGAAGGGGATCCGGAGCCTGGGCCGGAAGACTGTGGCAATGGAATCGATGATGATCGGGACGGACAGACCGACTGCGCCGATCCCGAATGCACCGATAGCCCCCTCTGTCAGAATGCCCAGGTGGAGGTCTGTGACAACAATAGAGATGACGATCTTGACGGAGATGTCGATTGCCTTGATGACGACTGCGACACCGACCCGTTCTGTGTCGGCCTGGGCATCGAGATCTGCGACAACCAGGTCGATGACGATGGAGATGGAGAGGTCGACTGTGAGGACCCCGAGTGCGACAACCATCCCAATTGCATCAAGATTCTGCCGGGGGGTAATCCAGGCGGCAACCCAGGCGGTGATCCAGGAGGTGATCCAGGTGGCGGTATCGGCGCTGGAAGAGGCGACGGTGTCGGCGCTGGAAGAGGCGATGGCCCTCCGGTTCAGAGGACCGTGAGTTGGGATCTTCCAGAAGACTCCGATGGCGACAGCCTCAGCTTCGATGTCTGGTTGTGCGAGCGCACTCTTGGCGACCAGCTCTTTGTGAACGTCGCCTATGGTCTCACGGAAACGTTCTTTACCTTTGACAAGCTGAAGGCGGGGACCGGCTACCTCTGGAGGGTCGACACAACCGATGGCCAGGGTTTGACCGAGGGGCCTGTCTGGGAGTTTTCTACCGTTAACGAGCCGCCTGTGGCTTCTGCGATTGGGCCTGCTACCGTTTTTGAGGGCGCCACGGTAACCATTGATGCGGGTGAGAGCTCGGATCCCGATGGCAGCGAGCTGCAGTTCGAATGGAGCCAGATCTCCGGCCCTGAAGAAGTAGACCTCGAATTCGATGACTACGCGGCATCGACCCTGGGTGCGCTGCGGGGCAGCCCACGAGTACAATTCGTAGCTCCCGAGGGGGAGGGGGATGACCAGGTCTTCGTTTTCAGGGTGGTCGTCGGTGACGGTCTGGCGACGGACCAGGCTGACGTTACGGTCACGGTGCAGCCGCCGCAGGGTGAGATCTGTGATAACGGTATCGATGACGACAAGGACGGTGATGCAGACTGTGAGGACACGGACTGTGAAGAGGGCGCTGATTGCCGTGAGCCTGTCGAGCTGGCCTTCGTTCGCGGAGACACGAACTCCGATGGCGCGATCAACCTGACCGATGGAGTCATACCGTTACTCTTCCTCTTCAGCGGCGGCGATGCTCCAGGGTGCTGGGACGCTGCTGATGCTAACGACACTGGAGCCCTGGAGATTACCGATGCGATCATCATCTTCGGCTGGCTCTTCAATGGAGGGGGTGCGCCCGCGGCGCCCACCCCGCTGAGTCCAGGCTATTCAGCGGAGGAGTGTGGGGTCGATCCGACAGATGATGGGCTTGGCTGCGAGCAGGTGTCGCCGATCTGTGAATAGCGTGATCGCACCCTGTGGCTTGATAAGAGTTTGCGAAGAGTGATAGCATCAGGCTACCAGCACTCCGAATCTACTCAAGCCGGTGAACGGCGGGTATTGCATTGACCTCCGAAGACAACCCGAACCCTTCCGATCCTCCCGACAGTCTCGATGATTTTCTGAACCGAACCATCGAGCAATTCGAGGAGTTCACGCCTGACTTTCCCGAGCTGCAGTTCACCCTTGGCCAGCTCAGGTCACTGAAGGCGCGTGAGGATTTCAGCAGTCCATCGCCTGGCGCGCCCACCATCAATGTCAAGTCCGGGGAGCTGGAAGGCGACGAGGCCGGGGCGTCCGCAGGGGGGACAGGGGTTCCCTCCGCCGGTCACATCTCGGTCCCAGCCGGGGAGAAAAAATACGGAATCCGTGAGGAGGTCGGTCGTGGAGGGATGGGCCAGATCGTCAAGATCTGGGACCAGGAGTTGAACCGGTTTCTCGCCATGAAGCTGATTCTGGATGGAACGGCCGGTGATCCCGAGCGGGTGTCCCGGTTTATCCAGGAGGCACAGGTCATGGGCCAGATCGACCATCCGGGAATCGTGCCCATTCATGATTTTGGTGTCGACAGTGAGGGCCGGGTGTTTTTCACCATGCGGTTGGTAAAAGGGCAGGATCTCAACGAGATCATCGAGCTGGGTATCGAGGAAAAGGACGGCTGGAATATGTCCCGCCTGGTGGGGGTCCTGATCAGCGTGTGCCAGGCCGTGGCCTTCGCCCATTCCCGAGGTATCGTTCACCGTGATCTCAAGCCGGCCAACATCATGGTCGGTCGTTTCGGCGAGGTCTACGTCATGGACTGGGGGCTGGCGAAGGTCAAGGGTCGGGACGAGGTCGCCGATCGGCGTCTGAGGGAAAAGGTCGAGGCATCCGACCTCACGGTACAGACCGAGCGGAGGCCTGAAGAGGCCGACTCCTCGGACTCCCCGCTGGTCACGATGGACGGCTCGGTGGTGGGAACTCCTTCCTTTATGGCTCCGGAGCAGGCCGCCGGTGATCTTGATTCGACCGACCAGCGCTCGGATGTCTATTCCCTCGGGGCGATCCTCTACGTGATCCTCACCGGCCAGCCGCCCTATCTTCCTCCGGGCACGCAGATCTCGCCGCGCGCGATCTGGGCGCGTTTGATGGAGGAGCCGCCCAAGCCGGTTCACCAGGTGAATCCAAAGGCGCCTCCGGAGCTGATGGCGGTCTGCGAAAAAGCCATGGGGCGCGATCCCGCAGAGCGCTACGAGAACAGCCTGGATTTTGCCGAGGATCTCCAGAGGTTTCTGGATGGACGCGCCGTTCGAGCTTACCGTATCGGCGCCCTGACCGAGCTGGGCAAGTGGTGTAAGCGCAACCCGGTGCTGACCCTCACATCCGCGGCCCTCGTGGTCCTGGTTTGTATGTCCTCGGTCATTTTCAAGCTGCAGTACGACAAGCTGGTGGAGACGCACGGCATCATCGCCCCTCTCAACGCTACGGTTCGCCATCGCGACCTAGTGAACGAGGAGGGAAGGCTTTGGCCGGCGGAGCCCGAGATGAAGGCATCCATGGAAACCTGGCTTGAAAAGGCGAGGGTCCTGGTGAAGACCCTTCCCGCTCACACGGCCGAGTTAGGCAGGAGAGAGGACGAGCTGAAGCGGGCCGAGGAGCTTTACGGTGCGGGGAGCGGTAGCGGAAGAGATGTGGAACCCGAGCTCCTGCAGGCGGAGGAGCGAAGAGATGTCTCCCGGGTCCTGGTGGGGAACCTCGGGGATTTTGAAAAAAACGCCATTGCCAGGGTCGAGTCCAGGTTGAACTTCGCCGGCTCGGTCCAACAGCGGAGCATATCAGGCAAGGATGCCGCGAAAAGCTGGACCGAGGCGATCGCCTCGATCGGAGCCGCGGGGGGCAGGTATGCCGCTGGCGGAAAGGGCCTTGCGCTTGAGCCCCAGCTCGGGCTCTTGCCCATCGGAGCCAATCCGAACACCGGGATGTGGGAGTTTCTTCACCTGCAGACAGGAGATGGCATCGTCCCCGTTCGGGGCGAGGATGGAGAGCTGGTGCTGGAAGAAAATACCGGGCTGGTTTTTGTCCTGCTTCCGGGCGGCAGGTTTTATATGGGGAGCTCGAGTCCTGAAGCCTCCATCAGGAACCCTGATCCCGATGGGGGTGTGGATGAACGCGATGAGGACAGTCGGCCGGTGAAGGTCCAGCTCACTCCTTTCTTCATGTCGAAATACGAGATGACCCAGGCGCAGTGGACTCGCATTACCGGTGCCAACCCCAGCCGTTACCAGTTCTACCCTCTCGGTCATCGGGAGGGACGGCTTCCGGTAGAAAAGGTTACCTGGCTTGATGCGCAGCGGGTGCTTGCGAATCTCGGTCTGAGGCTTCCCACCGAGGCCCAGTGGGAATATTCCTGTCGTGGGGGAACCTCTACGCCCTGGTTCACAGGAGCGGGCCCAGATAGTCTCGCGGGTTTTGCTAACCTGGCGGATCTGACGGCAAAGGAGGCTGGGGATAAGTGGGATTCGATTGGGAAATGGGGCGA
>DCKY01000055.1:8042-14130 GCA_002320775.1 Planctomycetes bacterium UBA1662
CCTATGGATTTCGGCCTAATGCATTCGGGCTCTACCACCTGCACGGCAATGTCTGGGAGCGTTGCGTTGACCGGTATTTCGAGAAGGCCTACCAGTTCCAGCTGACCACCGATGGGACCGGACAGAGAATTGTTCCCGCGGATGCCAGGATCATCGAAGAGTGGATTCTACGTGGAGGGGGCTACAAATCTCCTCCTGCCTGGCTTCGATCAGCGAATCGAGACAGGGGCGAAATCGATGAAACGGACCCCGAGATTGGTCTTCGCCCTGTTCGCCTGATTTCAAAGAGCTGAGCGGCGCTCTCAGGAGGAGTCCCTGTCGAGCCGGACCTTCAGGAGGTCTTTCGCCGCTGAGAGCAGCCGATGAATCGAACGCTCGGAAACCTCCAGCGAGTCCACGAGCTCCTGTATCGAAAAACGTTCGAAGTACCGGAGGTACATCGCCGACATCTCATCGGGGTGGGTTTGAAAGAGCGCCTGGACCGAGTCGAGCAGCTGGAAGTAGTCTTCTTCGGCTGAGAGATCGCCCTCCAGGCAGGAGTCCTGCTTTCCCGGCTCGGCTACCTCGTCCAGGGCGACGACATCGGCGGCTCCTTTTTTGCGTCTCTTGGCGTAGAGCTTGTGCCGGATGATCGTGCACACCCAGGCGAAGAACGCCGCGTCGTTGCGCAGCTTGCCTACATCTGCCATCGCGTCGGCCATGGCCGATTGCACCAGGTCCTGTGTTTCCTGGATATTCCGCAGGTCGTTCCCCAGCTTACCGTGGAATTTTCGCATCCACAGGGGGTAGTAGCGCTCGCAGATCGCCTTCCAGGCCTCCCGGTCGCCTTCCTTGGCGCGAACGATCAGCTCGATGCTCTCGGGAGAGGTGATACCCGCCGCCTGGCTTGTCCGTTTTCCTGCGGGTTCGTTCGTTGGTACTCCATCCATGGGTCCTTCGGGGGCCGCTTTTTCGTCCGGGTTCAGCATGACACCTGTTCTAGTTTTTCCCTGAGCAACTGTCCATGGAAAATTTATTACCGTGGAGTGATTTCCGCAACCAGGCCTTACTGGAGCCGGTTTGCAGTTCTCAGTTCGCCGCTTTCTTATCGCCGAGCTTCACTCCCTCGAGGGTCTTGGGGTCGAGGAGGTAGTTGCCGCCGGAGCTTGAGAGGAAGATCCTGTCGCCGAGGGGGCAGATCCACTTGGTCCCGGACCAGGGCTTTTTCGTCGAGCGGGAGCCGGGGGATTTTGGAGAGACCCTGTGCAGAACGTCGTCCACGAGGAGGTGGAGATAGCCTCCGGCGGTGGTCACGTAGCGGGTGCCTTTCCAGTCACCCTTGCTGTCCCTGATCTTCCAGCGTGCCGGATTCACCTCGTCGATGCCTGTATCGGTGACGACGTAGAGCCGGTGCTTGTTCTTTCCCAGGGCGTTCTCGAGGCCGACCAGGCCGCGGACGTTTTCCCATTTTTTCGGGCAGGTCTTGAAGGTCCAGGTCTTCGTCTCCGCCTGGTCGAGGACTCCCCCGGTCATGATGTAGAGCTGGTCACCGAGCATCGCCGTATGCTCGGCCTTCGCCCACCGTTCCTGCGGCGCCTTGAAGGAACTCTTCGTTTCCTTGCCGCGGGCGTAGTCGTAGGTGCTTGTCTCGAGGCACCACTGCGGGTTCGGAGGTGCCGCGTACAGGGTGATCTTGTTGGCGAGCACCTCGCAGGAGCCGTCCGTGGTCAACCAGAGGCCGACCCGCCGCGCGCCCAGCACCCGGTTGGAGAACAGGCTGATGTTTTTTGTCGGCCAGGCCTTGAACTCGTCCGGCTCAACACTGATGGCGATAGTTCGGGGATCCACAACCAGGTTGCCTGAGATGATCACGTCGCTCGAGCGAGAGCAGACCAGCGCGGCGCAATACCAGCGCGGTTGCTGCGACCTGGGGTCGTGGTCGAGAATGAGATTGTTCTCGATCCGGATATTCGATCCTTTCGCGGCGCGGGCCAGGTAGATGCTGTGGCGGGTGCATTCCCTGATGAAGTTGTCGGCGACCCTGACGTTGACGGCGTTCTCGACGTGGATGCCGTAGCCCCAGCCGGCATCGGTTCCGATCGTCGGTCCGATGACGTTGCGGTCGACGCTGACATCGGAGTAGCTGCCGTTTTCTCCAGCGGCGATGCTGATGCCGACGGCTACCTTTTCAATCTTCAGGTTGGTGAAACGGAGCCCCTTGATCTTCGTGCTGCCGGAGTAGTTGCCGATGGCGTGGGTGTTTTCCTTGAGCGGGGGGGTGCCGCTGATCGTCAGTCCCTGGATCGTTACGTTGGAGAGGTTGCTGCCGATGTAGAAACCGAACTTGACCCCGGGGGAGAGCTCGATGCGGGTTTTCTCCCGGTCCCGGCCGAGGATGGTGACATTGCTCTTATTCTCGAGTAGCACCCCTTGCAGGTGGGGCTCCTGGGGCTTCAGCTTGTAGGTTCCAGGCGCGAGCAGGAAGGCCGTGTTGGCGCGGGCGTTGCGGATGAGCGCGGCGAGGTCCTGTCCCGGGCGAACCTTGACGTATCTCGTCCTGGCCTCGGCCTGCGATGAGCAGAATACGGCGCAGAGCAGGAGAAGGGATGCTGAGGTGATGGCTGGTTGTTTCATGGTTTTGATCCGTCACCAGTCTATCGGAGCGGGTATTGGCGACCAAGACCTTGTCCCTGTTCTTGTTGGCGATCCGCCGCTCCAGGCCGGTGGCGAGAGGTTGCGCAAGGCGGCCGTTTCTGGCACGCTCGGGGCATGAAAACAGCAAAAAATATTCAGCTCATCGTAGGGGTTTCGCTCCTGGTATCGGCATGTTTCTCGACGGTCGGCCTTGTCGCTGGAAAGGACAAGCCCACTCTCTGCGTCGGCAACTACCAGTCGGAGGCCGATGCCGTCAAGCAGCTGGCTCGATTCAAGAAGACCCATTCAAACCTCGATGAGTGGAAAGCCCGGGAGCTGAAGATTCGCCGGCAGATTCTCACCGGCGCCGGCCTCGACCCCTTGCCGAAGAAGACGCCTCTGAACCCGGTGTATGGCAAGAAGGCGGAGTTCAAGGGCTACTCGGCCGAGCCCGCCGGCTTCGAGGCGGTTCCGGGCTTCTTCGTCTACGGCACTCTCTATCGTCCGATTGGCCGGAAGGGTCCCTTTCCGGCGGTGCTTTGCCCGCACGGACATTACCGCGGCCCCGAGGGCGCCCGCCAGCGTTCCGATCAGCAGCATCGTTGTGCGACGCTTGCCCGCATGGGCGCGGTCGTTTTTTCCTATGACATGATCGGCTTCGGGGACTCGCAGTTCCTCGGCTGGAATCACGGCCATCGCCAGGCGCTTACCCTGCAGACCTGGAGCAGTATCCGGGCGATCGACTTCGTGCAGTCGCTGCCTTCTGTAGATGACGGCCGCATCGGGGTTACCGGCTGCTCAGGCGGCGGTACGCAGACCTTCCTTCTGACCGCGGTTGACGCGCGCGTGACGGTCTCGGTGCCGGTGGTCATGGTTTCGGCCCATTTCTTTGGAGGCTGTCATTGCGAGAGCGGCATGCCGATCCACAAGACTCCTTTGCTCGAGACCAGCAATGTTGAATTCGCGGCCCTGGCGGCTCCCCGTCCTCTGAAGCTGATCTCCGTCGGCGGCGACTGGACCAAGAACACGCCCAAGGTCGAATATCCCTACATTCGCGGGATCTACAGCTACTTCGGTAAGGAGGGGAACGTTGAAAATTCTCATTTTGCCAAGGAGCAGCACGGCTACGAGTACTCCAAGCGCCAGGCCATGTATCCCTTCATGGTCAAGCACCTGGGGCTCGATCCTTCGGGGGTACTCGACAAGTCGACCGGGAAATTCGACGAGAGCGGCAACAAACTGCAGAAGACCGCCCAGATGCGTGTTTTCAGTTCCCGTGAGAAGATGCCGGCCCATGCCCTGAAGCCCGGATCCCGGGTGCCCCTTCCGAGGTAGTACTAGCCGTACTCCCGGGCCTTACTTATTCGACTATAATGCAAGTACCAGGGGCAGTGGTTCCCGCCGCTTTCGCCTGAAGAAAAAATGCGGGCCTCGTTTGCATTTCCGTATCGAGACGCCATAACAACAATCTCCGCCTGTACGAGGAGTGAAGTTGAGAAATCTTTCAGGAACGGTTGGGTCCTGGGGGAGCCAGCCTGAAGTTGAGAGAGATGACGGACTATGAAGTCCTTTAGGGAGGGGCTCGATGGAAGAATATGATTTTGACTATGACAAGGACCGCGTGAGGGGGCCCGGCTTTCCTCTCTACAAGGTCCACAACCTGGGGAGCCTGGCGGGGCCCGGTTTCTGGGTAGTTATCGCGGTTGTCCTCTATCTCCTGCTTGGTTGAGCCGGAATCCTGGACTATTGAAGAAATCGATTTCAGCCGGGAAGCTCTCTGGCTGATCAGCGGCAGAAAAGAAAGGCGGAACAATTGACTCCAGGTGATCTGTACAAGAGGGGCAGTCATTATTTCAAGGAGAAGAGCTGGAAGAACGCGATCCGGTTCTTCTCTCGCGCCATCAAGCTCGATGCGGATTTTTCAGACGCTTATATCAAGCGGGGGAAGGCCTATTGCGAGCAGGATGAGCCCATGTACAACCTTGCCATTCTCGATTTCAACAAGGCTGTTCGGCTGAGGCCCGATGATTTCCGGATCTACCGCGCCCGGGGGTATGCCTACTACATGCTGAGTAAGTACAGCAAGGCCATCGGTGATTGCAATCGATCGCTGCGGATCGATTCGAAGCAGAGCTTTCTCTATGTTGTTCGAGCGATGTCGTACCTGTGTCAAGATCGAGACAGTACAGCTGGCGTGGAGGATCTGGATCAGCTCGGTGAAAGCTTCGAGAACGAAATCGAAGCCCTGGGACCGTTTGATGCTGAGGCGTCCGATGAGAAACCGGCTGATTCGGGGCAGCCTGGCGAAGAAGAAAGCGCCGAAGGAAATTCTTCCGCCGTACAGACCTTCCGTCCATTGCAGCCCAGCCCGGCGGCGCGGGTCGTCTTTGACCTGGATTCTCATGAAAACCAGGCCTGGAAGGATGGCCAGGGGGCCGATTACGCGGCGCTCGAGGATCTGAGCAAGGCGGTGCTGATCGAACCTGATTACAGCTACGCCTTCTGGTGCCGGGGAAATCTCTTTATCGAGAACGAACTTTTCGATACGGCCATTGTTGACTACACCGAGGCCATTCGCCTGGCGAGCGATGAGATTCCCGATCCCTATTTCAAGAGAGGTCAGGCGTATAACGGCAAGGGCTGGCTTGGCCACGCCCTGAGGGATTACAACCAGGCGATCGCCCGCGATGGAAGCCGCGGTGAGTTTTTCTGGCTGCGGGGAGAGCTCTGGGAGTCAAAGCGCGAATACGCCAAGGCCCGTGATGATTTCGAGACCGCCCAGCGGCTCGGCTACCGCGTGGAGGATGGAGACTGAGGCTTCCTCTTTTCCAGCTCAGGGTTCCAGCGGACGGACGTAGACGTTGGCGAAGCCGATCGGGCCGTCCGGGATGATACGGATAGGTCCCTTCGCGGCGATGCCATCAAGCGCCTTGTCGGTGAACAACGGCTTGCCGTTGAGCTTGAGGCTCAGCTTGTTGCCTCGCAGCTCTCCCTCGAAGCGGTTCCAGCCCTTCGATTTCAAGGTTGAGTCGATGGTGATCGCGGCGGCGGCCGAGTCGCGCAGCAGCACCTTGCAGGCCCCCTGTTTCTTCGGGGCCTGGACGTCGAAGATGAAGCCGAAGTCGGAGAACGATTCTGTCGTTACGATCGACTTGTCGTCGACCTTTGATTTTCCCGTATAGCGGAAGGTCCAGTTGCGCGATTGCCAGCCCTTGCCGGCCGCCTTCCAGCCTGAGAGGTCGACACCGGTGTAGAGGCAGCGGTAGCCGCGGTCGGCAATGGCGGTCTGGCCGGGCTCGAGCGGGGTGTCGGGCAGCTCGCGGATCTTCAGGTTGCGGTAGTGGACGATGCCGCCCTCGGATTCGAGGCAGATATAGCCCTTGCGCGGGCTGGCGTTCTTTCCCCTGGTTACGACCTTGCCGTTGACGGCCAGGGAGATGGTTCCATCGTTACAGGTGATGCGGTAGTGGTTCCA
>DCKY01000263.1 GCA_002320775.1 Planctomycetes bacterium UBA1662
TTTTTCATGGGGGTTGGATTTATCCGCCCGCACACTCCGCTGATCGTTCCACAGCGATTCTTCGACATGTTTCCGCTCGAGTCCATCACCCTGCCGGACATCAAAGCCGGCGATGTCAAAGACACCCACGCGCGATCTGTTCGAGGGATCCCCAACAACAGGGAGCCCAGCTCCAAGAGAACCTCAGATATGGGCCTGCGGCTTTTCACTGACCTGGTCGCCTCCTACAAATCGAAGGAAGAGGCGCTGCGAAGGTTTATCCAGGCCTACCTCGCCAGCGTCGCCTCAGTAGATGAGCAGATTGGCCGGATCCTGGACGTTGTTGAGAAATCACGACTCGAGAACAATACGGTGATCATCCTCACCAGCGACCACGGCTGGGGAATGGGTGAAAAAGATTACCTCTACAAAAACTCTCTCTGGCAGGAGAGCACCCGGGTGCCACTGATCGTACGGGCCCCCGGCGTCGCCACGGCCGGCGCGACCTCGGACCAGCCGGTGTCCCTGATCGATCTCTACCCCACCCTCATCGACCTCTGCGGCCTGGACAGCAAGACGAAGAAAAACAACGGCGGCCATGCGCTCGACGGACACAGTCTCGAACCTCTCCTGGCCGACCCCGCAGCCGGAAAATGGACCGGACCTGACGAGGTCCTCACCGCTCTCTACAAATGGTCTCAAAACTACGACCCGGCCAGGCAGAGCTACACCTTGCGAGGCCGCGACTGGCGCTACATTCGCTACAGTAACGGCAAAGAAGAGCTCTACCACAACGCCCGGGACCCCCACGAGTGGCATAACCTCGCGGGTGAAGCATCCCAGGCATCCCGAATCGAAACCTTCCGTAAAAAGCTGGCCGCCAGGTTGCCCGAGCCCTCCTCGAGCACGCAGGCCAACGATAAAAAAAAGGACGCCGAAGCCTGGAAGAACAGGTACTTCGCCGCTAACCCGGCCGCCGACACCAACAAGGATGGCACCCTGACCTGGGTTGAGCTGAAAGCTCACAAGGCCAGGAAAGAGGCGAAAAAACCTCCTGCCAGGAAATCGCAATGAAGCCTCTTCTCTACCTGTTCCCGTGCATCTGCCTGGCGGCCTGCCCCACCCTGCAGGCCCTCGAGGTCGACTTCCAAAAGGACATCCAGCCGATCCTCGAGAAGCGGTGCTGGAAATGCCACGGTGAAGACAAACAGGAATCCGGCCTCCGTCTCGACCTGCGCGCGGCGATGCTTCGCGGAGGAGACCTCGGCATACCCGCGCTCGTTCCCGGCAGGCCTGAGAAGAGCGCGCTCATCGAGGCTGTCAAGCATCTCGACCCGGAGCTGAAGATGCCCCCGAAGAGGCGAAAGCTCCCGGAAGAAGAGATCCAGCTGCTGAGCCGCTGGATCAAGGCTGGAGCCGTCTGGCCCGGACAGATGAAGACTGTAGCCAGGAAGAAGTCCACCCACTGGTCCTTCCAGCCGGTCAAAAGACCCGGTCTTCCCGCGCCACCGGCCGAGCAGGCTCCCGCAGGGAGCCCCATCGATGCCTTTCTGCAATCCCGCCTCGCGAGCGCCGGCCTCGAATACTCGAAACCAGCCGATGCGCTCGCACTTATCAAGCGGGCGTCGATTGTACTCACCGGGCTGACCCCGACCCCTGAAGAGAGCGCGGCGTTCACCGACTCATTCTCCAGAGAACCCGAAAAGGCCTACCTGGAGCTCGTCGACAGGCTCCTCTCCTCACCCCATTTCGGAGAGCGCTGGGCTCAGCACTGGCTCGACGTGATTCGCTGGGCTGAGACCAACGGCAGCGAGAGCAATATGTACCGCAAGAACGCCTGGATCTACAGGGACTACGTGATCCGGGCCTTCAACGAGGACCTCCCCTACGACCAGTTCATCTTTGAGCAGCTCGCTGGCGATACCAGCGGCCAGGGAGATGCCACCGGCTATCTCGTCTCAGGCCCCCACGTGCCCGCCGCCACGGTCGGCCAGGAGCCCTCGGCGCAGCGCCAGGCGAGGGCGGACCGCATCGATGAAATCCTGCAGACCGTAGGAGCCTCTGCGCTCGGCATGACCATTGGGTGCGCGAGATGCCACAACCATAAGTTCGACCCGATCTCCATCCGGGACTACTATTCCATGTCAGCCGTATTCCAGGACATCGAGTTCGGCAGCCGCTTCCCCGAGCTCTCCGCCGACCACCCTCGCCGTATCCGGGGCGGCAAACTGTACAAGGAAATCGCGGACCTGCATGAGAAGCTGCGCAGGATGGGACCCTGGGAAGAGAACTGGACCGGCTACCGCGAGCTCCACTTCTCCCCTGTGAAAACCCGGACGCTACGCATCACCTTCCAGTGGAACTACGCCAGGATCGACGAGCTCGAGATCTTCGGTACGGAGGAACGCAACCGGAACCTGGCCCTGGCCGCGAACGGGGCCAGGGCCCACAGCCCGAAAGAGATGGCCGTCGTTCGCAGCGAGCTTCACAAGATCAACGATGGAGAGTATGGGACCCAGGCCTGGGCCGGACGGGCACCCAAGGGAAGCAAGCAGAAGCCCTGGGTGCAGTTCACCTTCCCATCCCCGCAAAAAATCAACCGCATCAGGTTGAGCACCAACCGGGAAGACTACCTCTCAACCGACTACCTGCTCGGCATCAACAAGTTCAACTTCGGGCCCTACCGGGTCGAGGCGCTCAACCCGGACGGTAAATGGCGGCAGGTCGCCGCGACCGGACAGCTTGCGCGCCTGGACAAAAAACACCCCTCGCGAAAGGACCTGCTGGGGAAACTCGAAAAGCTGATTGCCCGGGTCAGCGAGGAGGGGCCCCGGCCGAGCTTTATCGCCAGGTTTGTAAAACCATCCCAGACCTTTGTCCTGTACCGCGGCAGCCCGGAGAGTCCCCGGGACGAGGTCGTCGCCTCAGGGCTTGAAGAGCTCGATGGCGACCTGGACCTGGAACCGAACTCGACCGGCAAAGAGCGCCGCAAGGCCTTCGCCCTCTGGCTCACCTCGGCGAAGCATCCCCTGACGGCCAGGGTGGCCGTGAACCGCCTGTGGCATCACGTCTTCGGACAGGGAATCGTTACCACAACGGGCGACTTCGGAGCGGCAGGCGCCCCGCCAACCCATCCGGCCCTGCTCGACTGGCTTGCTGCAGAGCTGACGCGATCCGCACCCGGCACCAAGCGCTGGTCGCTGAAGCGCCTCATTCGCCTGATGGTCACATCCCGGGCGTTCCGCCAGTCAAGTCTCCCCCGGGAGGCTGGCCTGGCGGCTGACGCGGCCTCCACCCTCCTCTGGAGGTACCCACCGAGGAGAGTCGAGGCGGAAGTGATCCGGGACTCCATCCTGCAGGCGGCCGGGTCGCTCAACCGGGCGATCGGGGGGCGAAGCTTTCGAATCCACAACGTAAAGAAGCGCTACGCCCAGTGGAAGGTCACGGACAACCACAGCGCGGAGACCTGGCGCCGAATGATCTACCAGGAAAGAATGCGGCGGGTCGACGACCGGATGTTCACCGCCTTCGACTTCCCGGACTGCGGCCAGGTAAGGGCAAAGCGGCCAATCTCGACGACACCCCTGCAGGCACTGAACCTGCTCAACAGCGTATTCGTCAATGAGCAGGCCAGGCGGATCGCCGAGCGCGCCAGCAAGGACGCCACTGGCGACCTCGAGATGGCCATCTCCCGGTGCTTCCAGCTGCTGCTCAACCGGGAACCAGACAAGAACGAACGCCAGGCCTGTCTCTCGCTGGCAAAGAACAACAGCCTCGCCCTCGTCTGCAGGGCGCTGCTCAACACCAATGAATTCGCGTTTATCCCCTGATGGCAATGAATCCTGAAAACCTCTCTCAGCAAGGCCGACGTCTCCTTGACCGCCGCGGGTTCCTCAAGACAGCCGGGCTCTCCACTGCCGCGTTGGCGCTGGCCCGTCTGCTCGACAGTGAGGGACTGCTGGCCGAGGACCCCAGGACGGTGGGCGGCAAGGTTCCGATCCGCCCCGAAGTAGACCCCGGCAACCCCTACCTTCCCCGCAAGGCTCACTTCCCCATGCCGGCTCAGCAGGTGCTGGTTATCTATTGCCCGGGAGCTGTCAGTCACGTCGACACCTTCGACTACAAGCCAGCGCTCGAGAAGCTTCACGGCAAGAAGCCGCCCAGCGTTCCGGCCGTCACCTTCGAGGGCCCCACGGGCAACATCGCCCGCCCCTTCTGGAAATTCAGGCCGCGCGGCCAGACTGGCAAGATGGTCTCCGACCTGCTGCCAAAGCTGGCTGACCAGGTGGATGACTTCTGCTTCTTCCACGCGCTGACAACCGAGACCAGCGCCCATCCGCAGGGCGAGAACTTCATGAATACGGGCTTCACGATGGAGGGCTTCCCCTCCTTCGGCTCCTGGGCGACCTACGCCCTCGGCACCGAGTGCCAGGAGCTGCCGGCCTTCGTCGCCATCAACGACCCGCGCGGACTCGCGCGCAGCGGCAAGAACAACTTCGGCAACGGCTTCCTGCCCGCCGCCTTCCAGGGAACTGACTTCAACGCCGGCAACCCGCCAAACAACCTCGCTCGCCCGAAGAGGCTCTCCCCCGAGGCCGACCGGGGAACGATTGATCTCCTGAAACGCCTGAACGCCAGGCACCTCGAGAAATATCCCGGCGACGCGGACCTTGCCGGTCGAATCGCCAGCTACGAGCTGGCCGGCAGGATGCAGACATCCGTCCCGGATGTCATGAACATCGAGGGCGAGCCGAAGAAGGTCCTGGAAGAATACGGGGTCTCGGGAGGGAGCAAGCTGAAGGGAGAGTACGCCCGCAACTGCATCCTGGCCCGGCGCCTGTTAGAGAAGGGCGTCCGCGTGGTCCAACTCTTCAACGGCAGCGATCCCTCCGGAGGTAACGGAATCACCAATTGGGACTCGCACTCCAACATCGCCGACACCCACTCCATGCAGGCGGAGATCATGGACCAGCCAACCGCCGCCCTGATCGCCGACCTGAAGCGCAGTGGAATGCTCGAGCACACCCTGGTCGTCTGGGCGACAGAATTCGGCCGCATGCCCTTCCTGCAGGCCAACGGAACCGGACGCGACCACAATCCGGGCGCCTTCACCTGCTTCCTCGCGGGCGCCGGCGTCAAGAAGGGCTTCAGCTACGGCGAGAGCGACGAGTTCGGCTTCAAGGCCGCTGTCGACAAAACCACCGTACACGACTTCAACTCGACCCTGCTTCACCTGATGGGCCTCGACCACGAGCGTCTCACCTTCTATCACAACGGCCTCGAACGCAAGTTGACCAATGTTCATGGCCGCGTGGTGACCGATGTCCTTGCCTGAGACCAGCTGGGGGTGAAAGTATGGAGCCCAGGAAGAAAAGAAGCTCGGTGAACCGAATCCATCTATATTGTATGATCCACCTGCAAAGCTGATGAATCGCGCATGTCTCATCCTTAACCTTTGAGCTTCATTATCAACATGACGATCCGGCAAACGATTTCACTGTTCTTTGTAACTTTAGGCATCACGGCAAGCACCTTCGGAGCCGAGGGAGATGTCGACTTCAGCCGCGACATCCTGCCGCTGCTGTCTGACAACTGCTTCAAGTGCCACGGCCCGGACGAGGCCAACCGCAAGGCCAAGCTCCGCTTCGACAAGCACGATGCATCGCTTGAGGAGCTGAAAAAAGGCAGGGCGACTATCGTTCCCGGCAAGAGCTCCCAGAGCGAGATCTATGCCCGGCTCACGGCCGAGGACCCCGATGACAGGATGCCGCCGCCAGACACGGGAAAGAAGCTGTCAGAAGAAGAGATCGAGCTGATCCGAAAGTGGATCGATGGCGGCGCGAAGTGGGCGGGACACTGGGCCTTCCAGCCGCCCGAACCACAGAAGATCCCCGCCCCGGTCAAAGGCTGGCGGGTGAACAATCCGGTCGACAACTTCATCCACGCCTCCCTGGCCCGCGCTGGGCTGCCCCCCCAGGAGAGAGCCGCCAGGGAAACCCTGATCCGCAGAGTGACCCTCGACCTGACCGGCCTGCCGCCAACGATCGAAGAGGTCGACAAGTTCCTCGCGGACAAATCTGAAAAGGCCTATGAAAATGTCGTTCGACGTCTGCTCGACTCCCCCAGGTACGGAGAGCACATGGCGCGCTTCTGGCTCGACGCCGCCCGCTACGGGGACACGCACGGCCTGCACCTTGATAACGAAAGGTCCATCTGGCCCTACCGGGACTGGGTGATTGATTCCTTCAACAGCAACCAGCCCTTTGACCGGTTCACTGTCGAGCAGCTCGCCGGCGACCTGCTACCCGACTCGACGCTTGACCAGAAGGTCGCCACCGGCTTCAACCGATGCAATGTAACCACCGGCGAGGGCGGCTCGATCGACGATGAGTACTATGTTCGCTACGCGGTCGACCGCGTAGAGACCACCGCCACCGTCTGGCTTGGCCTCACCGCCGGCTGCGCCGCCTGCCACGATCACAAATTCGATCCGCTGACGACCAAGGAGTTCTACCAGCTCTTTTCCTACTACTTCAGCCTGACGGAAAGAGCCATGGACGGAAACAAGCTCCTGCCTCCGCCGATCATCAAGGCCCCCACGATGAGCCAAAGGCGGGAACGCAAAGACCTGGAAAAACAAGCCGCCGCCATCACCAGTGAGATCGATGAGCTCCTGGCAAACTCAGGCTACAAGGACCCGAGGCCCAACGAACCTCTTGGAGACCTCGGCCAGCAGGAGCGCGTCTGGATCGAGGACCAGCTCCCGGCCGGCGCCAAGCCCCAGGGCAACGGCACGCCCCCGTGGAAGTTCGTCGCGGGACCGAAGCACCCGGTTCTCAGCGGCAAGAAGTCACACACGAGGGTCAGCACAAGCGACGCCATCACCCAGCATTTCTTCACCGATGCTACCGACCGGCTCAAGATCACGGAGAATTCCAAGCTCTTCGCCTACGTCTACCTCGACCCGGCCAAGCCCCCGAAAACGATCCAGCTGCAGTTCAACGATGGCACCTGGGAACACAGGGCGACCTGGGGCGAAGACAAGGCCTTCCTCGCCGGAAAGCATGGAGCAGCCAACCATCAGATGGGCAAGCTCCCGGAAACCGGGAAATGGGTTCGGCTCGAGGTCCCCGCCAAGGTCGTCGGGCTCAAGCCCGGGGCCGAGCTCAACGGCTGGGCCTTCACCCAGGTCAACGGCACGGTCCACTGGGACCAGGCCGGAATCATCTCGATTTCACTCTCCGAGGAGCAGAGGCGCTCCCAGTACGCCTGGGAACAATTCACCGTCCATGACAACTACTCCGGTGTTCCGGGCGATGTACAGAAGGCGCTCAAAGTTGAAAGAAGCAAGAGAAGCGATGACCAGGCAAAGCTCATCACCCGGCATTTCCTTAGAAACATCCATCCTGGCTCGAAAGGGAAGGTCGCCGAGCAGCTCAAGAAGCAGAAGGTCATCAACGACAGGCTTGCCGCGATCCAGAAGAGCATGCCCTCCAGCATGATCATGGAAGACCGCAAGAGCCCCCGGCAGGCCTACGTCCTCGAGCGCGGACAATACACGGAGAAGCGGGAAAAGGTTTCGTCCACCGTACCTTCCTGGCTGGCGCCCCCGGTCAAGGATGCCCCCGCCAACCGGCTAGGGCTTGCCCAATGGCTGGTCCAGCCCCGCCACCCGCTGACCGCCCGCGTGACCGTCAACCGGTTCTGGCAGCAGTTCTTTGGCACCGGGCTGGTCAGGACCTCCGAAGACTTCGGGGTCCAGGGCGAGCACCCCTCGCACCCCGAGCTGCTCGACTGGCTGGCCCTGGATTTTGTCGGCTCCGGCTGGGACGTAAAACGCTTTCTCGCGCAGCTGGTCCTTTCGGCGACCTACCAGCAGTCCTCCAGGATCGAAAAGAACAAGCTGGCCGCCGACCCGGAAAACCGTCTGCTGGCGCGCGGCCCCCGCTTCCGGCTCGACGCCGAGGTCATCCGGGACCAGGCGCTCGCTGTCAGCGGACTCATGAACAAGCAGATCGGCGGCAAGAGCGTCAAGCCGTACCAGCCAGCGGGGCTCTGGAAGCCGGTCGGCTTCGGCGGAAGCAACACCTCCGTCTTCAAGCAGGACAAGGGCGACAAGCTCTACCGGCGCAGCATGTACACCTTCTGGAAGCGCACCTCCCCTCCACCTTCGATGGAGACCTTCGACGCGCCCAACCGCGAGACCTGCCAGGTCCGCCGGGCTCGAACCAACACGCCACTGCAGGCGCTGGTACTGATGAATGATGTCCAATTTGTCGAGGCAGCCAGGAAGTTCGCCGAGAGGGTGATGGGTGAAGATGGCGACGTTGACGGCAAGGCTGTTTTCGCCTTCCGATCGATCCTCGGTCGTCGGCCCGAGACCGCGGAATTGACCGCGCTCGCCCGGATCTACAGGGAATACCTGGTTGAATTCAAGGCTGCAGGGGGATCGGCAGCGAAGCTTCTCTCCGTGGGAGAATCTCCACGCGACCAGAAGCTGGATGTCAACGAGCTGGCGGCCTGGACGATGGTCACCCACCTGGTACTCAACCTGAGTGAAACAGTAACCAAGGAATAGCGCCGCCTGGCGTCAGGCGAACAAGAAGATCATGAATATCAAAGAGCAAATGATGGACCCTCTGCTCGAGGCCGGCCTTGTAGAGACAAGACGACACTTCTTCGCGCGCTCGGCGGGCGGAATCGGAACCGCGGCTCTCGCCTCGCTGGTCAACCCGGACCTCTTCGCTGAAAAGAAGGCCACATCCGGCCTGCCCGGCATGCCGCACTTCGCCCCGAAGGCCAAGCGGGTCATCTACCTCTTCATGTCCGGAGCCCCCTCGCAGCTCGACATGTGGGACTACAAGCCCAAGATGAAGGAGTACTACAACAAGGACCTGCCGGACTCCATCCGCAACGGCCAGCGGATCACCACCATGACATCGGGGCAGAAGAGATTCCCCGTGGCACCCTCGATCTTCAAGTTCAACCAGCATGGCGCCCACGGAGCCTGGGTCAGCGAGCTGTTGCCGCATACGGCGAAGATGGTCGATGACCTCGCCGTCATCAAGACCGTCAACACCGAGGCGATCAACCACGACCCGGCCATCACCTATATCCAGACCGGGAGCCAGCTTCCCGGACGCCCCAGCACCGGGGCGTGGATGTCCTACGGCCTCGGCAGCATGAACGACAACCTGCCGGCCTTCATGGTGCTCCACTCAACGGTCAATGGCGGCTTCGGCGGCCAGGCGCTCTACTCCCGGCTCTGGGGAGCGGGCTTCCTCTCAAACCGCCACCAGGGCGTCAGCCTGAGATCGGCAGGCGACCCTGTGCTCTACCTGTCAAACCCGGCGGGCATGTCCGACAGCATGCGACGAAAGATGCTCGACGAGCTCGGCCGCCTGAACCGGGAACGTTTCGCCGCCGTCGGCGACCCGGAGATCCAGGCGCGCATCTCGCAATACGAGATGGCCTATCGCATGCAGACCTCGGTTCCCGAGCTGACGGACATCTCCGGTGAGAGCAAGGCCACCCTCGAGATGTACGGCCCGGAGGTCAAGAAGCCCGGCACCTTCGCCGCCAACTGCCTGCTCGCGAGGCGGCTCGCCGAGCGCGGCGTTCGCTTCACCCAGATTTTCATCCGGCAGTGGGACCAGCACGGCAACCTGCCGAAAGACATTCGCCGCCAGTGCGGCATCGTGGACCGTCCATCCTGGGCTCTCGTCCAGGACCTCAAGCAGCGCGGCATGCTCGATGACACCCTGGTGATCTGGGGAGGCGAGTTTGGACGCACGATCTACTGCCAGGGTGGGCTATCGACCAAGAACTATGGCCGCGACCATCACCCAAGGTGCTACACCAAGTGGATGACCGGAGCCGGGATCAAGGGCGGCATCGTCTACGGAGAGACCGATGACTTCAGCTACAACGTCGTCGACAAGCCGGTCCACATCCACGATCTCAACGCGACGATCCTGAACCAGTTCGGTGTCGACCACGAGAAGCTCACCTACCGCCACCAGGGCAGGGACTTCCGCCTGACCGACGTCCACGGCGAGGTCATCAGCGGGCTCCTGGCCTAAGCCTGCGAAAGCTCAGCCGCGCTTCTTTTTCTTCGGCTTCGGTTTGCGAACGAAGTCCGCTCCGTTATCCGGCGGCATCGACTTGTGCCATGCGATGACCTTCTTCGCCATGCGCTCGACAATATCCGGATGCTTGTTGGCCATGCTCTCCTGCTCACCGGGGTCGTAGAAGAGATCGTAGAGCTCGGGCTCGCTGCCGTCGTACTCGCACAGGAGCTTCCAATTGCCCTCGCGAATCGCCAGGTCGGGAAGATCGTTGTCGCCGTAGAAGGCGTCCCTGTCCGGAGGTCGCCGGAAGAAGATCGGCGCCTTGCGCGAGCCCCCCTCGCCCAGCAACGCGCCGGGAAGCTCCTCGCCATCGTATTTCGTCCCCTTCGCCGCCGGCACCCCGGTCAATTTCAGCAACGTCGGAACCAGATCGATGGCCGTGAAGACCGTCTTGCTGTCAACGTGGTTCTTTTTTTTGAGCACCCCCGGCCCCCAGGCGATCAGCGAAGACCTGATGCCTCCCTCGTAGAGATGGGTCTTGAAGCCGCGGAACGGCCCGGCTGAGCCGGCGCCGCGTTCCGGGCCGTTGTCGGAACAGATCAGCACCAGGGTATTCTCCCTCAGGGCGGCATCTCCCCGGATGAGCTCGAAGAGCTTGCCGAACTGGCGGTCCATCTCCTGCAGGACAGAGTGGTACAGGCCCCGTTTGCCGTCCGCCCATTTGTCAACCGGCGGCCAGAACGGGCTGTGAACATCATCCGGCCAGAGGTTGATGTAGAAGGGTTTCTTGTCCTTTCGAGCCTTCGCGATGAAAGAGATCGCGGCATCGACAAACCCCCCGGTGATCTTCGACCGCAGCATCCACCGGTAACCCTCGCCGAGCCGCTCTGCGTCGCCCCAGATCTTACCGGGCTCCTTCTGTCCCGGCTTGAGCACCAGCGGCAGCAGCTTCGGTCCCATGCCCTCGAAGTTGGTCAGCGATTCGTCAAAGCCGTAGTCGGTGATCGCCGGCGCGTCTGCGACGTTTCGCTGCCCACCCATGTGCCACTTGCCGAAATGACCAGTAGCGTAGCCCGCCTGCTGCAGGGAGCGCGCCAGCATCGGCGCCTTCGGATCGAGCCACTGGGCCATGCCGCGCTGGTTGTTGTGAGCGCGATGGCTCAGGTAGGAGGTGATCTTCCAGCGCTGGGGATATTGCCCGGTCGAGATCGCCGTTCGCGAGGAGGAACAGATCGGCGAGTTGACATAGAACTGCTCAAAGCGAATCCCCTCGGTCGCCATCCGGTCAATGTTAGGAGTGCTTGCATCCTTATTACCGAAACAGGAGAAATCACCCCAGCCCATATCGTCGATGAAGAAGAGAACGATATTGGGGCGCTCTGCTGAGAAGACAGGCAGAGCGGCGCAAAGGAGGAACAGGAGAACCGGGAGGAAGACTCTGGGGGTTGTTGAATTTGGCTTCATGAGATTGATGTGTCGGTGCCTGGAGGAAAGGGGGCGCGGACACTGGGCCCGCGAGCGCCCTGCTGGGACTACTTCGTTTCCGCGATGCAGTAAAGGAACTTACGACCGCGCAGAAAGAGCTGCCCCCCCGCGAGGGAAGGCGACGAGTCAAAACGCTCATCCAGCTTGTTCGTCGCCAGCACCTCGAGCTTCTTCGAGCGCTTGAGCACAAGCGTGGTGCCGCTCCGGCCGGTGAAGTAAACCCGCCCATCGCCCCCCACGGGGGAGGCGTAAATATTCGACAGGCCCGGAAGGCGGGTTCGGTCGATAATGACGTCGCCGGTCTTCGTCGCCAGGCAGGTGAGAATATTGCGGTTGGATTGAGTGAAATAGAGCATGCCGTCGTATTCGATCGGCGAGGGCACGTAGGGCGTCCCACGATTTTTGCTCCAGGCGATCTCCGCCGTTTTCGAGATATCGCCTTTCGCTGAAAGAGGCAGCGCCAGCAGCGAGTACCCTTGGTAGCCGCTCATGCAGCAGACGAGATCGCCGCTGATTACGGGCGAGGGAATCACATTCCCGGTCAGGCCGCCGCACTGCCAGATGACACTTCCGTTCTCGATATCGTAGCAGCGAACCATCTTCGAAGCGGGCACGACAACCTGGGTTCGGCCGCTGTGCCGTACAACGACCGGCGTCGCCCAGGCATTGGGTTCATCTCGTTTCTTCTCCCACAACGTCTTGCCTGTTCTGGCGTCTAATACATGAACGCTCGACTGACGGGCCTGGTCCCGCACTATGACCAGCTTGCCATCGTGAATGACCGGGGAGCAGCCTTCCCCCAGGCTGGCCCCCATATGCGCCTTGCCGAGGTTGCGCTCCCAGAGCTTCTTCCCAGCAAGATCGTAGCAATAAAGCCCAGCGGAGCCGAACCAGCAGTAGAGCCGCTCGCCGTCAGTCGTAGGAGAAGCGGAAGCGAAATCGTTGTCTCCATGGTGGCCTTCGTGCGGAATACCGTCCTTCGCCTTCCGCCGCCAGAGCTCCTTTCCCGTCTTACGATCGAGACAGAGAACCACGAAGCTCTGAATGGTATTGGGAAAAGTGATCCCAAAGACTCTCTTGGGCTGGTCTTCGGGCTTCGGCAGCGAGGAGTCGACCTTACCGGTATTGATCACACACAGGAGATAGACCCTGTCCTTCCAGATGATGGGGGTGGAGGTTCCATTGCCGGGCAGGGCGACCTTCCACTGGATGTTCCGGTCTTCGCTCCAGGACACCGGCGGCTTCGCCGTCCTGGACACCCCGGTGGCGGCGGGGCCCCTCCAATGGTGCCAGTTTTTTGACTTCAGTTCTTCAAAAGACTGGGCCCCTGCTCCGCATGGCAGGAGCAGGCAATAACAAAGGCCGGCAAGGGCCGGCAACGCTGAATTTCTGCTGAACATAGCTATCTACCAAAATTATTTACTGTCAGTCGGCCACTATCCAAAAAAGAGAGCACTTTTTCCAGCAGGCGCCTCAAGAGGCGTCGCGGTCATA
>DCKY01000285.1:0-167 GCA_002320775.1 Planctomycetes bacterium UBA1662
CCCCCGATCGGCTTGAAACCGAGCCTCCCGATTTCATTGCCGCCATTGCCGGGGTGCAAACTAACCATGGACGCTTTCGGATGCGGATAGTCCTCGTAGGGAGTGGGTTCGGTGCGCTTCTTCCCCTCCCTGACAATCCAGGAGCGCGGATCCTTCTCGACGCCGTT
>DCKY01000285.1:515-4551 GCA_002320775.1 Planctomycetes bacterium UBA1662
GTGAACCAGCGGTTCATCAGCTTCATCGGCGGAGGGCCGCCATGCCCACCCTGGTGGAAGAAGGCCTGCAGGGGCAGGCCCTTCTTCTCCTTCAGAGCCTCGTAGATCCTCACGCTGTGCTCGGGCATCACGTTCCAGTCGTTGAAGGCGTGCGCCATCAGGGTCGCGGCCTTCAGCGGCCCCAGCTCATTGATGTAATCACGCCCGAACCAGAAGTCGTTGTAGTCGCCGGTGATCCGGTCAAAATTCTCCGCCATCTCCTTGTCGCGGATGTTCTTGTCGCAGTATTCACGCTGCATCGGCTCTCCGGAGTTGATGAAATCGTAGAGCACATCGATGTCCTCTCCCATGTAACCACCCGGGTGGCGGATGAGTCCATTGGAGCGATAGTAGTGATAGTAGGAGGTATTCGGTGCGATCGGGATGATCGCCTCTAACCCCTCGACCCCGGTTGTTGCCGCGGCGAGCGCGAGTGTGCCATTGTAGGAGGTGCCCGTCATTCCGACCTTTCCCGTACACCAGGTCGCCTTGACCTCCTCGTTTCCATCGATCGAGGTGTAGCCCCGCGCGCGCCCGTTCAGCCAGTCGATGACGGCCTTCGGCGCCAGCGATTCGTTGTCGCCGCCGACGGTCGGACAGCCCTGGGACAGTCCCGTACCGGGTGACTCGGAGTGAACCACGGCGTAGCCGCGCGGGACCCAGGTCTTTGTATGGGACTTTGAGATCACCGGCCTGCGGCTCTGGTGCTTGATCGCCGGGGGATGCTTGTGCGACGGGGGGTTGGCTCCCAACTCGTGCTTCGGATCCCAGAAAAACTCCCGGCTATTGGGGCCTGTGCCCGCGAAGTAAGGACTCGAAATATAGATGACCGGGACCTTCAGTCCCTCGGTGTCGGTCTGCTGCGGACGGCAGACGGATACGTGCATGCGGTCGGGCTTGTCATCTCCATCGGTGTTGAAGTTCGTCTGCACCCAGAGGTCGTGACGAATCCATTTAGACGAGTCCTTGAAGCCCTCTACGATCTGCGCCTCGCCATCGGCGAAGACCGGAACGGTCGGCTTCTTGTCCTGCGCGCCAGCGGCGACGCAGAGGGTAAACACGGCCAACAAGCCTGTGCCCAATAGGATTTTCATTCTGCTGCCACCAGTCATTTGCTGTCTCCCCCTCTCGCGGCCCCTGCCTCCGCTTCCCGGGCGAAGTGCTGAACCTTCGGCAGGATGGCCTCGGCATGCTGTTGAACCCCTTCATGCCGGTCCTCCCGGCTGATGGCCGTGATGGTCTCCAGCACGGCCGGATCCCCTCCATGCCACATGAGAACCTCCAGGCTTCTCCTGCGAACCTGGGGATCGTCATCCTCTGCCAGGATGTTGAGCATGGGCTCCTTGACCTCCTCGGATCTTTCCCCGCGCAGACTCTTCACCGCTTCCTCACGAAGCTCCGGACCAAGCGTCGTATCCTGGGCGAGGTCGATAATGGACTGGAGAGCTTCAGGCGGACCGCTCTGCCCTTTCTTTCCACCGCCTTTACGGAGGCTCTGCCACGCCCTCAATCGTTCCCTGGCGGGCTGGCTGGCATCGAGGACCAGGCTGAGAGCATCCTCTGTCTCTTGTTTCCTCGCCCTGGCGAATCCGGAGCGCGCCAGCTCGGCGATGTTCTCATCGCTCTCGAGGATTTCCAGCCGTTCGGCGAGGGCCGCAATATCGGCGGCAAGATCAGGATCTCCAGATCCAGCGACGGCCTTACCTTTTTTCCCGCCCTTTAAAGAGCGCGCCGCAATACTCTCGAGCTTCTCGATCCGCAACCGAAGCTCTTCAGCGTCGCCCCTGAGATTGGCAGCAAGCTCCCTGATCTCCTGGGCCGCCTCAGCGCTGGTGTTTTCTATCACCTCATCCGATCGGGATGGTCCGTCCCCTTGGGTGCTCTGCAGAAGAGCGAACCCGGCCATTCCTAACGACACGATCGACAGGCTCAAACAAACGGCCATCGACAGTTTTGACATCCGAAATCTCCATAAATAGTTGCTAAGCGAAAGTATGATAGTATCAGTAAGCCTTGGCGTATAGCTTTCATCGGTGTCCAGGTTAATCGGGTTGGTCGAATGGATCTTATTTCACTAGGGATCGGGCTAGGGATCGGTGTCGCGGCCGGGTGGTTCATAACCTCCCTATTCCATCGCAAAGACCTGGAGCTACACCGTAAAGAGCTCGAGTCTGAAAAGGCGGTTGGAGAAGCCCGGAAAGGGGACCGGGAGGATTTTGCGAACCTGTTCGCCAATCTCTCTTCAGAGGCCCTGCAGAAAAACAACGAGCAATTCCTCGCCCTGGCCAAAGAGCGCCTTTCCAAGCAAACCGAAGCCGGTGAATTGAAGCTCGAGGAGAAGAAGAAATTAATCGACGCCAATCTGAAAAAGATGGCGAACAGTCTCGATAACCTGGGGAAAGAAACTCTCGAGCTCAAAACGGGGCTCACCTTGAGCAAGGATGAGACCCTCAAGCTGCAGAAGACCACCGAGGACCTTCGCAACGTGCTCTCAAGCTCCCAGGCCAGGGGCCAGTGGGGCGAAAAAATGGTCGAAGACATCCTCGACCTGGTGGGACTCGTAGAGCACATCAACTTCGTCAAGCAGAAGCAGGTCGAGTCCGGAGAAAAACCCGACTTCACCTTCCTCCTGCCCAACCAGAAGAAGGTCAACCTGGATGCGAAGTTCCCCCTGGCCCACTACGAAAGGTTCGTAGCCGCGGATGACAAGGTCGTCAAGGAGGCTGAGAAGAAACAATTCCTGGTCGATGTAAAGGGTCATATCAAGGCGGTAGCTAACCGCAACTACATCAACCCGGCTGAGAACACGGTGGACTATGTCCTCGTCTTTATCCCCAACGAGAGCATCTACGCCTTTATCCACCAGAGCGACCCGGCAATTCTCGACTTCGCTCTCGAAAAGCGGATCATCCTCTGCTCACCGATCACCCTCTACGCGGTCGTCTCCCTGATCCACCAGGCCGTCTCGAACTTCGCCATGGAAGAGCGCGCGGGAGAGATCATGAACCACCTGGCGAATTTCCAGAAACAATGGGAGCTCTACAAGAGTGTCCTGGAGAATATGGGGAAACGAATCGAGTCGGCGCAGAAGGAATACGAAAAACTCACCACCACCCGCACGCGCCAGCTCGAGAAGCCTCTCAATAAGATCGGCGAGCTACGCTCGCAACAGGAAGACGAGCTGGAGCTTCTCTCTGAAGATTGAGTCAAACCCTGAGCGAACTGGACACGATGAAAAAAACCGTCTTCCTTCTGTTGACCCTGAGCTGCTGCGCTCTCAGCGCTGAGCCCAACCAGCCCAACATCGTCTTCATCCTCGCCGATGACCTCGGCTACGGCGACGTGGCCTGCTACAACCCCGAATCGAAGATCCCGACGCCGAACATCGATCGCCTGGCCCGTGAGGGAATCCTCTTCACCGATGCCCACAGCCCCTCGACGGTGTGTACGCCAACGCGCTACAGCGTGCTGACCGGCCGCATGGCCTTCCGCACGGGAATGCGCGGGGTCTTCACCGGTGCCGGCGGCCCCTGCATGATCGAGGAGCCGCGCCTGACGATCGGCGGTATGCTGCAGGAGAAGGGCTACACCACGGCGCTCTACGGCAAGTGGCATGTCGGCATGACCTTCTTCGACAAGGAGGGCAAGGCGATCAACAGGAACGGGCTCGAGGCGGTCAAGCGCATTGACTATTCCCGGGCAATCCCCGATGCCCCGATCCATCGCGGCTTCGACCACTTCTTCGGCAGCGTCTGCTGCCCGACCACCGACTGGCTCTACGCCTTCATCGACGGCGACCGCATCCCGGTGCCGCCGACAAAGATCATCGACCGCGGACCACTGCCCAAGCACCCCTACTCGCACGACAACCGCCCCGGCATGATCGCTCCCGGCTACTCGATGGAAGAGATCGACCTGCAGTTCCTCGACAAGAGCCTCCAGTTCCTCGAAAACCACGCGAAAAAGTCTCCGAAGAAGCCCTTCTTCCTCTTTCACT
>DCKY01000118.1 GCA_002320775.1 Planctomycetes bacterium UBA1662
GTCCAGGTGCTGTCGCCGCTGTCGGCGTTGGGGCCAAGGAGGCTCCAGTCGGCGGGGATACCGTCATCGAACCCTTCCGACAGGAGGGTGACGTTGCCGCCCTGGGCCGGCGCGACATCATCGACGAGGACGTCGTCGATGGCGATCCACCAGTCCCATCCCGGCTCGAAGTGGCGTACGCGCAGGCGAACCTCGGGCTCGCCGGCAAGATCCGACAGATCGACATCGAGCTGGCCGAAGTAGCCATCGGAATTCGAGGTCGAGGCCGCGGGCTCCGCGGTCCTGCTGGGAGCGATCCGGCGGAACACGTTGGTCCAGGATCCGCCTCCATCGGCAGAGGCGTCGATATCGAAGATCGCGGTGCCGTTGTTGTTGAGTACGGCGCTGACGGCCATGTGCAGCCAGGCGCTGTCGGTTCCCTCGAGGCTGAAGATCGGGCTCCAGATGTCCCAGCTTCCGCCGGAACCCTGGGCGATGTCGCCGCCGCCCGCATCGTTGTCAGAGATGAGGTACTGACCGTTCGACGGCGAGCCGTCCGCGGTCGGAGGGTTCGCATCGCGTCCGCTGATGACGCTGAAGCCGCTGGCGTCCTCCGGCGTGTTGACATGATCCCTGAACCAGCCGCCGTCGACCTCGAGAGCGACATCGTCGGCGTAGCTTTCGAAGTCGTCGGCGAAGAAGACCGCTCCAGTCGACAGCGTGGCGCTGCCGCTGACCGAGCAGTCATCGGCGTCTGCGCGCGAGACGGTGAAGTCGACCCTGCCGCCTTCAGGCGCCTCGATGGTATAGGACCGATCGCCGGTGGTGGCGGCGACCTCGCCATCGACAGAGACCTCGAACTCACCGCCAGGCGCGGGAGAGTCCCAGGTCACAGCGATGGTGCCCGCGACGTGGTCGGCGTTGACCGAGGTCAGGGAGATACAGTCGGCCGCTTCGGCGGTCACGTTGAGGGTGAAATTACCAGAGTTGGAGCTGAAGCCGTGAACCAGGATGTAGTAGGTGACACCCGTTTCACCGACCCAGTCGACCACCGACTGCAGGCCGCAGGAGTCGTCATTGCCCTGGAGGCAGGTTACCGCGCCGCATTCGCCGGTGTAGACACTCAGCTTGGTATCGTAGGTGCTGCCGCAGAGGGAGGCGGACATGGCGCCGCCGAGACCTTCAGCCGTGTACCACAGGCCGGGCGCGCTGCTGGCGCTGCAGTCGGCGTTCTCTGGATCGACAGAGGCGCCTTCAGCCGTGGTTCCTTCGACGGTTGCCGGTAGGTCAAGAGCGATTGCCCCCTGGCAGCCGTCGTTTTCCTGGCTGCAGGCATCTCCGAGGCCTCCGCCATTCTCGTTTTCCTGGCCCGGGTTAGCTATGGAAGGACAATTGTCACAGGCATCACCAAGACCATCTTCGTCCTGGTCTTCCTGCTTGGGGTTGGCTTCATCAACGCAATTGTCATCGGCATCGGCAACGCCATCGTTGTCCTGGTCTTCCGGCGCGGGCGGTAATTCGGTGGTGACCCTGAGCTCATACTGGCCGGATCTGTTGCTGAAGCCGTGGACGAGGATGTAGTAGGTCTTACCAGCCTCTGTATTCCAGTTGATTGTGGAAAGACAGCACGTGCTGGCATTGCTGCAGGCGTCATCATTTGAGGTGACACAGGAGAGAGCGCCGCATTCTCCCTCGAACAATGACAGCCGGGTGTCGTATAGACTTTCAACGCCGCAGGTCAGGGCGCTCATGGCCTCGCCACTTCCTACCACGCTGTACCAGACGCCCGGGGCAGTGCTGTTTCCGCAGCTGTCGTTTTCCGGATCATCCGTCATGGTCGCTGTGTTTCCAACCAACTCCGTGTACAGAACAGCGGCTCCAAGGGCAGTAGTGCCCTCTTGATCAAGTGTGAGGGCGATCGAGCCCGTACACTCATCGTTGTTATCACAGACATCTCCGATACCGTCTCCGTCGCCGTCTTCCTGCTTGGGGTTGGCGTTGTTGACGCAATTGTCAGCATCATCTTCGACCCCGTCCCCGTCGGCATCGTCCAGGGCAGGGGGTAGCTGCGAGGTGAGGTTCAGCGTGTAGGCGCCTGAATTTGAGCTGAAGCCGTGAACGAGGACGTAATAGATCACGTCTCGCTCGGAAGTCCAGCTTGAGCTTGACTGGAGGCCGCAGGAGTCATCGTTATTCGTAACGCAGGACAGATTTTGGCAATCCCCATCGAGTCCTCCGCTGAAAACGCTAACGCGGGTATCGTAGGTGCTGCCGCAGAGGGCTGCTGTCATGCCCGCGCCATTTCCGACCACTATGTACCAGACGCCGGGCGCGCTGCTCGCTCCGCAGGAGGCGTTTTCGCTATCCGTGGTGGCGGCGGATGTGTCTCCGTCGATGATGACGCCGAGGCCGATCACCCCTCCACCGCCAAATCCTCCGCCAATCCGTTCTTCGAGGACCAGTTCCTCGGCATCGATGCAGACATCGTTCTCGGGCGTTGGTCCGACTTCAGCCTCGTCGACAGTCAAGGTGTAGCTCCCGCAGGAATTGGCGGCTGTTCTTTCGAAGATGCAGAGGTAGTAGGTTCCGGGGGCCAGGTTCCTTGTTACGCAGGAGTTCTGCGGGTTGATACCCAGAGTTCCCGAGTTAGGACAATTCGTGTTGCTGGCGAACCCTCCACAGTTGGAGTTCATCAGCTCCATGAAGGTATCGCAGGTGCTGGATGTCGTGATGGTTACATTTCCGGGATTCGTTTTGACGTACCGGACGATCTCGTAGCGACGGCCGTTTCCAAGCGTACAGTCGCTTGTATCAATCGTGCTGGTGTAGGGCTGATCGGCGGTTACGTCGCCTCTATTGCAATTGACGCAATCTTCGGCCGATAGGGGTAAGGCGGCTAAGAGGTAGATACAGAGAGCCAGAAGGACTGTCAGTCCTGACGAACACACACGACTCATTGGTTGAGCGTTGTTCATTACGTAACTCCAGTAAATAGGTAATAAAAATAAGCGACCCAATTCTGCGGGAACATGAGAGATCCCGAATCTGACCATTTATTAGAAAAGACCAGTCCATTTCAGTAAAACAAAATGTGCGACAAATCAGAGTCCTGTGGTTTTCTCCTCGCGTTCACTCACAAGAACTGTAGCTCTCACAACCCAGGGTGTCTTCGGGTTCGGCCGGGTCGGGGCCGCAGGGGGTTGCCGAGGTGCCCGGGTCCACCGGCGCCGCTCCTCCGAGAAAGAGGAAGTTCAGGATATAGATCCCATCGGTGAGCTGGACGGCCCCGTTGTTGTCGGCATCGGCTGAGTCGAAGCAGGCAGGGGCGACACCTCCTATGAAGAGGAAGTTCAGGATGAAGATTCCATCGGTGAGCTGGACCGAGCCATTGTCATCTGGGTCGCCGCGGTTGAAGACGGGTCCCTTGACCACCTGGCAGCCGGCCTCAGCCGCGCAGTCAGGGTCATCGCAATCGGCCAGTCCATCATCATCGTCGTCTGTTCCATTGTCGCAGATCTCGGCCGGAGGCGGGGGCTCTACGCCATCGCCTCCATCCGCGGTGATCATTACATCGTCAATGGCCCACCAGCCCGCCGCCTGGTTGGGGTTGTCAAAATGGAAGGCGAGGACCACGTCGCCCTCTCCCGCTGCCGCCGGGATGGGGATGATGTGTTCGCCATAGGCCACCTCGGCATTGCCATCCTGTCTGAGGAAGCCGGCCTCGGTGGAGTAGGAAAAGACGGGTTGCTCCTCGAAGGTCTCGCCGCCGTCTAAACTGAGCAGGATCTCCGCGATGGCGCTCGTCATCAGGATGGATGATCTCAGATGCAGGTAGACGGCGGTTCTCTCTGCCAGGTCGAGAGGCGGGGTCAGCAGCGTTTCGTTGCCGGCCCTGTTAGCGCATTCAATACCGAGATTCTCGTCGTTGGCGCAGGAGACATTGGCGAAATCCCTGTCGAAGTAGTGCAGGCGCCGGCCATCGGCCTCGTCGGGGAAGAGTCCTCCATTGAAATTGAGCAGGGAGATCGGGGCGCTGTCGATACCGCTCCAGGGGGCGAGGTCGTCGATAGACTCGACATCCCAGTCGCCGGGTATTCCTCCGTTGAAGTCGGTTTCCAGGAGCAGGTGCTCGCCGCCAAGGGAAGGAACCGCGTCAACCTGGACATTGTCGATGGCGACCCACCAGTCCCAGCTGGGCTCAAAGTGCCGGATGCGGAATTTTACGTCCTCCTGGTTGGCGGCCGTCTCGGTGAGGTCGAGGTGGAGACGTCCGAAGAAACCATCGGAGTTGCCGTCCTGCGGTCCCCCGTCCTCGTCTTCGGAGAGCTCGACCCTGGGGAGAGGATCCGCTCCTCCCCTGGCCGCTCCTACGCGCCGGAAGACGTTTGTCCAGGCGTTGCCGCCATCGGCGGATACGTCAATGTCGACCACGACCGTGCCGTTATTGTTCATCACCATCGAAGCATCGAGATGCAGCCAGACCTCCGCCATGTCGGCGCAGCTGAAGCTGGGGCTGACGAGGTCGAAGGAGCCGCCGGATCCCGGAGCGAGATCGGCGCCGCCAAAGTCGTTGTCGGAGATGAGGAACTTTCCTGCGGAGGGCTGTCCGTTCTCCATTGGAGGGTTGCCTCGATCTCCTGGGTTCGTGATGCTGAAATGAGATCCATCATCGGGGACTCCACCGGTGAAGATGCGCTCCCAGCCGGCGGCCGCAAGGTCGTCGTCATCGGCGTAGCATTCGAAGTCATCGTAGAAGGCGATTCCTTCGCCGGTAGCCACGACACTGCAGGAGAGCGGGAGCCCGGGGCATTGCGCGGCGTTGCCGCCATTGAGTTCGAGGGTGTATTCGTAGACTCCGGGGCCGGTGATCCGATCGCTGTAGGTGTTCTGGTCCAGGGCCACCGAGGTCCTGGGGACCCCGTTTCTTCGAATCCTCCACGACCGGCCCTCCACGTTGACCCCATTCAGCCAGGAGAGCGTCACCCGCCCCGTGCTGATGTCGTAGCAGCAGCTCAGGTCCGCCGGGCAGCGCCTCGGTTCGACCGGGGCCGTGTCACATTCTGTTCTGAGCTCTTCTCCAGCGTAGCTCTTGATCAGGTAGGTTACGGTTCCTCCGGCCGGCGGGGCCTCGTCAACATAGGTCTCGATGTCACCTGCCAGGTTGTCCTCGATGACCTCTCCGTTAGCGAGGAGCTGGTGCCGGGTATCGCCAGCCAGGTTGTTCCAGTGCATTGTTACCGAGGCGGTGTTGGGGTCGAAACCCTCGGTACGGAAGTTCCTGTTGGCGCAGTTGAGGGAATCCAGTCCCTCGCCGCTGCCGCTTACGTAGACGTCATCGATCGCCCACCAGTACGCATTTCCTCCGGATTGGTAGTGCCAGGCAAAGACGACCTTGCTCTCAAAGGCCGCGGCTGGAACGGATATGATCCGCTCGGCGTAGAAGGGATCTTCGCCCGGATCAAAGCCCGCTCCCAGGCTATAGGAGAAGAGCGGCACCGGCTCGAAGCTCGCGCCGCCATCGATGCTGAAGAGAACCTCCTGGACGGCTCCATCGGTGGCCCAGATCTCGTCCTTGTAGTGGAGGTAGACCTCCTCGGCCTCAGAGCAGTCGATGACTGTGGTCATCAGGTACTCGTCTTCGGCGGGGTCCGGATCGGCGTCCGAGTCGAGGATGGCGAAGGGCGGCTGGAGGCGATGGACTCCATGTCCATCCTGGTAGGGAAAAACCCCGCCATTGTCGATGATGCTTCGGGCTCCCTTGTCAGAGGTGTGCCAGGTTTCAGTACCTTCGTTCGCCGGTTCCGCCAGGCTCATGAGCTCCCAGTCGGCCGGGATACCGGCCGCGAAGTCCTGCATTCCGAGCAGGAATACATCGCCGCCCTGCGGTCCGGGGACATCGTCGACGAGAACGTTGTCGATGGCGATCCACCAGTCCCAATTGGGCTCGAAATGCCGCCAGCGGACAATGACCGCCTCCTGCCCCGCGGCTATATCCGTTATGTCGAGGTGAATTCTTCCGAAATAACCATCGGAGTTCTCAGTGCTGGCGAAGGGTTCGGCCTCGGTGCGAGAGGGCGCCACACGGCGGAATACATTGGTCCAGGTTTCGCCATCGTTCGCTGAGATGTCAACGTCGAAGACGGCCTTCCCGTTGTTGTTGAGGATCGCGGCGCAGTCGAAGTGCAGCCAGACAGCCGTCTTGGCATCGAGCAGATCGAGGGTCGGGCTCCAGATGTCATGTGACATTCCGCTGCCTGTCTGGTCCGAGGAGGCGTCGCCCTGGTCGGAGTCCGAGATCAGGAAGTTGCCGGCGCTGGGAGCGCCATCTTCTCCGGGGGGGTTGGCGCGGCCGCCGGGATTCAGCACAGTCCAGAACGTGGTTGTCTCGATGGGGTTGGCGACCTCCACAACTCTCCAGCCTTCATCCACGAGGTCCGTGTCGTCGAAATAGATCTCGAAATCGTCTTCGAAGAAGATATCCGCGCGAAGGTCGATTACAGGCGTTGACAGCAACAGGAAAAGGAAGAATACGCAGGATAATTCCCGGTGACGAGTGATGTAGGAGAGCATCGGCTGTTTTTCCTCCGTTAGATCCCTCAGGCATATTTTTACAGAGATAGCCGGACCTTTTCCGGCAGGGCGCCCTGGGATGACCCAGACTATTTATTTAAGACCCATGAACCCTGACGATTATAGGTATAGACGAAGCGCAATGATAAATAAAAGGCGACCAACGGAGCGGGAACCGCAGGATCCTGTCTATTCACAATGCGGGCTGGATTCACAGCTGAGGTTGTCTTCGCTCGGGTCCTGTCCGCATTCGCCAAATGGAGCGGGGAGCGCCTCGTCGCCCCGGAAGAGGTAGCCGAGAATCCTGACCGCATCGGTGATGGAGAGGCCTCCATCGTCATCTGAGTCAGCAGCTTTCAGGCAGCCTGGCGCGGCTCCATCGGTGAAGAGAAAGCGCAGTACGGTGATGGCATCTGTGATTGAGATTCTTCCATCGGAGTCCGCGTCGCCGCGTTCCAGGACAGGTCCTTGCGGCGGGGTGTAGAGCTCCAGGTTGAAGGAGTCGACGCCCACGCGGCGGAGCTCCTCAAAGCTCGAGCTGAGATACTTGGCGCCAGCCTCCTGCAGGATTTCCCCCACGCTATTGGCCTGGGGCGATACGAGCTCTACGATGGCTACCGGCTCAGCCAGGCCGTCGATCGTTACGGGCGGATCGAGCACGACCCAATGCCGAACGAACGTATTGTGGCGAGAGGCGGCGTAGACGAGCTCCCAATAGGACTGGCTCCTTCTGCGTTCACCCGCCAGCGAGATCTCGCCGCTCAGGAGACGGATCGGGCCGAACTCTTCGTTCCGGGGCGGACGGTAACGTTCGATGATGGAGATCCTGGAGCCGTCTTCCAGCGTGGCGCTGACCTGCCAGAGGTCGAGGCTCTCGTAGGAACAGGAATTGTAGTCGAGGAAGATCCTTCGAGCAGGGTCGGTTAAGGAGGTGATTTCTCCTTGCAGGGAGATTCCTTCTTCGAGGTAGGCCGCGTCCAGGGAGAGCGATCCCTCGATGGTCTCTTCGCCCCTGGCGGTAAAGGGTTCGAGGAGGAAGAGCTTCAGCTTCAACCGGAGGTCGTCGTCGATGGCGAAGACCTGGTCGAAGATAAACCTGTGGCGCGTTGTTCCATTGTTATTTTCGATGCGGCTGGAGCGCAGGAGTCCCGGTCCGATGGGCTGGAGAAGCCTGGCTCCCGGCCCGAAGCGCAGCTCCTCGATGAGCTCGAGCGGTGAGATGAGAGAGTCGGTTCTCAGCGTATGGATGCCGCCTCGGAATTTAACCTGGCTCTTGAGCTCGTAGACGTTTCTTGGATCTCTCTGGATGCTTGCGTTGCCGAATCCAACACAGATCGGCGTGGAGTCCGTGATGTTGAGCTCGAATTGAGGGCGCGGCGGCATGGGCGCGTTGCGCAGGAAGGGACGAACCTGTTTGATGGCGAGGCGGCCATCGCTTTCGATCTTGAATTCTAGGTCGAGGACAATCTCGTCGCGCTCGTGTTCGCCGGTGTCGACCGGGAGGTTCCGGTCGATGTGCCACAGCACCGCTCCAAGTTCGCGGAGCTGGTCATCGGTCAGGACGTTTTCGCCGGCCGGCAGCAGAGAGGATTCGCCAGACCTCGTGATATCAAGTACCTCGCCCCCGGTTACAAGCAGCAGGTCAACGGCCGTGGAGACTCCCGGGTCGGGGCTGACGACGCTGTTCTCTCCAATCTGCGAGGTGACCAGGTAGCGCGGGTCGAGGGGGTTAGATGGATTGCCAGTGAAGACGACCCCGTTGGCCAGTTCGCTGTCGAAGGTCCTGCTGACGAGAATTCCCATGCCGACCAGCTCATGGCCGATTCCGTAGAACTCTCGCTCCTCGACGGCGCGGAAGTTCCAGAGACTGGCCCAGACTCTCCTGAGGGCGCGGCCAATACCCCGCTCGCTTTCACGGTCGGCTTCGCAACGCGATGGGCCGTTGTCATCGGCGTCAAGATCGTCGGCCGCGCAGGCCGAGTAGGAGTTGTAGAGACCGGCTCCGTTAAACTCGAGCGCGTCCTCGACGTTGGAAGACGAGCGCAGACGAACCTTTGCCGTGGTGGAGCCGAACACTCTGTCGATCTTAGCGGCGATGCTTGCGATCAGATCCGCGCTCACCAGTCCCCTGTCTCTCATGTGCTCGCGCAGTCTATCGAGACTTTCGAAGCGGTATTCCGAGCTGGACTGGAATTCTTCGGAGGCGAAGAGCTCGTTGATGTATTCCTCGTAGGTCACGATTCTCAGGGGGTCGATCGCCGAGAAGAGACGGTTGGATCGGATAAACTCCAGGTAATGGTGGAGGGGTATACCGAAGCCCACCTCGCCATAGCGTTCAAAGGGACCCGTGAGGGTGTTCTGCAGGCGGGCTAAGTTCACCGTTTTTCCGCCGAAGCGTGAGATGAGCTGACCGCTGTCCCCGCCGAGATCCATCTCGGCAAGGCTGACGAGCTCATCGAACTCCTCGTCCCTTTCAGGAGGGCTGTCAAGGCTGGGGCGGTTTTCGGACCAGAAGGCCTCGGCCTCTTCCAGGGTCGCCTCTCGAAGGAGATATTCGTTCTGTTTCACCTCGAGCCTGACAAGCTGGCCATCGAAGGGAGCGAACGCCGAGATCGCTCCTTCCAGGAAGGCGTTGGGGGTGTTCCTCCGCGCCGTCCTGATCGAGAGGTGGCTCAGCGGCCCCTGCGGTTCAGCGGTGATGACTCCTGAGACCACTCCCTCTATATCTCGTGGAGCGTGGTCGAGAACCAGGAGATCCTGGAAGCTGATTCGCCCGTTTTCATTCGCTTCTTCAAACGAGGCCCGGTCGAGAACCTTGACGGTTCCGTAGCCGACGGCCTGGGTGTAGGGAATGTAGTCTGCGGCGATGTTCTGGGTGTCGAAAACGATGGGAAAGCCGGGCTCATCCCAGCGAGCCGCGTTCTCGCGCGCCGGGACACTGTCAGGCAGATAGGCCAGGGGAGCGAGGTTGAAGGTCTGGGAGAAATGATCGTAGATCGCGCGCACCTCCTCCACGTTCAGGAGCTCGGCTGCGGAGGAGCTGATGTCGGTATAGACGCTGAAGCCGTAGACAGTCCCCTGGTCTGTAGAGATACGCGAGATGGAGCCGATATAGTATTCCCGGCTGGCCCGGAGACCGACAAGCCGGTTGTATTCATCCGGTCCCAGCAGGGGGAATCGCTCAGGGAAGGTCTGGGTGAGGAAGTCCTGGTGAAGATCGAAGAGCCGTCCGTTCTGGTAGAGAACAGGCAGGACCCCCTGGTCCTCTGGATTGACCGGCATGACGAATTTCAGATCCAGCCCGCGGGGAGATGATGTGGCCAGCTCGTGGTAGTCAAGCTCTGTGCAGATCTCCTCGAGATGGGTTACCTCGAGCGCCGTAGGGGCCTGGTTGTAGTAGAAGGTCATATCCCTGCTGTCGTGATTGGCCGCGACGATGTCTACATCCGAATCGTTATCAAGATCGCCGGCGAGCACAAAGCGGGGGCCCTGGCCGGCATCGTAGGTCAGCCCGTAGCCCATCGTCCCATCTCCGAGGTTCAGCAGGATGGAGATGTTGTGGCTCTCGGCGTTGCCGGTGATGACATCCGGAAGGCCGTCGCTGTTGATGTCGTGGACAATGAGCGAGTAGGGGGGGGAGCCCGCATCGTAGCTGATGCCCGCGTCGAAGGTTCCATCGCCTCTTCCCTGGAGGATAATGATGGACTGACTCGAGGGATTGGCGACGACGAGATCGATCATTCCATCTCGATTCATGTCTCCCCCGGCGACGTAGTAGGGAGCGCCATCGACAGGGACCTCCGTGGCGGCGCCGAAGCGGCCATTACCCAGGTTGAGCAGAACGGAAATATTTCGCGAGCCGCGATTGGAGACCACCAGGTCGTTGAAGCCATCTCCGTTGAGGTCTACCGCATCACTGCAGGCCGGTTGGCGTCCGACTTGGTAGTCGCGCCGGCCAATGAAGGTTCCGTTTCCATCCGCCCGGTTGAGCCAGACGGTTATGGTTCCAGAGCCTTCGTTGGCGCTGATAACCTCGGGGAACAGGTCGCCATTGAGCTCGGCAACTTGTACCTGGAACGTCCGTGCGCCGGTGCTCAGTCGACCTGTCCTGCGGAAGGCCGCGGCTCCCTGGTTGAGGAACACCTGCATATGGGCGCTCTGCATCGCGGCGGTTACGAGGTCCAGGTCACCATCTCCATCAAAATCGCCGGTGTCGATCGAGTTGAGGTATTCTCCCGCCTGGATCGTCCGGCGCGGCCGCATGGTCCCGTCTGAGTTCAGGAAGACCGTGATGGTGCGACCATTTCCATCTCCTGTGGCGACATCCAGTGTTCCATTATTATCAAAATCACCGATCGCGGCAGCATGGGGAGCCGGGCCCATATCGACAAGGACCGGGTCGAGGGCTACCGCGCCCTGGTCCCTGTTCCAGAGGATTCCTACACTGGTGAAACGCTCGAAGGCTGTTACAAGCTCAGGGTCGCCGTCGTTATCCAGATCGCAGATGGTCAGAAGACCGGGAGCGAATTCAACCGCGAAGGTCATGGGCTCAGACAGGAAGGCGCCGCTGGCATTGTTGAGGACTGAGACCACCGCCTCCCGCCCCCCAAAAACGACCTCGGGGTCACCATCTCCATCGATGTCCCGGGCTTGAATCTGTTCGGGCCGGGCTGGGAAGTTGTCAACCAGGGTCATATTGCCGCTTCCATCATTGTGGAGGATCGAGACCGATTCCATATTGCTCGTGGCGAGATCGAGGTCGCCGTCTCCATCGAAGTCAGCTGTAGCCATCTGGGATGGTATTCGCGAGCCGATCGGAAAATTCCGTGGTTCTGCGAAGGTTCCATCTCCATTTCCGACGATCATCGTGGCATTGTCGGAGCGGCTGTTGAGCGCCAGGATATCCATGAGTCCATCGCCGTTGAAGTCTGCTATCTCGGCAGCGGTAGGGTAGTCGCCGACGGTCATGCTGACGCCTTCGGAAAAGGTTCCGGCGCCCGTGTTCAGCCTGAAGGTGACGTCGTCGTTGCTCGTGTTGGTGTAGAGAAGGTCAAGGCGCCCATCTTGATTGAGGTCTCCTGTGGTGACAAACCGGGTGGCTCGGTTCACCTCGAGGCTTACGGGCTCGGAAAAAACTCCGCTGCCGTCATTCCAGAAGAGCTCGATGGTGAAGAAGTTCGCTGTGACCAGGTCGAGATCACCGTCTTCGTCGAGATCTGCGGATTCGATGGAACTGGCCCGGACACCGGCTGGAATGTCTGTCCTGGTGAAGACACCCTCGCCCTGGTTGTTGAGCAGCGAGAGTGTTGAGCTGGTGTCGGCGTTCTTGTTCGCGGTGACGAGATCGTTGTCCCCATCTCCATCGAAATCTCCCGAGGTGAGCGCCCTGGGGAAGCGCTCGACGGTAAGAGCCTGCTCGCGAAGTCCGAACTGCAGCGGGGCGAATTCGCATTCATCCGGTATGCCGTTTTCGTTGCAGTCGGAGCTGGCGGCCTCTGAGATGTCAACCTGGTCATCGACTCCATTACGATTGCAGTCTACAGCCAGGGCGGATCCACAGGCGTTGGGGAACGAAACAGCCGCGGTCATCAGGGCCAATATAAGTTTCAGGACCAACCTGTTATGACTGTTCATATGAGATTATTCAGGAGCGAAGATGGTTGTGGAATTGACAGGAATGAAGAGATGATCGGCTTTCTCGTGCCTGGAAACGAGCCAGGTCCCTAACACCCGGCCAACAGGCGACTGCCAATTGTCCCTCCGGGACTCCTATCCGTTTTTCCCATCAGTTCAGACTGGCGGGGAAGGGCTTCAGACAAGACTCCATTTTACCGCAAAACACATTAAATCAAAGGGTTTGCGTTTGTCTGCCCGAAGTATCAGCTCTCGTTTATTCAGCCAGGAGGGTGTCGAGGAGGGTGTGTCCCATGAAGGTATAGTGCCCTCGCCAGCGTACGATTCCTTTTTGGTCGATGACAACTGCGGCGGGCAGACCGCTGACCCTGTAGGGGTACCAGCTGCGGCCTCCCTCATCTAAGGCTACATCCAGGAAGGGGACCTTGTTCGTTTCGACATAGATTTCAACTGGCGAGGTTCCCTTGGGGTCGTTCGGGTTGGCGATACCGATGAAGACCACGCCCTTGTCTGACCATTTTTCCACATCACGCCGCATCTGCGGGAGCTCGCTCTTGCAGTGATTGCACCAGGTGGAGAAGAAGGTCAGGACAATGACTTCTCCCCGGAGAGATTCAAGTCCGCCGTCGACGACTCCTTTGAGCCACCGGGTTGCGTTGAGGGGCGGAGCCGGACGTCCAACCATGCCCAGCTCGTTGAGATACCGAGTGCGGATCTTTTTCGCGGTTGAGGCGTATTTAGGATCATTGCCGAAGTCCCTGAGGTATTTATCAAAGAAGGCTTTCGCCTGGGCGTGATCCCCGATTCCCGCGTTACAGATTCCCGCTCGCTCCAGCGCCCTGGGACGGTATTTTGAGGTGCGCGGGAAATTTTCAAAGGCCGATTTGTAGGCGGCCAGTCCGCGTCGGTGGTCGCCCAGAAGCAGGTAGCACGAGCCTGTCATGTAGGCCGCCTGTGAGGAGAAGTCCAGCTCGTCTTTGTAGCGATTGACGACTTCGCGGAAGAGGACCGCGCTGGTCTCGAGGTTCGAGCCTGGGTCCTCCACGACCTCGCCGGGCTCAAGAGATTCTTCCCTGCCATCCTTGCCGCGGCGGAAATAGGTCTCCGCCAGCTCGAGCAGGATTTCCGCTCGCAGGGCATTCGGGGCTTTCATCTCGATCGCGCCGCCCAGGACTTCAAGCGCCCTGGTGTAGCGGCCCTGTTTCTGGAGGCTGAGGCCTTTTTCAAGCTCGGCTTTCGGATTCCCCTCCTCCTGCCCATCGAGGTTGTAGCCGAGGCTGCCAGTGAGGCTTTCGATTGCGCTGGCGATGGCTGGTTTCGGTTCTTTTTCCGGCTTCTCAGCCGGTGCCGGTTCAGCCTGGGGGCTGGCAGGTTCAGTCTTTTCATTCGCCGGGACTGTCTCGCTGGAAGCCGCCTTCTCCGGTGTGCCGCCGTTTTCGGGTTCGGACGATGGCTGTGTCTTACCGCAGCCGGCCAACGGCAGAAGAGCGAGCAGGAAGATGGCCTGGAAAAGGACAGGCGGCTTCATAATGAACCTTTCAGCAGCACGAAAGAGAAGAACCCGATGGCTTCCGGAGACCGCTCCGGTGTTGGAGTCAGAAGAAATTCTATCATTTAATTCACCTCCTGTATGCCCTGCCCCGCCAGGCGGGCAGAGCCTGAGGTCAGGAGATGAGCGCCTCAACATGTGCTACCACGCAGCGTGAGAGAGCCTGGACGTTGTAGCCTCCCTCTAGGGCACTGACCAGTCGGCCGGGAGGAACCCTTCTTCTCAACTCGCGGGTCATCCAGGCGAAGTCGTTTTTGCGCAACGTAAGGCCGCCGAGGGGGTCATCTGCGTGCGAGTCAAAACCCGCGCTGATGAGAACGAAGTCCGGCGAGAAATCATCGAAGATCGAGTCCAGGTCGCGCCGGAATATTCTGCGGTAGGGCTCGGCCTGGAATCCCGCGGCCAGCGGCCGGTTCAGGGTCGTCCCCTTGCCGTCTCCCTCTCCCGTTTCTTTTGCGGCCCCCGTGCCCGGGTAGAGCGGTGACTGGTGTAGAGAGTAATAGAAAACGGTGGGGTCAGAATAGAAGATGTCCTGGGTCCCATTTCCATGATGCACATCCCAGTCGACGATGAGGATCTTTTTGCATCCCATCTGCTGCAGGTGGCGCGCGGCGATGGCCGCCGAGTTGAACAGGCAGAACCCCATAGCCCGGCCGGGGGTTGCATGGTGCCCCGGGGGACGGACAAGACAGAAGGCAGCTGGGTATTCACCTCCGTAGCAGGCCTCTGTAGCTGAGAGGAGGGTTCCGGCGGCGAGCAGGGCGGCCTCGGCTGATTTTTCCGAATGGACCGTGTCTGTATCCAGGCGGCCCTTGAGTCCTCTTGTTTTTTCCACGAGCTCGAAAAGTTCGGCCTTGTGACAGCGTAGAATCTCTTTTCGAGTCGCCGGCCGGCCCGTGCTCCAATGCAGCTGTTTCGAGAGACCGCCGGATTTTTTAAGAGCCTCGATGCAGGCCTCTAGCCGGGCTGGACGCTCAGGGTGTCGCGGTCCCGTGTCGTGTTCTAAAAACAGCTTGTCTGTGTAGATGGGTATCTGGCTCATCCGGACTGGCGCTCCTGTGCAACGCATTGGCTTTCCGGAGCGTCCTGTATAGTGTTGAGTTCAGCGGCCGACTGATCCACAGGGGGGCTTTTTCCGTGTTAACATACTTCCTGTCAGCGTCCCTCCAGGGGCGAGCAACCGCGGCCTGCTCAGTCATTGAGTATAGGGGACAGATAGCTTGAGGGAAAGCCGGTCAAAAATTCACCTGTCGCTGCTGGCCCTGTTAGTGATGTCGGTGCCGCTCGTGTTGTTTTTTTATTACTATTCCAACCTGATGAACGAGGCTCAGAAGGACCGCCCTGAAGCGAGGCTGGTTCACGAGTTGTACGAGGATGATCGGGTTGAAGAGAAGTTGCCTGAGCCCGTCGTTGTCGAGGCCAGTGAGTTCGAGGTAAGTGGGCGGGCCTGCTTGCCGGATGGCAGCGGTGTTCCGGGCCTCAAGTTGATCCTTGCGGAGGAGAGCGTGGTTGCCGGACCGGATGGGAGCTTCCATTTTCCGGCCGCGAAACGGGGGCGAGAGTCTGTCTTGCGGCTCGAACTCAATGGAAAGGAGCTCGCTGTCTTTGAGAAGGTGTTGGTGGGAGATGATCCCGCGGCGGCGGGAGCCGGTGGGACGGCTCTTGAGCTGTTGCCCTCGAAACCCGCGAAGATTGAATGGACTGTCCAAGTCCCCGGGAAACCGGCTGCGGCATCTCGCGGGAAGAAGACCTTCATAGGGCTTGGGGTTGTGCTTGTCGAGGGCTGGGGCGGGGGAGGGCGGATCTTGGTCCAGGGGACCTCCAGGCTTCCAGCTGGAGCAGGAATCTATTCACACCTTTCTTTTGATGGGTTTCGGGTCGCCGGTTGTCTCGATCCGGCGGTTGTTTCCGCAGAGGGCCGCTGGCAGGGGACGGTTTTCATTTCGCCTGAGCACCGCTGGTATTCGGGTTTGCATGAGCTGACGGCCAGCTTCAACGTGGTTGTTGAAGATCCCCGCCTGGTGGCTGAATGGGAGCAGGAACTCGGGGAGGGGAGTCTCCAGGATGCTGGGGATATAGCTGCCAGCAGCGGGGTCTACATTGGGAATCCCAAGGCTGCCGAGGCTGAGGATAGCGTTGTCCAGGCCTATACCGTTCGGATGGTCCAGGAGGCCAGGCGCTATCGGGATGGACTGCGCTCCCGGGTCGATGAAATACTCAGGCTTGGAAAGGGCTGGTCTCCGGAGCTGCTGGCCGTTCGCAACGGCAAACGGCCAGGATGGTTTCACGAGGGTCTCGTAGAAGAGGACGGCAGATTTTCCGAGAAAACCTGGAGGGTCTATCTCGATGAGAAATGGCGACCCGGAATCTCAGCGTTGCTGAAAGAGCACAGGGCAGAGCAGCCCGGAGAGGACGGTACCGCGCGAAAATATCAGGAATGCTACAGCCGTCTGGAAGGGCTTCTGAGCGGGGTTCTTCAGATGAGCCGGGTCTATTCCATGTTCATCGTTTATCCGAGCTTTGACCTGAAGCCGCACGAGAAAGATTTCTATCTCGATGAGCGCGGCCGTGAAGACCTGGCTGTCCTGGAGAGGATCGTTGACGAACATTTCGAGCGGCTGGAGCGTTTCACCACGCTCGTGGAAAAGTAGCCCTGCCCCGGGATGGACGGGGAAGACTGGTCAGTCTATTTTTCCCGTGAGGACGATCTTGAGCGGCCCCGAGCTGTATTGGAGCATGCGGCCTTTCTCATCGACCCAGATGCTTCCCTGCCACTTCCATTTCTTCGCCTCGAAGGAAAATCGTGTAACTGGTATTTTCCTGGCTCCGATTGTGAACGGAGCGCTTTGCACCTCGGGTTTGAAATCAATTTTCAGCACATCGCTGAACTCGGGATAGAAGACCTTGATGGTCCTGGGGCCGGCGGCATCGAGCTGCCTGGTGAAGAGATTCCATTGCTCCTGGCAGAGGGTTGAGAAGAGAAAGATGTCTTTGTCTACCTTGAGCTCTGCCTTGGAGGCCTGTTCCTTCTTCCTGTTGTTGGTGTAGATGGCCGTGGCCAGGCCATCGGTGAACTGGATACTGGCTTCCTGGAAGGCTTTAAACGTTTTGTCCGAGGCGAAACGAAAATTTGTTTTTTCGGTGTAGGTGACGGGTGAGCCGTCCTTGGAGAAGAGCAGGGTTCCAACAGAATCCTGTATTTTCCCTTCGGACTCCATCTTCCTTCGGATCGCGAGCTGGTAGTACTCCCCGGTTAATGAGGGGCCATCTTTACGGCTGAATCGGAAGACGGTTTCGCCGATCTTCTCCTTGTTTTTGAGCCAGAGGTACTTGTAGCCCCTGTCGAGCTTCCAGCCCAATTCGAAGGCGGGGAGGGGAACGGTTGAAAGTACGAGCAGCAGGCACAGGAGGGGGGTCTTCTGGGTCATAGCGAGTCGTTGCCGGCCCTGGAGGGAATGAATGCTTTCTTACGGCCCGGGCAACGCGTTCCCGAGCCTCCAACTGACCATGGAGTGGCTAAAAACAGCAGCTATCGAGGCCACTGAATTATTCTATCCCGCTTTTTGAAAAGTCGTCGAATGGAAAATATAAGATCTTTTATTATAAAAAGTTACAGAAGAAAATCCGGCCGCTCAAAACGCCTCTGGAGAGCCTTTTTTCAGCAGGGGTGGCGCCGAGGCGGTAGACTTGATGATGTCGCAAAAGGAACCCCGGTGAGTTGTTTCCATGGTGGGAGCGAAGTGGTTAGTCCGGGAATATTATTAGATACATCGGTCCAGAAGCCTGAATAAGGCCGGATCGCTGGCAGATTCAAGCCGGTCTGGCTGGAACCTTCTATTCCAGTCGCCGGTACCTTGCCCTGGAGGTAGATGAATGGTCCGCAAGATAGAAAAAATCGAAAAAGAGATGGGCTATTGTGAGATCAAGCTCGAAAAGAAGCGCCGCCTGCGTCGCCAGGTGATGTTTCTCGATGCTGACCTCGAAGTCCTTGAAGAATTCAGCCGGAGCTACGAAGGATGCTATCGAAGCCTCGCAGAGCTTCCCTATCCGAAGATCGGCAACCAGGTTGCTGTTGAGCGTCAGAGCCTCGAGGAGCCCGGCCCCTATTTCATGCGGTGCAAGGATGATTTCATCGCCGCTGGAGCGGTTGAAATGGTCGGCGAGGAGATGAAGCTGCTGCAGAGGGAGAAAGAGGATATCGAGGCCCGGTTCGAGACCTTTTCAGGCCTCCTCCGCAAGCGCGATCTGTTGCTCGAAGAGAAGCAGGAAGCCCTGCAGAGTATCGCTCCGGTTCAATCCACACGGCTACGCAAGGTCGGTGAGGATTTTAAGAAGACCGAGGAACAGTGGCACGGCCTGACCGAAGACTCGATCAATATGGACGAAGCCATCGGCTACCTGAGCCGCAATGTGGATTATCTCGAGAGTGCCAGCAATTTTCTTACTGCCGCCAAGGGCGCCTTTGATGTCGAGGGCTGGATCGATGGAGACTACGAAGGAACTCTCTTCAGACATTCGAACATCGGCCGGGCCAGGGAGATGGTTTACGGGGCCAATCGGAACCTGAAGCTTGCCCAGAAAGAGCTGGTCTGCGTGGTCAACCTTGAGTTTGACCTGACTGACTTCGAGCCGTTCATGGTGAATTTCCTGGGCTCGCTTTTCCATGACATCTTCATCAAGGGACGGCTCCATACGATTCTCGATCTCGTAGAGGAGGCGATTGTCGACAGCCGTTCCAGGCTGAAGGTCGTTCAGAAGAAGCGGGAACAGCTTCGCAAGAAGGCCGAGAGAACTGAGAAGACCAGGGCCAGGTTGTTTCAGCGTATTGGCGGCGAAAAACGCGGGCGCCTGAGCCTCAATTGAAAGGCGCGCCGGCGCCGGGGGGCAGCGGGTCTCCTCAATCGTCGCAGCTCAGTTGGTCGTCTGAGGGGTCGAGCCCGGGATTGGGGAATGGCGGCGGAGGGATCATGCCTCCTCGGAAGAGGAAGTTCAGACTGTAGGCCGCGTCAGCTACGTTGATCGTTCCGCTGTCGTTCGCATCTCCCGCATCGAGGCACTCCACCGGATCTTCGCCGAGGAAGAGGTAGCCGAGGATGACCACCGCGTCGGATATATTGACCACGCCGTTGGAGTCGGCATCGCCGCGTACAAAGGCGCCTCGACTCATCCCGGCGGGAGAGAAGAATACGGTTCCGGGCTTGCCGATTCGCGGCAGGACCGTCATTGAGTCGACTGTCAGTATGTTTTCCAGCGGGGGCTCGCCGACTCCATTCGCCAGCCGTACGACCGTGCTTCCCTCGGTGGGGGCATCAGGAGAAACATCAGCGACGATGTTCAGGATTCGTTGATTCTCGCCCGGCGGCAGGGTGCGCCCGTCGTATGGCGGCTCGATATCAAAGATGATGCCTGAGGTTACATAGGGGAGTTCTGAATCGTTGGAGATGTTGTAGGCGAGGAGCTCCGCCCCGAGTGACCGTATATTGGTCAGGAGAAAATCGACCGAGGTGATTTCCAGGTGGGCCGGGTCAAAGGTCGCTGCCACCTGCAGGGCCTGCACGGGGACGTCGTGGGCCAGTTCAACCGGGATATAGACCGATTCCATGCCAGGGAACACTCGCACGTCATCGACCCAGATCCTGTTTTGCGATTCGGTGACCTCGATCGCCTGGTCGAGCCCGGTGGAGCTGCGGCCTCCAGGGCCGATGACCGTCAGGTTGATCTCGTATTCACCCACCTCCGCGTAGGTGTGTCCGGGGTCGCTCAAGACGCTGGCTGTCCCATCGCCGAAGGTCCAGAGCCAGGCTGTGATGTCGCCCTCGCTTTCATCTCGCAGCTGGATGTCGACGGGGGCGATTCCCGAGAGCCTGTCGATGCTGAAGGCCGCGGTGGGGGGGCTGGCGTTTGTCGTCATCATGAGAGAGCCTTCGCGCTGGAAAAGTACCGGGTGGTTTCCGAAGGTGTCCGTGGAGATGACCGGCGCGAGATAGTTTTCCCCCTCATCGATGATGGCCCGCGGCACGGGAAGGTCATCGGGGCTTCCAGAGAGATAGTAGACTGTCCCGTCTTTCTGGTAGGAAAGAGCGAGGTTCCTTCCCGTTCCGATGTGAATTGACGGAGAGCCTGTGACGGCCGTGTCGATCAACCTGGTGTCACTGAAACCAGCCGGGGTGTTGTTCGCGAGATGAACAATTCCCTCCGCCGCAAATGCCAGATAGATAGTCGAGCGGCCCGCGAGGACAGCTTTCGGCGCGGTGTGGGGGCCGGGAACGTTCTCAAAGACCGGCGCGGCCGGCGGAAAGGTCCGGGGCTCCGCGGATGTTACGTCACTGGTGTAATGGATCACTCCGTCTCTCAGGAAGAATACGTGTATGTTCTGCTGCTGGTCGACAACCAGGTCGGGGCTCTGCCCGGGGCCGAGGTTTGCCAGGCTTCCGGCCAGGCTTGCCAACTGGATGACAGTCTCGCCTCCACCGGTATAGCTTTCCCAGGCAAAGAACGGATTGCCTCGCAGGTCGACCTCGATCGCAGGTTCGTTGCAGCTTTCTTCCGCGCGGGAGACTCGCTCAGGCGCGCGCAGGGCCTGGCCGACCTGGGCGGAATACCAGACCTCGTAGCCGAGGTCGGCTCCGGTTCTGTGCAGGTAGGCAAGGTGGAGGCTTACTGAAAAGAAGTCCAGGTCGGGTTGGGCTGAATCCGCGGCTACCAGGAGATCGGTTACCCTGCCGTCGGCCAGCAGGGTGTGCAGATTCAGGACACCCTCGGTAACGTAGGCTATGTGGAGGTTCTCGAAGAGATCGGTTCCCAGGCAATAGGAGTCAGCGGTGACGTTTGAGGAGATGGTGTTGGGGGTGCGAAATTGCGCCATGAGGGTTCCATGACCCGCCATGAAAGTCATTACGATCAGGGCAATCTTCAGCAGACCGTGTTCTCGGTTAGTGGCTTGAATGCGTGGCATCAGAAAAGATCGGGATAGGTGGGTGGTGGCGCCGCCCTCGGCGCGCAAATTCAGACCTTTCAGACAATTATCCACTAGAGTCGCTTCCTGCGAAGGGTAAAAAGGTTCTTTCGCCGAGGCGCGGCTATTCAAGCCTGTTTGTGGCCTGTTTGCGGGGTTTACAGGCCGCCGTTGTGTTATGCTTTTTGTGAATTTACAGTGATTTGGACGGTTTGCGGCTTGGAACACGCACATGAAAACATACTGCTGAGTCTCGCGGCGATCGTCGTGAT
>DCKY01000157.1:0-7459 GCA_002320775.1 Planctomycetes bacterium UBA1662
AGGTCTGGATGGGAGCCACCATGGGTTGCGCCCAATGCCACGACCACAAATACGACCCCTATACCGCTAAGGATTTTTACGCCATGGCGGCCTTCTTCGCCGATGTCGACGACACCGCCCACCTCAAGAACGGAACCAACAGCCTGCCCACGCGCCGTGAACCCGAAATCAGTGTCTTGAGCCGGAAGCAACGCGGACGGCTGGCCGTACTGGATAAAAACATCGCAGACAAGCAGGCCCTGCAGGCAAAGACACCTGCCCCGGAGCTCGCCGCTGAAATCAAGACCCTCAAGGCTGAGCGCTCCTCCCTCCAGAAAACCGCCCGTAAGACCATGATCACCCGGGCCACCAGGCCTCGGGTCACCCGCATCCTGCCGCGAGGCGACTGGCTCGATGACAGCGGCCCGGTGGTCGAGCCTGGGATTCCCGAATTCATGGGGGATCTAGCAGCCGGCAAACGGCTCACCCGCCTCGACCTGGCCAATTGGCTCACCGATCCCGAAGAGGGAATCGGCAAGCTCAATGCCCGCGTGATTGCCAACCGGGTCTGGTACCTGCTCTTTGGCCGGGGGCTGGCTCCCGGCCTCAGCGACTTTGGAGGGCAAGGTGTCGCCCCGGCACATCCCGAGCTCCTCGACAACCTGTCCCTGCGCCTGTTGGAGAAGAGCTGGAAGCTCAAAGCCCTGGTCAGGGAAATCGTCCTCAGCCGCGCCTACCGCCAGGCCTCCCTGCCGAAAGCCGGCCTGGTTACCTTCCAGGCTGTCCAGCGTCTCCCTGCCGAGTCCATTCGCGACAACGCGCTGGCCATCAGCGGCCTGCTCGTCCGGGAAATTGGCGGCCCGAGCATCAAGCCCTACCAACCCGCCGGCTACTACCGCCACCTCAACTTTCCCGCTCGCAAGTACACCCCGCACAACGACAAGAGGCAGTGGCGGCGAGGGCTCTACGTCCACTGGCAGCGCCAGTTCCTCCATCCCATGCTGAAGGCCTTCGATGCCCCCCGCCGTGAGGAATGTACCGCCCGGCGCTCCCGTTCGAACACGCCGCTGGCGGCCCTCGTCCTGCTCAATGACCCAACCTTCGTGCAGGCAGCGCAAGCCTTCGCCAGGCGAATCCTGGCCGAGGGCGGCCCCTCAACCAACTCACGTTTGGATTTCGCTTTTCGCCAGGCTGTCTGCCGCAAGCCGGACGACTTTGAGCGTAAAACGCTCAGGAAGCTATTCACCGCACCAGAAACCAGGGACGAACAGGATTGGACAACCGTTGCCCGCGGCATCCTGAACCTCGCCGAAACCAATCTCAGACGCTGACATGTCACCCACACCCATCAACCGACGCGCCTTTCTTGCCGGCTCAGGCTTAAGCCTGGGCAGCGCAGCCTTGAATCATCTCCTGGCGGCTGAAGACAGCCCTCCAGGAAAACGCCCGGCCTACCTGTTGCCCAGGGCAAAGGCCAAGCGAGTCATCTTTCTGTGCATGGCCGGTGGGCCTTCTCACCTGGAGACCTTTGACTACAAGCCGAAGCTGGACGAAATGAACGGCAAGCCCATGCCGGAGTCGATCACCAGGGGACAGCCCATCGCTCAATTGCAGGGACAGAAGCTGAAGGTGCAGGGACACCTGACGAAATTCAGGAAGCACGGCGAGGGCGGCCAGTACATCAGCGACTTTATGCCCTGGTGCGCGAAGATGGCCGATGACATCGCCATCATTCGCTCACTGGTAACCGAGCAGATCAATCACGATCCCGCCCATACCTTTATCAATACCGGCACCGCCATCAATGGCAGGCCTTCGATGGGGGCCTGGGTGAACTACGGCCTGGGCAGCGAATCGAAAGACCTGCCGGGCTTCGTCGTCATGACCAGCGTAGGCGGACGTAATCCGCAACCCATCGCCTCCCGCCAATGGGGCGCAGGCTTCCTCCCAAGCCGCTTGCAGGGGGTTGAGTTCAACTCGGCGGGCGATCCCGTTCATTACGTTGGCAATCCCGCGGGAATTACCAGGGACACCCAGGGCCGGCTGGTCAACGCCATCACGGCCCTCGATCGCCATCGAAACAAGGTCATCAACGATCCCGAGACCGCCACCCGTATCGCGGCCTACGAAATGGCCTTTCGCATGCAGGCATCGGTTCCCGAGCTCATGGATGTCTCAAAGGAACCCAAACACATACTCGAGATGTACGGAGCCAAACCCGGCGATGGCTCCTACGCCTCCAACTGCCTGCTGGCCCGCAGGCTGGCCGAGCGCGGCGTACGGTTCATTCATCTCTACCATCGCGGCTGGGACCACCACGGCGGGCTGGTCAAATACATGAACACCTGCTGCGGCCTGACCGACAAGCCCACCTGGGCCCTCATCCAGGATCTCAAGCAGCGCGACATGCTGGATGACACATTGGTGATCTGGGGCGGGGAATTCGGACGCACTCCCATGTTCCAGGGAAAGGGCGGAGCCGGACGTGACCATCATGTCAAAGGGTTCTCGATGTGGATGGCCGGCGGCGGCATCAAGGGCGGCGTTGGTTATGGTGAAACCGACGAGCTGGGCTACCACGCCGAGAAAAACATCGTCCATGTCCGCGACCTGCACGCCACCATGCTCCATCAGCTCGGGATCGACCATGAACGCTTCTCAGTGAAACACCAGGGTCTTGACATGCGCTTAAGCGGCGTAGAGAAGGCGAGAGTGGTCAAGGATATCCTGATCTAACCGTGCCGCGAGTACGCCGCACTGGCGTAAACCTTATCCAATCTCTTCGTCAGCATGCTCACGAACGCCGGGGTTCCCGCTGCGAAGTACCAGGACAGCCTGGGAAGAATCGAAGAGATCTTTGGGAGTCGTCAAGCTACTGATTGCCTACGCCAGTTGCATCACTTAGTTTGGTGGGTCTTGGGTCAACAATTCCGCTTCCTTCATTGAAAGTGAAAACCATGAAGCATCGCGTAGCCGTCTCCAGATCTCCCGTAAGCGTTCTACTTCTCCTCTTCGGACTCCTGTTGTACCCGTACAGCCTGGCGCAGGCCGGTGACGTAACGGGCTCCTGGCAGTTCGACGGCAACCTCGAGGCCGCCATCGGACTCGACGGAGCGTTTGACGGCTCCGCCGGAACAACCGCGGGCGAGTTCGGCACCTGCAGCTCCTTCGGCGTACCGCTGGTGGACGGGGCCGACGAACAGATCTACTACTACAGCTTCGCAACCGGCAGCCCTGGGGACGCGATCCGCTTCCTCACCAACGCCGCCGAGAATGGCGGCGGGTCCCGCCTCAACCAGTACTCCCTGGTTCTCGACATCCTGCACCCTGACCACAGCAGCTGGGGCTCGGTCTTCCACGGCAACGCCAACGGCAATTGGGACGGCGACCTCTGGTTCCAATCGGGCACCGGGAACATGGGGGACTACGGCGACTACGGTAGCTCAGCTCCGGCGGTGAACACCTGGCACCGCGTTGTCGTCGCGGTGGATCTGACTCTCGGTTCCGACCAGATGCAGGTTTACGTCGATGGCTCTCTGCACAACGCGATCAGCAATGCCGCATACTCTGTCGACAACCCGGGCGCCGGGGCGATCCACCTTCCGACCGGGTCCGATCCCGGTGTGTATCTCTTCACCGATGACGGCACAACGCAGCGCGATGGCTACATCAACAACTTCCAGATTCGCGACTACGCCATGTCGGCGGCCGAGATTGCAGGACTCGGGGCACCCGTCGCCGGGGCGATTGCAGAACCCGGCGGCGTCGTCGTCGAAGAAGCGGAGACCCGTTTCCTCGCCAGCTTTCCCGGTGACGCAGGCGCCGGGCAGGTGGCCGCTCGGCTGACGAACCTCGCCGGCAGCGCCCACTCGCTCTCCTACGACCTCTCGGGCGACGCGGGCTTCTCACTCGGCGATGCACCGGAATCCATCGATGTCGCCGCCGCGGCGGACGTAACCGTCCTGTTCACCCCTCCCGCCACCGGAACGTTCACCTCCACCTTGACGATCACGACCGATGAGCCGCAGACAAGCGAGTTCACATTGACGGCCATCGTAACCAGGAAGGCCGTAATCGTCGGCCTGTGGGAATTTAACAACGCGGACGATATCACCTCGGCCTCTCTCGGCGCGGACCTGAGCCTGGAAGGCTCCGGAGTGATCGTAGCGCAGGCGGGCGTGCCCGGCTCCGCCACCGACACGGGTTCGGTAAGCGCACCTGACAACGCCTGGCTGGGCGTGGCCCCGAATCTGCAGGCCAACGGCGGAGGAAACCGGGCGAACCAGTTCACCCTTGTGATGGACTTCAGCCCGAGCCAGGTCAGCGCGTCGTGGAATCGGCTTGTAAAGGGCGGCCACGCCTCTTACTACCAGAACCAGAGTCGTGTTGGCATCTGGATGGCCAGCGCGAACCAGATCTGGTCACCGACGGGCTCCCTGGCAACAGGAGAATGGTACCGTCTCGTCTACGTGGCCGACACGGCCAACGACCGGTTCGACACGTTCCTTGACGGCGTGCTGGTAGCCACCGGCGGCGGCGGCGGTGTCGATGGCCCGGCATCTCTCGATCCGGATGCCTTCACCATCCTCGGCGATACGTCCAGCTACCAGGAGGAAACAAGCTGCTCCCTGTTCGCCGTTTACAACCGGCCGCTGACCCGCGCCTACGTGGCTGAGAACCTCGCGGTTGTCGGCGAAACGATCCCGGTTACATCCGAACCGGAAGCAGTCCTCGGCGCCGCCAGCATAGCGTTTCCCGACGCCGGAGCTCCCGGGATCCCGAGCACCGCGACATTGACTATTCTCAACACCGGCAACGCTGACTTAACCTACTCGCTGTCGTTCACCGGCGACCCTGTCTTCAGCGCCCTCACCGAACCGGCCCCCATCGCTCCTGGAGACACCCAGGACATCCAGCTCCAGTTTGCCCCCACGAGCAGGGTCTCCTTCGGCGGTACGCTGGTCATCGCCAGCAACGACTGGTCCTCGCCCACCTTCGAGGTGGAGCTGTCCGGTACCGGTGTGGAACCCCGGCCCTACATCCAGGTAGGACCCGCGGAGGGTGATCTCGTCCTGCCGCCGGTGTTCGTACCCGGCGGCCGCTCCACGACGCGGCAGGTGACGGTGACCAATAGCGGTTTCGCGCCGCTGACCTGGACCTCCGAGCTGACCGGCAACGCGGCGTTTTCCGTCGTGAACACTCCTCGGCCCAGCCTGGAACCCGGCGACGACGAGATCGTCGCCATCGAGTTCGCCCCCGACGCCAGCGGCGACTTCACCGCCGAGCTGCGGATCACGACCAATGTCGCGGAAACGCCCGAGATCGTTCTGAACATCAGCGGGCAGGGCCTGGATCCCGCCAGCGGCCCGGTACCAGCTCTGCGCCCGGACCTGGCGCTCTGGGTGCGGGCCGATGCCGGCACTGACAGCACAGGCAGCGGATCGGTGGTGACGGCCTGGGCGGACCAGTCCGCCAACGCCATCGACCTGTCAGGCGGCGATGCCACTCATATCGTGGATCCCGCCACGGGCCTGTCCTTTCTTCGCATGGGGGGCGCCTCTCCCTTCCGCGGCAGCCTCGACCAGACTCTCTCGGATGCCACCATCTTCACCATCGGCAACCTGCTGGAGCCCAGCCAGACATCCGCGGCGTACTACTGGTACTGCTTCGGACGGCGCAACGGCGCGGCGAGCCAGTACGTCCTGGCGCGCGATGACGGCGCCGGTACGCTCGACGCCTTCTATCACTACGATGGTTCCGGGGTGCACAAGGGAATCGAGATACCGGCGGATAGGTTTCACTACTTTACACAGGTCTACGACAGCTCCGCCGTTTCGACCCACCAGGGATTCATCGACGGGGTGGACTCCCAGGCCGGCGGGCCATCGACCCCCTACAGCTCGGACTGGTCCCAGATGTCCATCGGCTCCTGGATCAACTCCTCCGGCGCATCCTCCAACGTCCTGCACGGAGACGTGGCGGAGATCATCGTCTACGATCGGGCGCTCACCGCGGAAGAGATCGCCGATGTCGAAGAGTATCTGCGGGCGAGGCTGCCCGAGACAGTGCCTGCAGGTCCAGTAGAGCCGGTGCGCCTCTACGCGTGGCTGGACGGCGGCGCGAACGCCGCGCACGGCTGGTTGCCCGACGGCGACCCGAACGCCTCGGGGAATGCCGTCATGACCATCCATCCCGGAGAAAATTCGATGGACTTCAACATCGCGATGGACACGGCCTTCGAGGTAACCCAGGCTCACTTCTACGCTATCCCCGGCGATGCGGAAGCTGCGGACCTGGGAGACTCGGACATCTGCTGGGGGAACCGCTGGTCCAACCATGACCTCCTGGTGGGCGAAAACTACGTGAACCCCCGACTGACGCAGGTGTCACGGCGTCCCGATCGCTGGTTCCTGATGATGCACACCAGCGGCGGCCATTTCGCTCTCGACGGGGACGGCTTCCTGATCCCGTTTGATCCGGATGTCCACGCCGCGGCACTGCCGCGGGTCAACAACAGGACGGGCCGCGTCGTCGAAGGCGAAATGCTCGATCCGAACGGAAACCCCTATCCCACCGACGTTCTCTACCTGTTCCTGCTCTACGATGACCAGGGTCCTTCGGAGGATTACGGCGGCCCCGGCGGCGCCATCGGGGGTGTTCTGAGTACCGTTCCGGTAGCCCGTTGCCGGGACGTCACGGTAGCGGCGGGCGCGGACTGCGAAGCCATCGTGGCACCGGAGCTCGTCTATACCGGGTTCACGCACCCGGAGGTGGAGCTCACCCTGGCGCTGGACCCCGCGGGACCCTTCTCCCTCGGAAGCACGGAAGTGACGGTCACGGTGACCGATGACCTCGGCAACTCCGACTCCTGCACCGCGACCATCACCGTCGAAGACCAGGCTCCGCCCCAGATCACCTGCCCGGCGGCTGTCTCGGTGGAGTGTACTGAGCTGGCCGGCGCCGCGGTGGACTTCGCCGCGACAGCGACTGACAGCTGCGACGCCAGCCCGACGGTCTCTACGGAACCGGCCTCGGGAAGCCTCTTTCCCATCGGCACCACGACGGTGACGGTCACGGCGGTGGACTCCGCCGGCAATACGGAGAGCTGTACGTTCGACGTAACCGTGACCTGCGGCGCCCAGTTCGTTCGCGGCGATGCCAACGGTGACGGGGGAATCGATATTTCCGACCCGACCCACACCTTGCGCTACCTCTTCCTGGGCCGCCCGGGCTCGACCTGCGCGGATGCCGCGGATTCGAATGACGATGGACAGGTGACGCTCACCGACGTGATCTACACCCTCAACCATGCGTTCTGGGGCGACAGCCCGCCTCCGGCTCCCTACCCGGATTGTGGCCTGGATGGTACGGCCGACGGGCTCGACTGCCTCACCGCCACCGCGGGCTGCGAATAAGAACCTGTTCCTGGCCACAGGCGGCGCAACTCCGGCAGACGCCGGGTTTGCGCCGCCTGTCTTTG
>DCKY01000157.1:7838-9452 GCA_002320775.1 Planctomycetes bacterium UBA1662
CAGCGTTCAGGGAGGTGGAGGGGGCGGCTTTGGAGCTTGCGGCGGTGGAGGGGGATCAATATTTCCGGGCCGGGTTTCGGCTTCACTGGAGGTGTCCAGCCGGCCGTCGCCATCACCTTCATAGCCTTCTTCATCATCGGGATCGTGCATGCCAAAACCCCGCGCCAGGATGAAGCCCCAGAACACAATACCGGCAATCAGCAGGAGGATGCCCACCGGGTTTGGCTGACCACGCACACCCTCCATGAATACCATACAGGCAATAGCCGCCAGGGTAATCAGCCCGGCAATAGAGCAAAGAGTCTTGTATTTACGGCTCATGAAGCCAATAGCTTATGGGAGTCCATAGATGGGGGCAAGAAGAGGGTCTCGGGAGCCGCAACGATTTAATAAAGCACAGAACAGGGGATAGATGTATTATGAGGAAAACCACCAAGGCACGGAATGAAACACCTCCTGAACATACCGACCAAGTGGGGACTGGGGCTGCTGGCCATCATGCTGGTCCTGCCGGAGGCGGCGGCTGAAGAGACGCTGGGGGCTCCATTGCTGGAACGCGATGTACTTCCGATCCTCCAGAAAAACTGCATGGGCTGCCACGGCGGACTGAAGCGGAAGCGCGAGCTCGATCTGCGGACGCTGCCAGCCATGCTCAGGGGCGGCAAGGGCGGCCCGGCGGTGGTGGCAGGCAAGCCTGGGGAGAGCGCGTTGTGGCAATCGGTAGCAGAAGATGAGATGCCGAAGGGGAAACCTCCCCTTTCGAAAAAAGACAAGCAGGTGTTGAAGGACTGGATTTCGGCGGGGCTGCCAACCCTGTCCCACCTGCTTAAAAAGTATGAGAAGCCGCTGTTGCCCGCGGGCGAGAAACATGAACCGGGGGCGGTGGCGGAGGCCGTCGACGGCCATATAAGTGGTCAGCTGACACGCCGGGAGCTGAAGCCCGCGGCGGCGGCCGAAGATGCGGAGTTTCTCAGGCGCCTGTACCTCGACCTGAACGGGCGAGTCCCCACACCGGAACAGGCCACGGCTTTCCTGGGCAATACGTCTCCGGACAAACGCGCGAAGCTGATCGATGAGCTCCTGGCCGCGCCGGAATTCGGTGAGCATTTCGGGCGCACCTGGCGCGAATGGATCTGTCCGCCCGAGCTGCCATCGGACATGAACAGCGGCCGCCAGCCGGTGCAGCAGTCGCGCGACCTCGGCAAGTGGCTGGCGCGGCAATTCAACGAGAACGCCACCTGGGACAAGCTCGTGCGCGACATTCTCACCGTCAAGGGCGAGATCAAGAACCAGCCGCAGCTGATCTTTTACGGACTCGTGGGACAGAACGCCCAGGCTACGCCATCCGGAAGTACGCGGGCGATCGGTTCGCTCTTCATGGGCGTTCAATTGCAATGCGCGCAGTGCCATGACGACCCCTATCGCGACTGGGCGCAAAACGAGTTCTGGGGCCTGGCGGGGTTCTTCAACAGCATGACCGGAAACTTCTCAAAGGTGCAGTCGCGCGCGGCGCACGGCCAGGTGAGCATCCCCGGGACCGCTTTTTTCAACGCCGGCACCAAGGTACCCGTGAGCTTCCTGCATGGCACAAAGCCGGATGCGAAACGCAAAACG
>DCKY01000157.1:9764-13692 GCA_002320775.1 Planctomycetes bacterium UBA1662
TGCGAAACGCAAAACGGACTGGCGCGGGGTGTTTGTCGACTGGCTGACCCGGCGCGAGAATCCCTTCTTCGCGAGAGCCTTCGCCAATCGTCTCTGGTTCCAGCTCTTCACGCGCGGCATCGTACACCCGGTCGACGACATGCGGGCTCTGAACCCTCCCACGCACCCGGGCCTCCTGAACCTGCTGACCAACGAGTTCGCGGCCTCGGGCTTTGATGTGAAGCACCTCCTGCGCTGCATCTGCAATTCGCAGACCTACCAGCGCACCAGCCGGGGTTCCGTTGCGCGGCAGCAGGAGCTCTTCGGCCGCGCGCCGATGCGGGTGATGACCGCTGACATGCTGCTCGAGTCGCTGAAGATCGCCTACGGTGATCCAAAGCTGGATCTTCGCACCCACGCCAAGGACGACGGCAACACCAATGGTGAGAGCGCCGCGGTGGGCGACGAGTACATGGAATTTCACCGGCGCTTCGCCACCAACGAGGAGGATGCCACCGATTTCACCCACGGCATCCCGCAGATGCTCACCTTCATCAATCACCCCCGCCTGCGCCAGGGCGGCCGGTTCATGGAGGAGTGGCTCAAGAAGAATCCTGACATCAAGCCCGAGGCCATGATCGAGAGGCTGTACCTCGGCACCTTGTCCAGGCGGCCGACCACTGAAGAGCTGGCCGAGGCCGTCGCCTACACCGCCGCCTCCGAGGAACCCAAACAAGCTTATACCGATGTACTGTGGATGCTGGTCAACCGAAGCGAATATCTATTTATCCGATGAATACACACGAACTCTTCCAACGACGTGACCTCCTCAAGCTCTCCGCCGCCGGCCTGCTCTCGGGCGTGTCGGTGCCGTGGTTCGAATCCATGGCCAACGCCGCGGAGCAGGTGCAGCGCCCGCGCGGCAAGAAATGCATCCTGCTGTGGATGGACGGCGGCCCGAGCCAGGGGCACACCTTCGATCCCAAGCCCAACGGCGAATTCAAGAGCATCCCCACGACCGTACCGGGCATTCACGTCACCGAGAAATTTCCCAAGCTCGCCCAGTGCATGGAGGACATGGCCTTCCTGCGCTCGATGACCACCGAGATCAACGATCACTACGACGCGAAATATTACCTGCATACCGGCTTCCGCCGCGTGACCAACCTGGAGCATCCATCCATCGGCAGTATCGCCTCGGCGTTCGTCGGGCTGCCCAATGATGACATGCCGGCCTTTGTCACCATCGATGCCGGCAACGACAAGGGCAACGGCGGCCGCTTCTATCGTTCCGTACCCGCCTACCTCGGACCGCAGCACGCGCCGCTGGCCGTCCAGCATCCGGCGCGGGGACTGGAGAACCTGAAGCCGGACGCCAGGGGGCTCGACCGCCGCCTGCGGCTGCTGGGCAAGGGCGAGGAGCGCTTCGCGCGCGAGTACAACCTGCCGGTGGTCAACGCCAAGCAGGCCGCCTTCCAGCGCGCCGTGAATCTCATGCACTCTCCGCGCGCCAGGGCCTTCAACCTCGATGACGAACCGGCCGCCATTCGCGAGCAATACGGCGAGGATCGATTCGGCAAGAGCTGCCTGCTGGCTCGTCGGCTGATCGAGTCCGGCGTGTCCTTCGTCGAGATTTTCCATCGCGGCTGGGACGACCACGAGGGAGCGGGCATGCGCATCGCCGCGCGCGCGCCGTGGATGGATGGCGCGATGTCGGCGCTGATCCTCGACCTCAAGCAGCGCGGCATGCTCGATGATGTGCTCATCGTGTGGATGGGCGAGTTCGGCCGCACCCCGGGTGATGGCAACGGCCACTTCTGCCGCGCCTGGACCAGCATGATGGCCGGCGGCGGCATCAACACGGGACAAACCGTAGGCGCGACCAATGAAACGGGCAAGAACCCCGGCGACACGATCACAGAGCGCCCCATCACCACGCCCGATTTCATGGCGACGCTCTGCACCATCCTCGGCATCGACCCACACCAGGAGCTCATGGCCTCCGGTGACCGCCCCATGCCGCTGGTGGACAAGAAGGCCAAGTTGGTCAAGGAGCTCATCGCATGAAGCTCCCCCCCTTCATCCTCGCGCTGCTCCTTGCGACTACGGCTCAGGCCGAGACCAACCAGGCCGTGCTCGAGCACGTGAAGTCTCTCGGTGGCCGCGTACGCTGGGTGTCAGCGAAGCAGGAAGCGCTCGAGGTGGATTTCGAGTTCAGCGGTGACCAGGTCACCGATGCCGGGCTCGCCCGGCTGGCGGAGCTGGGTCCCATCGAGGCCCTGCGTCTCAAGAAGACCGGGCTCACCGATGCCGGGCTCCAGCACGTGGCGCGGCTTGCCGGGCTGCGGCGGCTCTACCTCGAGCACACGGCCGTCACCAACGCCGGCCTCAAGCACCTCGCCGGCCTCAAGCAGCTTGAGTACCTGAACCTCTACCAGGCCCAGGCCACCGACGAGGGCCTGCTGGAGCTCGCGCCCCTCCTGCCCGCCTTGAAAGAGGTCTATTTCCATCCCCGCCAGGTCTCGGCCGCCACCATCGACAAGATCTCGAAAAAGCTCCCCGGGCTGCGGGTGTGGCCCCGCCCAGAGCGCGAGCGGGCGCGCGTGGAGGCCGTGCTGAAGCTCTCGGAGGCCAACCTCTCCGACGCGGAGTCGGAGTGGAAAGTGGCCGAAAAGGAATTCAAGGAGCTCCACCCACTGGTCAAGGAGCTCAAGCCCCAGTTCGAAAACGCCAAGAAGGCCGCTGAGGCCGCCAGGAAAAAGGCCGACAAGGCCCGCAAATCCGCCGAGGCCGCCAAGCGGAGCGCCGATGAGCTGGAGCGCAAGCTCAAGGACGCCGATCGCCAGGCCGGGGAAAAGCCAGACGATGAAAGCCTCAAGAAGAAAGCGGCTGAGCTGAAACCCCAGGTCCTTGAGGCCGCGCGCAAGCGCCAGGAACTGGAAAAAAAATACGATGCCGACCGCAGTGCCAGCGACGCGGCGCAGAAGCTCAGGCAAGAGCTGGAGAAAAAGTTCCACCGCGCCTCCAACTCCAAGAAAAAATTCGAGCTGGCCAAGGCTGAGATAGAGGCCGCCAGGCTCCATGCCGAATACGCCCGGCGGGAACATAAGGCCTTAAACGGCAAGTAAACCTTCCCGACCTCCAAGGGGGAGATTTCAATGACAATGAATCCCCTCCACCAGCGAGGACCCTTGAAGGAGCTTCTCAGCTGAGGTGCTTCTCTGGTTGGGTGTCCCAATCGAAGAAGACCTTGATATCACTCAGCACGCGGGCAGGGCCCGCCGCCTGGCGGAGCTGCCGGGATGAGCCGGGCCCTGGCGAACTATAAATTTTCGATATGCCAGCGTGGAATGTTCCAGCCGCCCGGCTCGACTGACTCCCCCACCAGGACTCGCAAAACATCCAGCAGGTCCACGGTTCCATCTACGCACTCCTCAGCCAGCCTCTCCCCGGGCCCCTCGACCCTGCCGGCCCCCTCTCCGCCGGCCTCGGCAGGCTCAGCCTGCGCCGCCGCGATCGCCTCGCGAGCCTCGGCTACATCCACCGTGTAGACGTCCACCCTTCCATCGCCGTTGATATCCAGCCCCTGTCCCTGCAGGCAATTGGAGCCGCCGCCACCCAGAACGACAATCCCGGTACACTTACCTTCACCGACACGGATCTCCACCCCGATGCCTTCGGCCTCGGAGCTTCCCAGGACGAGGTCCGGTCGCCCATCTCCATCACTGTCGACCAGGCAGCCGCGCAGGTCGGCCCCATCAAGGTTCGCACCTGCCAGGTCAGCGCCCAGGAGGTTTGCAAGCCGCAGGTCGGCGCGCTCGAGGTCCGCCTCCACCAGGCCCGCCCCCGCCAGGCGAGCGCCCGGCAGGCGGGCCATCTCCAGGTCCGCCCCCGCCAGGACCGCCTCCGCGAGGTCCGCCCCCGTCAGGTCCGCCCTCCACAGGTTCGC
>DCKY01000157.1:14094-15458 GCA_002320775.1 Planctomycetes bacterium UBA1662
CCCAGGTCCGTACCCCTCAGGTTCGCCCCCGCGAGATCCGCCCCCGCCAGGCGAGCTCCCGCCAGGCCCATCCCCGCCAGGTCGCACCCTCCTGGATCGCCATCCTCCCGCTGAAGATTTTCAATGACCGTATTCGCCGCCGCCAACCGCGCCTCGAGCTCCGCCACCCTGTCTCCCTCGTCGACGGGACAGACGATCTCAGCAGGCTCCTCCCCACCAGTGAAAAGCCACTGTAGAAGATAGATGGCATCGCCGATGTCCCGCGCCCCATCCCCATTGGTGTCCCCATTCCGCGTAGCCCCGGCCCCGCCGCCGGCGATCGCCACCAGCTGGTGGGCAATAACCCCCAGGAGCGCCGCATTGAAAACCAGCGCGAATACGACAATTCGTTTCATGTCCATAACCTCACAATGAATCAATTGAACCCGTCCAATAGCCTATGCGAGGCCATGGGCAGGGGCAAGCAGAGGGTGTGGCGCTGCCTGCTGATCGCCCGGGGCGTTGCTGGGGTGCTTAACAGGCGAGATTCTTACGCAGGCACCTATTGTGTCTTGCCCTCGCCTTCGACCACAGAGATGACTCGATCGACACCGGGGACGGCAAAGGTCTCCTCGCTGCCTCCGAGCCACTGGACAGTCAACGCCTCAACCGTCGTCGCAGGGCCGAGCCCGAAGCGCGCCACGGTCTCGGAGTGGGACGCGTAGCTCGACCCGGCACGCAGACGGCGTCGTTGCGTCTTGCCGGAGGCCCGGACCGTGACGATCGCACCAAGCGCATCGCGGTTTGACTTCGTGCCCCGGCAGCGTACGCCGAGCCAGTGATTGGTGGGCCGTCCTGTGTTTTCAAGCAGTGTCGGCCTGTCGTCGATGTTATTGATGACGAGATCTATATCACCATCGCCGTCGAGGTCGCCTGAGGCCGCGCCGCGCGAGGACTTGATGATCTCGAGACCCGGGCCCGAGCTCACTGAGGCGTCGCGGAACTTACCGCCGCTGACTTGCAAGAAGAGCTTGTTCGGTTGCCCATAGCCCGGCGACGAACGGATACTCTTCGCCTGCGGCACGACGTGTCCCTGGGCTATGAACAGATCCTGATCGCCGTCGAATTCGGCGTCGAAGAATACCGTTCCCCAGCCCAGGTACTTAAAGCACGGCGCGGCCAGGCCCATCGGACTGGTCATTTCGGAGAAGAACAAATCGCCTTCGTTACGATAGAAGGTGTTGTTGTCGTCTTCGTAGTTGACCACAAAAAGATCTTCGCGGTCGCGCGAGCCAAGGTAGACCGCTTCGACGCCCATGCCTGCCTGCGCTAACGCTTCGTCGTTGAGAGCCACTCCACTTCGCAGGCCGACCTCTTCGAAGGTG
>DCKY01000192.1:0-2982 GCA_002320775.1 Planctomycetes bacterium UBA1662
GCATCGACCACCTTCGTAAGTCCGGCACAGGGATATGCGCAGAGCACGGCATCGATGATCTCATCAGGCGAGGCGCCCTCGTCCAGCGCCCGGCGAACATATTGCTGCAGGCCGCGGGGGGAGAGGTTGATGACCTTCGTGACGATCGAGATCAGAAAGCGGGTCCTGGGCTCAAGATGCTGGCCCGATTCCCTGAAGAATCTGAGCAGGTGGCTGACCGCCTGAGGACGAACCTGCTGCAGGTAGGCCAGCCCCCTTGATTCTCCCTTGGCTTTTCCCATATACGAAGCCTCCCTCTCTCCAGAGCAGTTTAGCTCCCCGGAAGCGACAGGGCAACGTGGCAATTCAGAAGAGAGACGCCTCTCGACGCTCACGGAAGAAGACCGGGCTCTCTACTTAATTGCTGATGGTGGGCTCGAGAACCTTCTCCAGGAGAACCTTGAGCAGCGAAGACGAGCTGCTGTCCCAGACTCGGACACTCTGCAGGTCATCAGGCTGCTCGACACCGGTATGCTTGATATAGGTGATGTCGGCAAGATCCACCCCGGTCCTGTCGGTGAAGGCCGCGCGCTTGGCGACGATCACGACCGTTCCGGTTTCGTAGTTGATCGAGACCAGCTCATCACGTCCACGATCGAACATCAGCCTGTTCTTGAGGATATCCTCCTCGGCCTTGAGCAGGATAGGCTCCTCGTTATTGATGAGGACTCCGCCTCCGAGCGACCCGCTCGAATCCCTGCGATTCGAGGTCATGTCGATAGAGCTGACAATCTGCCGCGCGTTATCCTCGCTCGCCGGGAGTGTGTAGTCGTAGGCGAGGATCGTATTCGAGCGTTCCTCAAGCAGGACAAGCTCCTGGCTTACAGGGTGCGCCCAGGCCTCGGTAAACTCGAGAGCGCTTCCACGCGACCCGAGCTCGGCCTCAATCACAGAGGTCTCAATGGCTACCTCGACAACGCCCTGGCCGGGGAATTTTCCGGGGAAATTGAATATGTCCAGCTCGACGAGGGGCTTGAGCTTGAGAAACTGGGAGCTCTCGGAATCATACACCAGGGCGCCTCCATCAGTATTGACCCTGATGGGCTGGAAGTTGCCGATGTCCACATCCACCTCCTGGGTGAGCAGCTTGATCTCATCAAGCGTCATGAAGGGCTGATCTTCGGCAGGTCCGAAGCGCCGGAACTGGCCGTTGAGCATCCAGACATTCTCGGTGCCGCCGCCGGGCGCCAGGTTGGTCCTGACAGGCCGCACGCCAGCCTCCAGCTCAAGCACATGGACCTCACGCAGAACCTCGCGGGCAAAGAAGACAAGCAGGCGATGCTTGTTCGAGCCGGGGCTCGGATCCGGTCCAAGATCGAAAATTCGAGTGATACGCGGCTGGGTCGCCAGGCCAAGCTGCGACTGCATCTCAGGTCCGCTGATGATCACGCTCATGACCAGGCCATTGCCACGGCCGAAGTTTGAATCATCGGGATCATTGGGATTCGCGACATTGCGATAGCCAACATCGCGCGCTCGCATGCCGACAAGGCTGCGTGAGCGGGGCTCATAAGAAACAAGCCAACGATCGCCGCCAAGGCCAGTGCCGCGCGAAACATCGACGGGAACACTGGGAACCGACTGGCTGAAGGTCGGGAACGGCTCGCCGACACCGGCGGCCTCAAGCTCTTCTTCAAAACCAACATCATTGTAGTGAAGCTGAACCCTGGGAGCTGTCAGCGGGCAAGTGCCTGTGTCACAGAGATCGACCGAACAGATCGCACGAAGATTCGCTTCGAAAATGAGCACCGAGCTGCGACCGCCAGGGGCGAGATTCAGCGTTCCGAGCGGAAAGGAGTTCGCCTGCTGCTCGTTCAGGACCGCCTCAACCGTCGATGGCGAGATCGACTTCAGAAGATCGATCTTGTCAGAGAGGACCTGGATGGCCTGCTGTTCCACACTCTCGGTCAATGCAAGAGATTCAAATGTCGAAGTGGATACCGTTCCATTACCAATCCTGGTATCACAGCCAGAGGTGAGAGCGAGCATGGCGACAAACAACGCCAGACCCGCAGCCTGCACCCGACTCAATGTTCTGACAAAACGTCCAGAGCTAGCCATTCGATTTACCTTTCAAATATTTCAGACCTGGTACCCCGGCCGCCGGCCAGGAAGGTTTTACGCCCCGCCACCATAGCAATGTCAAGTTTGCTGGTAACAATAAAGCAAACCGCATCTGAGTTTTTCACGATGCGGAACGTCCAACCTGTTATTTCCTCGTTATTTACAATCCAGTCGATCAGGCCGTATCAAGCGTATCTCAAGGCCTCTGGGCAATGGACACTCATTGAGACTAACCGTATTTCAGAATCGACACCCTGAAGAGACATGTTCCCGTTACCGGGATTAGGGGAAGGATCGCCTGATTCTAAGGCTCGCCTTCGCTTCATTTCAACTTTTTTCCTCTAACCAAGCATAGCACACGATTTGACTTCCATCTCACCTGAATCGCATCACGTCAGAAACACGGAATACTGCGGGTCTTGAACCTGCAGGAGGGTGTATTGAGCCCCCTGACATCTTCCTAATATGTTTTAAGCTCTCCCCGGCATCATCCGATGCTGGAAGCTCTCCGAGCATGAATCGCCGCGAAAAACGCCGGCCCCCTGAGGCTGGCGTTAAAACCCGGCGCCGAGGCCAGTTCGACGTTCAGCTTCCGTTCGCCGCACAAGCGGCTCCAATAGCTCAAGACCTGCTCGGGATAACCCTCGATACTCCAGATGCTGCCCTCCATGCCCAGAAGATCTTTCCGGCCGGAGTCCGGATCACCAAACCCGAAACCCACCCTGAAACTGACCGCGGCCAGCAGCAAGGCGGCATGCAGTGCAGAACGGCCGACTATCACGCGACAGATAAAGAGCAACCTCTCCATCTCCCCGGCCGTTATTTCCACACCGGGAAACATCTCCTGGAGCGCGGCCGTAGCGGCGCTGGAGCCTGGCG
>DCKY01000192.1:3395-11253 GCA_002320775.1 Planctomycetes bacterium UBA1662
AAAGAGGTCGTCCCCGAGATACTCCCGGCCCAATCCCTCGAATTGCTGCCGAAAGGCATTCCCGCCTGACAAGGCATTGGTTTGAATCGGGTAACTTTCCATGATATCGAATCGTGACTTCGTCGCCGCGAGCGAGATGCTGCCAATCTCGTAATTTATAAAATACCTGGTCCGTGTCTGCCCGGCCCCCGGCTCGTCGTCCCCCTTGAGATGGACTGGCTCGTAGCGCTCTCCCGCAGCGCTGACGATACCCTCGGGACGCACTGCGTACGGCTCCGCCAGGGCAAAATTACACCCCGTCCCATTGATAAACAGCCCGACCTGGGAGTATTTGTTACGCCTCCTCGGAGCGAGAAAATAATGCAGAGCCATAATCCCATCGTTGGCAACCGTCACCGGCCGGCTCCAACCGAGAACCTTCTCAAAGGCCTTGGCAAACAGCCCGCAAAGATCCCGGCCCTTGAGCTCGGCCGTAAAGGCTCCCTGCCCTTTCGTCATCAGGGTGGTCCGTACGGTGAGCCCCCCGAGCAGGCTCTCATCAGTTCGTTCGCTGGCTCCGGCGAAGCCCCAGCTCAGCAGAATATTAGCGCAGCCTGCGAGAGCCGGGAGATGGTCTTTAAACTGGTCGCAGACCGCCTCGACGATCTTCTCGATCATGGAAAAACCATCGGCCGTATCGCCGGAGTTTGGCGTGGCGCGGGTATTGGCCTTTGCAAAACTCTCAAGGTCCGCACCTCGCAGCTCCTCGCCGGCGGGGCCGAGACCGACCGCCTCGCCGCCCTCGACCCGCAGCAGAAGAGCCACCATCTTGCTGCCTCCCACCGAGATGCTGAGACAATAGTCGCTGCGCAGAGGGGCCTCGCCACGAGGCCAGGGAACTCCGCTCCAGAGCATCGGCGGCTCCTCGGCGGGATCATCCATCGAGGCGGCCATGCGCATGGCATCGGCCCGAAGCGTGTCGAGAACGACAGGGTCCGCAAGGTCAAAGAGTACACGCTCCTCCTGCAGCTCTCCGCACAAACCTGCGACCCGGGGAGAGGCCCCCTGCGCTGAGATGAATTTTCCACTGTCGTCTTTATTCATGAAACCTCGTTAAAAATCCGGCTACGAGTATAACAAGTGCGGAAGCCCTCGACACTTATTCGCAAGATCCTTGCAGATAGTGTGTGGATGCCGGTAGTGACTTGGTGAATATTGATGTCCTGAAGAAGGAACCTGCGGACATTGAGAATATGAAAAAATACCGGATCGGAATCATCGGGCGAAGCGGCAGGGGCGATTACGGCCACGGACTCGACGAGGTCTGGAGGAACGTTCCGGAGGCTGAGCTTGTCGCCATCGCGGATGAAAATCCAGCCGGCCTGAAGACGAGAGCAGACCGCCTCGGCATCAAGAAGCGCTACGGTGACTACAGGAAGATGCTGGCGGCTGAGACCCCTGACATCGTCAGCGTTGCCCCTCGCTGGGTTGACTGTCACCACGACATGGTGCTTGCCTGCGCGGAGCATGGGGCGAGTGTTTTTCTTGAAAAACCGATGTGCCGGACCCTCGCCGAGGCTGACTCCATGGTCCGTGCCTGCGAGGAAAAACACGTCAAGCTCGCCATCGCCCATCAAACCCGCTACAGCCCCAAGATCAAAACGGTCCGGCAGCTCATCAAGGATGGAAAAATCGGCCGGCTGCTCGAACTCCGGGGGCGAGGTAAGGAAGACCAGCGGGGCGGCGGAGAAGATCTCTGGGTGCTGGGAACCCATATCTTTGACCTTATGCGAATCTTTGGCGGTGAGGCCCGAAGCTGCTTCGCAAAGGTAACGCAGGGCGGGAGGCCGGTGGGGCCGAAAGATGTAAAAGAAGGCAATGAAGGCCTCGGCCCCCTTGCCGGCGACGGCATCGAGGCCTCCTTCGAAATGGCGGCGGGCTGCACCGCCTTCTTCTCGAGCCATCGCAACATGGCTGCCCGACCTTCGCGCTTTGGACTGACCCTCCTTGGGTCAAAGGGAGTGATCACGATACACACGGGCTACCTGCCGGATGTCCACATCCTGGAGGACCCTTCCTGGGAGCCGGGCCGGACCGGCTCAGGATGGAAGCCCGTCTCCAGCGCGGGGATCAACAAGGCGGAGCCTCTCAAAAATACCGACCGGCTGGCCAGGGGCAATGGAAACGTCGCGATCGTCACAGACCTGATAGAATCGATCGAGAAGGACCGGCAGCCCCTCGGGAGCATATACCATGCACGCGGCGCGACCGAGATGATCGCAGCTGTTTTTGAGTCGCATCGACTCCGGGGGCCTGTCACGCTGCCCTTGAAAAATCGCGCCAACCCGCTGCTTTCGCTGCCAAGGCGGAACTGAGCCCAAACCAAAGGACTGAATATGGGAATCTCCATCTGTGTCTTCTGCGCATCGAGCGATGACGCCAGCCCCCGATATCGCGAGGTCGCGAGGTCGCTTGGCGGGCTGATGGTCGAGCGAGGCCATACACTGATCTACGGCGGCGGATCGGTAGGCCTGATGGGCGAGCTGGCGAGAGAGGTACAGCAGGGCGGCGGACGCGTCGTGGGAGTTATCCCCGAACGACTGAGCACGGAGGAGATCGCCTTCGAAGCCGCGGAGGAACTCCTGGTTACAGCCGACATGGCTGAACGCAAGAACATCATGATAGAGCGAGCCGAGGCTTTTATCTGTCTGCCGGGCGCCTTTGGGACACTGGACGAGATGCTGGAGATCATCACCCTGAAGCAACTCGACTATCACGACAAGCCCATCGTCCTGGTCAACACCGATGGCTTCTATGACACGCTGCTGGGATTTTTCCGCCGACTGGAAAAGGAGCGTCTGATCTACAAGGAATGCCTCGAGCTTTACGAGGCCGTCTCCGATGTCGAGTCAGCCCTGGATCTGCTCGAAACGGAACCCGGGAGCACACCGGGAGATGATCCTGGTGGACGCTGAATGGACAGCAGAGTTCTTCGGCGCCTACAAAGGCGAGCTTGCAGGTCTTGCCGCCGCCGCCTGCTGGGCCCTCACCAGCCTCATCTTCAGCCGCGTCCCGGCTCCCGCCGGCGCGATCGCGCTGTTCAAAAACAGCGTAAGCTGTGGATTCCTGCTCCTGACCCTGCTCCTGCTGTCAGGAGAATCCGGCGCCTTCGACTTTGTGTACGAGGCCGACCTGGCAACCTGGCTCTATCTTGGAGGAAGCGCCCTGAGCGGCCTGGTCCTTGGAGACACCTGCTATTTCAGAAGCTTGCAGATCCTCGGACCTCGCAGAGCCCTGGTGGTAACAACGCTGGTGCCTCCCATCGGCGCCTTCTGCGGATGGATCCTGCTGAGCGAAACCCTCTCCTGGCTCGCCTGGGCAGGCATTGGCCTGACCGTCGGAGGAGTCATCTGGGTCATCCGGGAAAAGTCTGACCAGGATGAATCCCAGGGACATTTCCCCGGCTCAACCGCGGCCGGCGTGAGATTCGGGCTGCTCGCCTGCGCAGGCCAGGCTCTCGCCGCGGCCCTTGCCAAGGGCCCGATGAAAGACGGGCTTGGCGCCCTGGAAGCGACCTTTCTCCGGATGGTTCTTGCCGTTCTTATCGGGGTACTGGCGGCCGCGGCAGTCGGAAAGCTCCCGGCATGGACAGCCAGGATCCGAGCCCGCGAGACATGGCTTCCACTCATTCCTGCCAGCTTTTTTGGAACCTACCTCGGGGTGTGGCTCTGCATGTACGCCTACGAACACACCAAGATTGGAGTCGCAACCACCATGCATTCGACCAGCCCGATCTTTATCATCCCGCTCGCCTTTTTTGCCCTCCGGCAGAGGACCTCAGCGCGGGCGGTCCTCGGTGCGGCCATCGCGGTCGCCGGCATCTTTCTGCTCTTCCAGAGCGAAAGCTGAGCCGCCCGCCTTTCCCTCAGCGGAGACAACAAAGGCGAGCGAAGACCCTTTGGGAAAAGCTCGCACTCGTCCATTGTTCTCAAACAGTTCAGGCGATTCTCTCTATTCTTTTTTCGACAGGAAGCCCCCCTCCTTTCCCCTGAAAAGATAAAGAAAACGGCGGGTTAGGGCTGATTGCCGGATAAAAACCCGCTCCCGCCCCCACCCGGACTTCCGGCACCGCCAATCTTCCTCCGAATGAGGCTTGCCCGAAGAGCAAGGGCATTGGATGATCTCTCCTATTGAAAGCAAGCCCCCTCGCCCCGAGCGGGCCGGTGAGGATGATTCAGCGTGGACACAACCAATAACGAGGTAACTGTGAGAGACGTCCCGCTGCTGGATTTAAAAAGACTCGATCCAGAGCTCGAGGCCGAGTTGCAGGACGCCTTTACCCGGGTCCTCAAGAGCGGCTATTTCATTCTCGGACCCGAGGTCGAGGCCCTTGAGGAGGAATGCGCGAGCTACTGCGGGGCCGAGCACGCCATCGGAGTCTCCTCCGGAACCGATGCCCTCCTGGTCGCGCTCATGGCGCTGGGCATAGGAGCGGGAGACGAAGTGATCTGCCCAAGCTTCACCTTCTTCGCCACCGCGGGATGCATCTCGAGAACCGGCGCGCGGCCGGTGTTCGTCGATGTACTTGAGGCCAGCTTCAACTGCGACCCGGAAGATATAGAACGCAAAATAACCTCGCGAACAAAGGCGATCATCCCGGTCCATCTCTACGGCCGCTGCGCTGACATGGACCCGATACTCGAACTCGCCGAACGTCACGGAATCCACGTAATCGAAGATGCGGCCCAGGCCATAGGGGCTGAATACAACGGTCGGCGGGCTGGGTCGATGGGAGAGATGGGCTGCTTCTCCTTCTTTCCTACCAAGAATCTCGGCGCTTGCGGAGATGGCGGCCTCGTCACCTGCAACGATGAGGAGCTTGCCGAAAAGATCCGCGTCCTGCGTGTCCATGGAGGCGCGCCCAAATATCACCACGGCGTCATCGGAGGAAACTTCCGGCTCGACGCCCTGCAGGCTGCGCTGATCCGGCCGCGTCTTCGCCGTCTCGATGCATCATCCCTGCGACGCGCGGAGAATGCCGCCGCCTACACGAGCCTCCTGGAGGCTGCGGGGCTGACCTCGGGCCCCAACCCTCGGCTTCGATTGCCGGAGGCCTCGCCAGCGAGGCACATCTACAATCAATACACGCTGCGTTGTGAAGACGGAACGACCCGAGAGGCCCTGCGTGAATTCCTGGCGGCGAATTCCGTCGCATCGGAAATCTACTATCCTCTTCCCTTGCACCTCCAGGGGTGCTTCAGCTCGCTGGGGGGAGAAAAAGGAGACCTGCCCATCTCCGAGAAGCTTGCTGACGAGGTTCTCTCCATCCCCGTCTTCGCCGAGCTGGAAGAGGAAGAGGTCCGCTATGTCGCCGACCGTGTAGAGGCCTTCTTCAAAGAGAACTGAGCGACCCGCCCCTGACCCGGTAAAACCTCAACCCCCGACCAAGATGGCAGACTCCCCCCTGAGCCCTGATCAGATCGAGGAATACCGGCGCGATGGCGTCACACTCCTGCCCTCCCTGCTGGACGCATCAACGCTGGGCCGACTGCACGAGACCATCGACTCCATCATCGCCGGAGCCATAGAGAACGGCGACACCTCCATCCTGGAGCTGGAACCGGAAGAGGTCGATGGCAAGGCCGTGGCCCGAAGAATCTACGACCCCTGTGAGCGTCACCAGGTGTTTCGCGAGCTCTGCAGCGACACGCGGATCCTCGATGCCGTCGAGTGCCTGATCGGACCTGACATCAGCCTGCACCACTCCAAGCTCAACATGAAGCCCTCACGGGTCGGTTCAGCGGTCGAATGGCACCAGGATCTCGCCTATTTCCCACACACCAACGATGACCTGGTAACCGCCCTGATCTACCTGGATGACGCCAGCATTGAAAACGGCTGTCTCCAGGTCACCCCCGCGCTTCACCAGGCCTACCTTGACCATCATGATGAAACCGGCCGATTCTCGGGCTTGATCACGGATGAGTCCTTCACGAGCCAGGCCCCCCCGGCCAGACCTCTGCCGGCCCCTGCGGGCAGCGTCATCCTCATGCATTGCCTGCTCCCGCACAGCTCGCTCCCAAACCGCTCCAGAGATGGCCGGCGCACGCTCATCTTCGAATACCGGGCCTGTGATGCCCTGCCGATCCTGTACAGCCCGCGGGCGGCGGTCACAGAAGGAAAAGCGCGGATCCTCCGCGGCCGACCGGCGCGGTTTGCCCGGCTTGCCGGACCGCCCCCCCTGCTTCCCCGCCTGGATGACAACAAATCGCTCTACCAGCTGCAGGAAGAAACGCTTGCCCGGCAGGACATCGAGAACCCGCCCGACGCCTAATCGCCGCCCGCACGAGCTTCCCTGGATTCTTTCGCAGGCCAGACGATACCCCGGCGGCGAGCCCTCATTCGGTAAACGCCGCTGCTCGCGGTAAGGTAGAGGTCCTTTCCGTCCGCGCCGCCAAAGGTGACGTTGGTGGAGAATTCGGGCATGGGCTTGTGCAGCAACAGCTTGCCCTTCGGACTGATCACGAACAGCCCGGTAGTCTTCTCCTTGCCGGCGGCTCCGAAAATATTTCCGGCGGAGTCCAGGCACATGCCATCGATTCCCCTGTCGGGAGAAAAATCGTAGACGGTTGAGCGCTCGGAAAGCCCGCCATCCGCCCCCACCCGGTAACGATGAAGCTTCTGGGTGCCGCGGTCGGAGACATAGAGGTGACGATTGTCGAGGCTGATGACAATCCCGTTGGGCTTGAGCAGATCCTTGAGCAGCAGGCGGACCTTTCCCGCGTCATCGATGAGATAGACCCCGCTGGAGGGCTGCGATTTCTCAGCAGGCGGGCCGTAGTAGGGGTCGGTAAAATAAATCCGGCCCTTCCGATCGATGCAGAGATCGTTCGGCGCGATAAACTTTTTGCCTCCGTAGCTGGCCGCGAGGACCGTCTCGCTGCCGTCCTTCTCCAGGCGGGCTACTCGTCGGCCCCCACCCGGACCGGCGCCCTGGCACATGACAAGCCGCCCCTCATGATCAAAAACAAGCCCGTTAGACCGGCCGCTCGGACGTCTGAACTCCCGGACCAGGCCGGATCTCTCCAGCCTCATGATACGGTTATTTTCAATGTCAGAAAAATAGAGCGCGCCGCGCGGGCTGCTCGCCGGGCCCTCGGTGAATTTGCATCCATCAGCCACCCTCTTGACTCCCTGGGCTGCATCGAGGAAATCCTCGGCTCTCACCGGCTGGAGCAGGGCGAGAGCAAGGAGGATGCCGGGGCAGACTTTCATGATTCCATTCATACCAGAGAACAGGCGCTGAGACGGGAAACCAATACGAAAAACTAATGACTCTCCAGGCAGATTATTGTGCGGGAATCAGAGCCCCGGGCGAAAGATGAAAATTGACCTCTTTTGCGACTCGAAACCCCGGCAGCCGAAGATGCGATGAATGTCGTAAAGCCTTCTGATACAACAGTCTCAAGCCCCGTGAAGAATAATCTTTACTTCACTCATGGCACTCGTGAAGATGCTCGCTTGTCGTCTTTTACATGTAATAACGATGGCTCGGCTCCTACAAAGTGAAAGAGCCGCTGCGCCCGCTCATGACCGAAATACTCTCTAAAGTCAATCACCCCCAGGATCTCAAACCCCTGTCGCTGGAAGAGCTGGAACAGCTCGGCCAGGAGATCCGTGAGCGCGTGCTCGAGATCGTGGACCGCAACGGGGGCCACCTCGCCTCCAACCTCGGGTCGGTCGAGCTGACCCTGGCCCTGCACAAGGTCTTTGACGTTCCAAACGATCGCCTGGTCTGGGATACAAGCCACCAGACCTATCCCCACAAACTCATAACCGGGCGCAAAGACAGGTTTGAGCTGATACGGACCTACGGTGG
>DCKY01000192.1:11580-28364 GCA_002320775.1 Planctomycetes bacterium UBA1662
ATCTGCGGGTTCACCAACCACCGCGAGAGCATCTTCGATCTGTTCGACGCCGGACACGCGGGAACCGCCTGCTCCCTGGCCCTTGGGGCCGGCACGGCGGACAGCCTGCAGGGCAAGGGTGAGAATAAAACCATAGCCGTTGTCGGTGATTCAGCCGCGGCCTCGGGAATGACCTTTGAAGCCCTGAATCATGGCGGGGTGAACAGACAGAACATGCTGGTCATTCTCAACGACAACGATATGTCGATCAACAAGGCCGTCGGCGCGCTCTCCGCCTATCTCACGAAGGTCCGGACCAAGCCCGCCTACCAGGACATCAAGCGCGATCTCCGCACGGCGCTCTCCAGAATTCCCGTGGTCGGCAAACACATCGAAGAGGTTCTTGGAGAGGTCCATGACCGCTTTCGGGACAATCTCCTGCCCGGCACACTCTTCCGTGAGCTGGGCTACCGCTACTACGGACCGGTGGACGGCCATGACCTCGGCGGCCTGATCCAGACCTTTGAAGACCTCAAGAACATCCAGGAACCGGTGCTCCTGCACCTGGACACCAAGAAGGGACAGGGCTTCGAGGCCGCGGAGGCGGACCCCATCAAATACCACGCACTGAAAGGCTTCCTTCCAAAAAAGCCGGAAAAAGACGCGCCCGAGAACGCTGGGGATGCCAAGAAGCGGCCCGGCTACTCCGCGATCTTCAAGGAAGCCATTGTCGAGCTCGGCCTCAAGGACAGCCGGGTCTGCACGATCACCGCGGGGATGCCGGATGGTACGGGACTCCTGAAATTTGCGGAGCAATTTCCCGATCGCTATTTTGACGTCGGCATCTGTGAACAGCACGGCGCCGGCTTCGGGTCGGGCCTGGCCTTTGGAGGCCTGCGTCCGGTCTACGCGGTCTACTCCACCTTCTGCCAGCGCGCCTATGACCAGGTCATCCACGACGTCTGCATCCAGGAAAACTCTGTCGTCTTCTGCCTGGACAGGGCCGGCCTGACCGGCGAGGACGGATGGACCCACCATGGGGTCTTCGACATCGCCTTCATGCGCTGCGTGCCGGGCATGGTCCTCATGGCGCCCCGGGACGCAGAAGAGCTCGAGGTCATGCTCCAGCTCGCCATTGACCAGACCACCACTCCGGTAACGATTCGTTATCCCAAGGCGACTGTCCCCGAGTTTCCCTCGATTATTCGGCAGGAGCTCCGGCTCGGCAAAGCCGAACGGATGGTTGAAGGCGAAGGCGTTGCGATCTTCGCCTATGGATCGATGGTGGAAAACGCCTGGCAGGCTCTCGATGAGCTCTCCAAGAATGGAATCAATGCTACCCTGGTCAATGCTCGCTTCACAAAACCCCTCGATGTCGAGATGTTGAAGAGCCTGGCGGAAAATCACCACACCCTGGTCACGATTGAAGAGCATGTGCTCATGGGCGGATTCGGCAGCGCCGTGACTGAGGCCGTCACCGATGAGAACCTCGACTTTACCAGGGTCCTCCGGCTTGGCATCCCTGACGAATTCATCACCTTCGGCCCCAGGGGGCAACTGCTCGAAGACTGCGGGCTTGACCCATCCTCTATCACCAGGCGGATCCTGGAGGAATGCTCCGAACCGCAACCTTCAAAGGGCCGTGAAGACCGGGTGCTCTCCTGAGCTGAGCCCGGGGAGGCCTCCTCCCCTCTACTGGTTCAACAGGAGGGCGGTGTTTTCGGGGTTGGCGGTCACCAGCTTCTTCCCATCGGCGAAGACCGTGAGGCCATAGATAACCGGCCTCGCCCTGCGGCGAGCCAGGATCCTGCCATCTGCGATATTCCAGGTAAGCAGGGTGCCGCTGTAATCGGCTGAGATCAGCTGGGTTCCTGAAGGCCGAAGTCCGAGCCCGGTGACCCAGCCGCCGTGGCCCTCGTAGACGGAGAGCTCCTTGCCATTTTTCACCTCCCAGCGCCTGACGGTGAGATCCGAGCTTCCAGAGAAAAGATGCTGTCCATCAGCGGAGAAGCTGAGGCAGAAAACTCCCTCCTTATGGCCCAGAAACCGGCCCACCTCGATGCCGTTCATCGCGTTCCAGAGCTTGATCGTCTTGTCAAAACTCCCCGAGCATAATTGCTGACCGCCGGGACTGAAGGCCAGGGCATAGATGGTCGAATCATGGGCCTTGATCGTCAGCCGCTCGGCTCCGTCGACAGCACTCCAGGTTCGAATCGACTTGTCCTGGCCGGCCGAAGCGATCATTCTTCCATCCGGGGAGAAGCTGACAGCATGGACAAAACCTCCGTGCCCGGTGAGCGTCCTCACCGGCGACGACGAAGGACGCTTCCAGGCCACCAGGCTGTTGCCTTGCGCCGCGGCGTAATATTGCCCACCAGGAGCGGCCGCCACAGCCCGCACAGGCATGGAGTGGCTGAACTGGCCCAGGGCCTTGCCGCTCTCGACAGCCCAGACCCGCAGGGTCTTGTCAGCGCCGCCGGAGACCAGCTGCTTGCCATTGCCCGAGAAAGACAGCGAGAGCGCGTCCCCTTCGTGACCGACGAGCTTGTAGAGCTCTTTTCCCCTGTCGGAATCCCAGAGGCGAACCGTTCCATCCTTTCCAGCGGAGGCCAGCTTCCTGCCCACCGGCAGCCAGTCAACAGCCAGAACTGCCCCGACATGCCCAGCCAGCGAACGTAGAATTTTCGCCCCGCGGATGTTCCAGATGGCGACAACGCCATCGGCACCCGCCACGGCCAGGGTGTTATTGTCAATAAAGACGAGGTCCCGGCCCGCGGCTTCCCCCTGAAGGCGAGCGATCTCCTGGCCATCACTGAGCCTCCAGATCCGCACCATCCTGTCATCTCCGGCCGCGGCGAGCCGGCTTCCATCCAGGGAAAAATCGACACCCCGGATCTCTCCCTGGAACCCGGCGAGCTTCAGCGGGCCCGGCTTGTCCTGCGTCTCTGGGGACGTGGGCAGGACGGCGAACAGCGATGGAGACAATACGAAGTCTGAACTCGATGTGTTTACGTTGTGTCCCTGCAGGGCAAGAAGGTTCTCCCCAGCCTTGAGCTTCGAAAGATGGGGGGTGAGGTCAAATCGTTTCTCCACGGCATCGGCCACCGTCGCGCTGGCTCCCTGGCGGAAGCCGGGGGGGGTGCCTCTCATCCCCTCCCGAACAACCTCCATGCCGTTCAGGAAGGCCACGAATCCATCGTCAAAGGCCACCTTGAGAATGAGCTTCCTGGCCAGCGAGGGGTCGGGAATGTTGAATTTCGCGCGAACAAAAATCGACAGGTACCCGGGTGTTCCAGCCTGCTGTCGGTCTTGCTTCATGTCATCAAGGCGGGTAGTTACCGTCTTGAGCTCTGCCGGGTTGGTGCCATAGCCGAAGCCCGAGGGAAGGAGCTCCCAGGCGGAAGCATCAAAGGTCCGGGCATTCCAACCAGCTGGCGGCGATGTCTTCCCCCTCCAGAGCCTCCACTTCTCACCGGGCCGGACAAGGGGTGTCCCCTCCATCGACAGCTTCTTCTTCGTGCGGGCGGGCGGCGCAAGATTCCAGACCCGCACGATCCGGTCGGAGCCGGCCGCCGCGACCAGGGTGCCGGATCGGTCAACCGCCAGTGTGCGCAGGCCGGGCGCGGCAGGCTCGAGAACACGCTCCTCTTTCCGGCCGGCCAGGTCCCATATTCTCAGCGACCCATCCGCACCGGCCGTGACCAGCCGCCCTGACTTCTCATGTAGAGCCACAGCCCGGACCGGGGAGAGCTGCTCGGCCAGGGGCAGGCCCTGATCAAGAGGCACATCCCATAGCTTCACCGTCTTGTCTTCGCCTCCGGACACCAGCGATTGTCCATCAGGACTGAAGGCCACACTCATGACCTTTCCCTTATGTCCGGAAAACACGATCCGCTCCGCTCCATCAGCGACCCTCCAGAGCTTCACCGTCCCATCAAAGCTAGCCGTGGCAACCAGGCTCCCATCCGGACTGGAATCGACAGCGTAGACCGCGGCTGAATGGCCGGAGAATACCTGGGCGGGCTCGGCCGACAACGAAGGCGGAGCATCCACCTGGGCACATACGGCCAACAGGATTGCTGGTAAAAAGCTCATGGCTTGACCTGATCAATTTATTCGACAGCAGACCCGGACGCTTGCATGTACCGACAAGCCTCTACATTGTAACAAAAGGCGGGGGACGGGCAACAAACCGCTTCCGCGGCCGTTCCCCGCCGGGACAGGCTCAGCGGTCGCGGCGGCGAATGAAGATGAATCTCTCATCGTACCCGCGGCTGATGACCCGGAGCATGGTGACGTCACCGGCTGAGGACATGGCCTGGTCAAGCTGAGCTATGTCCTCTACCTTGCTCGAGTTGACCCCGAGAATGACGTCTCCGGCGCGAAGACCTTTGCTCCAGGCGACGCTCTCGGTGTCGACATCGATGATCGCCACCCCCGTTCTTGTCGGCGGCACCCTGATGCTGGCGGCGAGCTCACGAGTCAGCGTCGTAACGGTAAATCCTAAGGCCTGGCTCCCGCCGGCCTGGGATTCAGGCAGCTCCGTCACGGGCCTCGGCGCCCCCTGGCTCTCGACCGGAGTCACCTTGAAGGTCTTCTTCTCGCCCCCTCGCAAAATCCCAACCAGCACTGGCTCGCCCGGCACCTGCTCTGTGATCATCAGGTGCAGGGCATGTTGATCTCGAACCTTCCGCCCGTCGAACTCTACCACCAGATCCATCGGCCGCAATCCGCCCACAGCGGCAGGGCTCTTCCTCTCCACATAGCGGATAAACGCGCCGCGCGGCGCGCCCAGCTTGTAATAATCCGCTATGTCGCGATCCACGTGCACTGTCGAGATTCCCATCCTGCTGATGTTGCCGCCCTTGATCCAGCGCTCGGCCAGGGCTCGCGCCAGGCTGATCGGGACCGCGAAGCTGATTCCGTGATTCACCTTGCCGGAATGCGAATAGATCGCCGTGTTGATACCGACCACCTCGCCCCTCAGATTCACCAGCGGCCCACCGCTGCTACCCGGACTGATCGTAGCATCTGTCTGGATGAAGTTTTCATAGCCCAGCAGGCTGAGATCTGAGCGGCCGAGCGCGCCGACGATCCCAGCCGAGACCGTCTGCAGCAGGCCGAAGGGATGGCCGATCGCCAGGATCCACTGGCCCACCTCTACACTGTCAGAATCACCCAGCCTCACGACCGGAAGATTCTCCAGCTCGATCTTGACCAAGGCGATGTCATGGGTGAAGTCGCTGCGTACGGTTCGGCCGGCAACATTCCTGCCATCCGCCAGGGTCACCTCGAGCGCCCCCGCACCCTCGACCAGGTGATGGTTTGTAAGAATGAAACCCTTGGAATCGATCAGGAAACCTGAACCGAAGGACCTCTGAAGCGCCTTCTGGGATGTCGTCAGCTCTGCAGCAGATTTGCGGTCCCGGGCGGCCTTCTTCGCCACGATGGCCACAACCGCCGGCTTGACCTCTTTCGCTACGCTGGAGAAGAGGTTTTCCAGCTGGGCAGCCAGGGGCTCCACCTCAGGGGCGGCCTTCTTGAGCGAAGGAGTCGGTTGTACCGATAACGCCTCGGCATGCCCCTCACGCTGAGGCTCAAACGGAAAAGGAACCGAGAGCGCGATGCCAGCCGCAAAACAGAGGCAGGAGAGCGCTAGGATAACCTTGTTGGCGGTCAACATGCGGGATAGCTTTCGACACAAAACGAACTAAAGGGCTTTCGTCTTCATCGGCTTAAACGCACCAATCCCTTGAGTCTTTTTGCTGTTTTCCAGGACCTCCGGTCCATCCACATCGGCATGGCCACGCAAAGCTCCCGACAGAACGGGTGCGGCCCGAAGCAGGAGGCCTACTGCATCAGGCGGTCGGCAATTCGCTGCAGCGTGTTGAGATCACGCTCGGTAGGATCGACGTGGTACCAGGCCGCCTGGCCCGCCGCATCAAACATGATGAAAGAAGCCGAGCCAACCGTGGCGTGCAGGCCCCTGAAAACCTTGTATTTTTCGGTAGTGTCAAAACCTGCCGACACGCCAAGCTCGTTCTCCTGGATCTCGCCTCTCAGGCTGTCAGCCCGCTGCTGGCGAGCCTGCGGAGTGATCCCCTTCGGCATGAAGGAAAGCGTAACCGCGACGAATTTTTCCGGGTTCTGCTCCTGAAGCTCATTGAGGAGCTTGAGGAATGAAAAGGCCCGGAGGTTCCTGGGTTGCCTGAAAAGGATGGCCACCACCTTGCCCTCCTTCCTGGCCTCGGCAAAGTTTACCGGCTTACCCGTCAGCCATTCGACGCCGGCATCCAGTTCAAGGCTGGGAACCTTTCCCTGAAATTCCTCCAGGTATTTCTTGTAGTCCTTAGCCCGGAAATCACGGTAGATGCGAGCGACACTTGGAAGCTGCTTGCCTACCTGGGCGAGTTCCTGCTCCATCTGATCGATCCTGTCAACATAGCGCTGGAAATTCGCCCGGGAAGCATCCACCTCGCCCAGTCCGTAGGAAGCGAAGCCCAGCCAGAAATCACAGATCAGTGACCACTGCTGATATTGCGCCCAGATTGACTTGGGGAGAGACTCGTCTTTCATGCGCTCCCCATACTCTTCCTGAACACGGATCATCAGGCTCTCGACCCCCTCGAGATCACCCAGGGCATACAGAGCCTCAAAGAGACAGATGTTGTAGATCACGAATTGGGGCCGGTCACTCCGCTCCTTCAGGACCTCCAGTATATGGTCCCGGGCCTGCTCATACTGACCCTCACGCAGGAGGCTCATCCCGATGTTAAAATAGTAGTCCTGGTTCCCCGCGAGAACGTCTTCACAGCCCGCGGCGATGTATTGACGAGAGAGCTCGATGTGCGACTTATTGTCGCCGAGGTAATTGAAGCTCAGGTCGGCCAATACGCTGAGCCCTTCACAATGCGTTGCCTCGCCCGGCTTGGAAGCCGCAAGGGCCTCCTGCCCAAGCTCCTCGATACGATCAAGATAGCCCTTCATCAGGCTCTTGACCTGGGCGGCAATCTGGGCGCGCTGGGCGCGGGTCAGCTTCGGAAGACCGAGCTGCTTGGTCAGGGCGTCCTTGTAGGCCAGCTCCTGGCGCTTGTAGCGGCTTGAAAGGTGACGAGCGAACGAAGCCTTCACCTCGGCTGAATAGGCACTTTCCCCGCAATCTTTGAGAAACTTGTCGCTCAGCTCAATTGAACGTCTGAGGTCCTTGTCGATATCCTCATGCGAGCGTTGCAGGTCATGAAAAACATAGGGAATACCGGCGCGAAGCTTCTTCAGCTCATCGTAGATGGCCTGGCATTCTGGAGAAAGAGCGAGGGCCGGGGGCTCGACCGGTTTCGCCGCAGCGGGCGCGGGCCTGGTGTCCGAGGCCGTGGGCGCAGCTGGCGTAGTCTTGGCGCCCGCACCGCCTCCGGCTTCCTCTTCCTTGGTCTCAACCGGGCCCCTGGCGGCCGGCTGACAGGACTGGAGCACTGCCAGGAAGGCAAAAAGTACGGTTGTCGTCAGAAGTTTTTTCATTACTTTTGTAAACCCTTCAAAATGAGCACGAAAGGTTATCTTAAGGTTAGGCTAGGGGCCTGACAAGGTATTGAATCAGCCGTCGAGAATAGGCAGATCCGTTTCCCTCTATCGTATCGCTGGATGTCGACATCCGGGCCATCTTATCAGCACACCGGCGCCGAAAACCTCTCCCCCGGTCAATCCCGTCCCGCCGCCCAGGCGGTCCCCTGACGCAAGAGCGCCTTGAATGCCGGCACCTCCCTGGATTTCAGGTCATGCCCGAGAACAGTAACCAGGACGCGGCCCTTGCCGTAGGACCGGGCCCAGGCAACAGGTTCCCGCTTGCCGCTGTATTCTGAATGGGCATCGAGCAGTACACGAATACGATCCTCTCCCTGCAGTTTCGAATAGAGCTCATCATCTGCGGTGAAATCCTCCAAGCCAGCGACGGCAGGATGCTCCCGGTCGAGCACCTTGACATCAAAGGTTCCCCGCGGGCTGTGACCTGAGATCTTCTTTCCGGACACGCGGCCCACCCAGACCCGGCCGATGATGCGGCGGTACTCTTCCCAGCCGGGAAAGGCGAAAATAGCGAAATGAACAACGACCAGGCCTCCGCCGGACTTGACGTACTCAGCCAGGGCCTTGCGCGCCGCGAGTCCGGGGTCGCGCGGAGGCGGATTTCGAAAGTTAAGCACGATGGCATCGTATTTCGAAAGACCACCGCCGGCGAGGATGGATGGATCTTCGCAAACGATCACCTCAGGCCCATCCTTGCCGGAGAGCAGCGCCCTCAGGTGAGGCGTGGTCTTACGCCAGTCGTGCGCGGGGACATCATCCCCGGTAATGATCAGTACCTTCTTCTTCACGGGGGAGGCCTGCGCGGAAGAGGGTCTCTCGAGCTTCGGCAGGTTCCCGCTCTTCAGCAGGATCTCTGTTTCATCCGGATTAGTGCGAAGGTAGCGGCCGGACGGCGCATCCCCGCGAAGGTAGTGATCAAAGAACGCGAGCGAGTAGGCGTTGACGACACCCTTTGCGCGGGCGATGGGCAGAAACTCTTCGCCTCCGATACCATCGCCAAAGCCGGGAGCGATGGCATCCATATCGGTGAAGCTGAAGTGCCCGCCCCGCTTCAGTGACACCAGGTGCTTGGGACCCTCACACCCCTGGTAGTACAGCCTGGCAACGGCATTCCCGGCCGCGCCCATGGTCCGGTCCTTCTCGCCAAGCATGAGCAGCATTGGCACAGAGGTCTTTCTGCCATAACCCACCGTCATAGGAAGGATGGCCTTCACGCGACGGTCGGCCTCGGCAACCCTGCAAACGGTAAAGCCGCCAAAAGAATGGCCCAGGAGTCCGATTCGTTCGCCATCAAGACTCTTGTGCAGCCAGCTGCCGGCCTGGGCATTTCGACGCAGCAGTTCCGTTATCAGGAAAGAGACATCGCGGGGCCTGTTACGCGCCGAGCGGCCTCGCCCGGACCTGTCATACGGAAGCGCCCCGGATGGTAGCGGGGCGAGCCCGGCATTACCTGTATGATCGGCCGAAACAACGATGTAGCCATGACTCGCGAGATGCTCGACCTGGAAGATGTTCTGGTGACGGATTCCCCCATTGCCATGGGAAAAGACAAGCAATGGAAAGACGCCCTGGCGCAAAGCCGCGCCCCGGGCTCCAACACAACGGAAGCGGCTCTCGACCTCCGACAGCTTTCCTCCGAAATGGTCAACGAATTGACCGGCCTCCGCCTGGTACTTACCGAAAAACTCGCTGAAGGTCGTCTTCTTCGCTGAACGTGCGGATTCGACCGCGGGATACCACACCTCGGTAACCAGGGTCCGCGGCCCGCCAGAATAGCTGTCCTCCCGGTCCTGGTCGACCAGGACCAGGGTACGAACACCCACTGGATAGCTCCCGGGAGCTGAATAATCCTTTCCCGCAGCGCTCAGAACCGGCGTCGAGAGGACAGACAGGATGACGGGAAGAGCTCTTAGTATCATCAGATCTCCAGGCCCGGCTTCTTATGGAAGCTTGCCGGACCTTCGCTATTTACCACCGAGCGTAACCTTCAGCTCAAGGACCTCGCCGGCCCGCGAGAGCTTGAGCACAACCGTATCTCCCGGCCGCCGCTGGTTCATGGCACTCTTCAGCTCGGTGGTTGAGGTAACGGACTGACCATCGAACATGGTAACGATGTCGCCCTCCTTGATGCCCGCTCTTTGAGCTGGCGACGAACGAACCACTGAGCCCACCCCCACACCCGCGACATCGCTTTCGATGGCGCGCGGAATAAGACCCAGGTGGGCCTTTCCTCCGGCCACCAGCACAGCCTTCAGGGTGAGCTTCTCGCCCGCACGGAGGACCTCGGCGACGACCGTGTCGCCGGCAGGATAGGTTCCAAGGATACCCATGTACCTCGAGCGGGTTCTGACCAGCAATCCGCCAAGACGCTCGAGCAGGTCACCCTCCTTGAAGCCGGAGGCCGCGGCAGGGCTGCCCTGGCGAACGCCGACCACGGGCAGGCCGGCCTTCTCATCAGCTCGCTCGCCAACCTCGAGACCCTCAATTTTTCCATGCAAAACCGCTCCACCCTCCGCCGCCTCCAGGTGCGTCATAAAACGCGATATCTGGTTCGAAGGGACCGCGTAGCCCACGCCCGTATTGATCCCGAGCGCGAAGCGTGTCTCAATCTTCCCGTTAATCCCGACAACCTTGCCATCGAGAGTGATCAAGGGGCCGCCTGAGTTGCCGCGATTGACGGCCAGGTCAACCTGGATCGCGTCATTGTAGGTCTCGCTGTAGCGGTGAACCGCGCTCACGATGCCCATCGACACCGCCGGTTCGAAATTCGCAGGGGCTCCCGGAACAAAAACATTCTCAGAGCCGGTAAGGAAGGGGTCGCCCAGGGCCAGCACACGCTGCCCGGGCCGGACCGCCTGGCTGTCGCCGAGCTTGAGAAAGGGAAACTTCCCCTTGCCCTCAAGCTTCAGCAGGGCAACATCTCCGCCTGGATCCCTGCCGACCACGGCTGTCTTGAAATACCTCCCGCCTGTCATATAGGCCACCACCGAACGCGCGCCGGCAATGACGTGGTCGTTCGTGAGGACATAACCATCGGGACTGATACAGAAGCCCGATCCGCTGCTATAGCCTCCGCCCTGGTCTCCCTTGATGAAAACGAAGGCCGGCTTACAGTCGACAACCACGCTCTTGATCCGCTTCTCGAGAGCGCGCAGCGCGCTCACCTGCTCGAAGGTCTCGGCGGAGGCGCGAGGGACAAATAACAGCGAAACCACGAGAACCAGGAAAACCTGGAGAGCAGGAGCGAAGCGGAGAGGTCTTTGTGAGGCGCGGGGGGTCATGTATTTCATCTCATCTGCGCTCCGGGAACTTCCCCAGCACGCCGCTCAGGGTAATCTTCTTTTCGCCGCGGCGAACGATGAACTCCACCTTGTCACCCACCTTGCAGGAAAAAATCAGGAACTTCAGACGATTGAAGTTGGGGACATCCTCGCCGTTAAACCTGATGATCACGTCCTTGCTCTTGACGCCAGCGGCGGCGGCGGAGCTCTCGGGCACGACCTCAACCACTGGCGCCCCGTCATTGCCCGAGCTGGCAGGCTCGGACTGGATCCCCAGGAAAGGCCGCGGAGGAAGCTCGAAATCCTTCCCCTCCAGCAGCCGGGGCAGGACCATCCGAATGGTTTCAACCGTGGTCGCGAACCCGACACCGGAATTCAGCCCCCATTGGTTGTAGGTGTGCCCGACAAACCCGGAGAGGCCGACGACCTTGCCATCCAGGTCAACCAGGGGCCCCCCCACATTGCCGTAGTTGAGCTTCGCATCGGTCTGCACGGCGCGGTTGCTGTTGCGTCCAACGGCGCTGATGATGCCTTCGGTAAGGTTCAGTCGGCCGGGCGCGGAGCCTCGGCCGATAGCGAAGACGAAGCTTCCCGCCGCAGAGGGCGAGGCCTCGGCCCAGGGAGGGTCGCGCCAGCTCTTCTCCTCGACCAGCTCCGCGTCGCCGTCCACCTTGATCAGGGCGAGATCATCGAGCTGGTCCCTTGCTACCACCTTTGCCTTCCGCTCCTCTCCGGACGGCAGCCGCACGGCAATCGATCTGATGGTTCCCAGCAGGTTGTAATTGCTGGTCAGTATGTAGCCGCGGCGGTCAACCAGGAGGCCCGTAACAGAGCCCTTCGGCCGCTTGAAATAGCCCCGCGATTCGGGAGAAACCCTTCCGTTAAACGGAAGTCGCGACCTGGGAATCTCGATGTCTTTGCTCCTGTCGACCTTGATGGCGACCACCCAGTCTGACAGACCGTCCGCTATCGCGGAGAGAGCCCCGGGCTCGGCCGCCGCGGAGCTCGATGGCGGAAGCGTGAACGAGAACAACATCGCGAGCAGCAAAGAAAGTCCTCGGCGGTATTGACCTGTTGAGCTCATGGACACCTCCATCAGAACCTCCCCCATAAAGTCAGGTCGATGGAGATGGCGGTCTTGTCGCGAACGACCTCCAGGCGAACCTGTTCGCCCGGGCTGGCCGCATGAAAGACTTTTCTGAAATCCGGGACGGATTCGATCTTCCTGCCGTTAAATTTCCTCAGGACATCTCCCCGACGAAGGCCGGCCGAGGCCGCGGCGCCTCCAGGGCTCACCCTGAGGACGGTTATCTTGCCGCCCTCATGAGAATTCATCAGCTCAAGACCCGCCAGCGACGAGGCGCGCTCAAGACTGTCGTCAAACCAGGAGCGGTGCGGCTCGATAAGCTGCTTGAGCTCATCGATGGGGATTGCCGTCCCAAGCCAGCGCTCCTGGGAAAAATTCAGTATAAGAAGTCCGACCATCCGCCCCCGGGCATCTACCAGCGGACCTCCATCCATCCCGTTGTTCAGGGCGGCCGTCGATTCCAACGCCCTCCCGGTATAGATGGACTCGAGATGCTTTTCTTTCAGCTCGATACTCCCGCTAAACACACCAGCCGCCATCACGACCTGGTCATCGGACTGGATGCTGCCAAAGGCATTTCCCAGGCTGAAAAGCGGGTCTCCGATCGACAGGCCGGCGCTCGAGCCGAGCCGCAAGTATTCCAGCCTCTCCTTTCCCGGCGGTAGCGCGCGGCGGAAGTCCTTCAGCTGCAACAGCGAGACCTCCTTGTTCGGGTAGACCTTGATCAGCACGGCCGGGGCAACACGCCCGCCATGCAGATAGACATCGATATTGCGTGAGCCCTCAGGTACGACCGTTGGCGAGGTCAGCACCAGCCCTACCGGATCGAGCAACGTTCCGGTACCGAAATGCGTGATGCTGCTGCGGGCGCGCTCCCTGGGATAATCGCTCCGGGTGATTCCCACCACCGCGCGTGAGATCCGATCATAGAGACCCGTGTAGCCGGAGGCGGCCTCATCCGCCGCCAGCCGCCGGCCGGTGCCAGCGCCGAAGACCGAAAGGATCAGCAGCCAGACGAAGATCTTGGGAACGAACAACCGCACTGTGGGAAACCCCTTGTAGAGAAAACACGTTTACTACAAGCAGCATAGTAAACGAAAGCGCCCCCGGAATGAAGAACCTCGGAGCTCCCGAGCAAGATCTCGTGAACGAGATGAGAAACCAGGCGGGTATCTCTCAGAAGCAATTCGGCGGACGCCGACAGCCTAGGTCAAGATCCGCCGGCCTGCTGGAGCGCGCGCATTGCGGAAACGGCGCCGGTGGCTCCTGTCCGCCGATAAACAGGAACTGCAGGAGGAAGACGCCTGATGTCAGGTTGATCTCCCCCGTACCATCCGCATCCGCGGCGGCCAGGCAGCTCGGCTCGCTGTCTCCAAGGAACAGGTAGGAGAAGACCGCCACCGCATCGGTCAGCTGGAGATCACCGCTTTGATCAACATCTCCTCTGAGAAAAGGGCCGATGCTGCGCTCGGGCTCCTCGAAAACCTCCAGGGTGAGATTGTAGGTTCCCGCACTTCCCGGCTCAAAGCTCGTGACACTGAGAAAATAGACCCCTGGGTCAAGGTCAACCTGGAGACACGAATTGACGGTCGTCTGATCGCAATCATCATTCTCGCTAAGCGGACCGCAGTCCCGATCGAGAAGACCAAGGATCGTGTCAAAATCCTCCGATTCGAGCAGAATCGAGCCGACGAAGGGCTCCTCGAGCTCCAGCCGCCAGAGATCCAGGGCTTCGGCTCCGCCGGGAACCGTACAGGCCGTCGCCGGGAAATCTCCCGCCAGGCTCTCACCTGGAAGGGCCACGCCGGCAATACAGTCAGCGCAATTGTTGACAACCTCTTCCCCCTCGCAGGTGATATTGAGCGAGAAATTTCCCGCCTCGCCAATGGCGTAGCTGCTGACACCGACATAGTAGGTTCCGGCAGAGACCTCGAGGGTGAGACAGGAAAGCTCCAGGTCTCCCGGCTCGCAATCGTCATTGACTCCGAGGGCCAGGCAATTGGAATCGTAGACTGTCAGGTAGGTGTCAAATTCGGACGATGCCAGGCTGACGTTGAGAACCCCGCCCTCGACAACCACCGCGTAGATGTCCTCGGACGGGCCTTCGGCGCGCGTGCAGGTATCAAGAGGAAAGGCCGAATCCATCGGCTCACCGCAGGCCGCCTCTCCCGTCTCACAGGGAGGACAGGGGGCGGCCTTGTTGCAGTTGATGTCCATCGTGTAGGATCCGTTGGCCCCGGCATCATAGCTGCTCGGCAGGATCCAGTAAGTCCCGGGAGCGAGGGTGAGGGCCAGCTGCGAGTTCAGGCCATCTCCGCCATCATCATCAAAGGCGATTTCTTCGCAGCCCTCCCCATTGTAGACGTAGAGAAAGGTGTCAAGATTTCCAGATGTGAGGCTGATGATGTATTCCTGCGTCTCCTGGACCTCCATCTCGTAGGAATCAAAGAGACGGCCGTTATCCAGTGAGCAGTCGCTGGCCTCCAGCAGGCCATCGAGCACCGCAGGACATTCGATTACCCCATCGCCGCAATCGGCGCAGCTGTCGGCCCGCTCGCAGGACACATCGAGGTCGTAGGCCCCCAGCTCGCCGGCTCCAGCCGCACTGACGCCGATGGTGTAGGTGCCGGCGTTGAGGATGATCCCCTCGATACAGGAGGCCCCGAAATCGCCGGGCGAACAATCCTCGTTGCCAAGGAACGCTTCGCAGAAATTATCAGAGATGTTCACAAAGGTGTCGAACTCGTTCGAGCGAAGGGTGATCGTCACCTGCGAGGTCTGGTCCACCGTGAATGTGTAGGAATCGACAAGCGTGCCATCGGCAAGAGAGCAGTCGCCCGCCGCGAGTGCGCCGCTGACGGTGCCGCCGCAGGAGATGCTCCCGACCTCGCAGTCCCGACAGAGCCTCACCTCCGGGCAACGAACAGAGAGGTCGTAGGTGCCGCTCTCCCCGTTGGCATAGCTGTTGATGCCGACAATATAGGTGCAGGCCTCCAGGTCGATCGTCATCCTGGAGTTCAGCTCCTCCCCTCCATCATCATCCACAGCCACCTCCTCACAATCCTGGTTATAGAGCCGTAGAAAGGTGTCGAATTCCAGCGAGGAGAGGTCGATGATCACCGGCCCGGGTTCATCGAGCTCAAAGGTATACAGATCGATAAAACTCCCATCTCCTGCCATCTGGCAGTCATCGAGGTCAAGGGTCCCGGTTACCTGGTCATCGCATGCGACCGAACCAACATTGCAGTCAACGCAGAATTCAAAGCCGGGCTGGCAGGCAGCCGTAAGCTGGTAGAGACCTGTCTCCGCCGCCGCGTAGCTGTTCACCGCCACAAAATAGATCCCGGCCTCGACGTCCGCCGTCAGGCAGGACCTGTCAAGATTTCCGGGTTGGCAATCGTCATTCGTATCAACGACCTCACAGCTCTCATTGTAGAGCCACAGGAAGGAATCAAACTCGATGGAGTCCAAAGACAAGGCCAGGCGTCCGGCCTCCGCCAGCTCCAGAGAGAACACGTCGATGAAGCTGCCGTCCTGGAGAACGCAATCATCTTCAAACAGCCCGTCCTCGACCAGCTCGCCGGCGCAGTCGAGCTCCGTGATCTGACAATCGGAACAGATGTCAAAAGGTTCACAGGCCAGGCTGAGCTCATAGGTTCCAAGCTCCCCGCTGCCGCTGGAGTTCGCGATGATGAAATAGTCCCCCGGCCGCAGATCCAGGCTGAGAAACGCATCCAGGTCGCCTCCCTTGGCATCCGCATCATCGATCTCCCCGACCGCAACGCAGTTCTCATCCATGACCAGGAGGTAGGGATTGACCTCGGCTGAGGTGAGGCTGATGGCCAGCCTGGTGGGCTCCGTCACCTCGATCGCGTAGGTGTCAAGCAACGAGCCGTCAGGAAGCGCGCAGTCGCCATCGGAAAGCTCTCCGCCGACCGTCTCTCCGCACACCGCCTCCCCGACAATGCAATCACCGCAGAAGGTGATCGGCTCGCAGGTCACGGCCAGGCTGTAGTCGCCCGCCTCGGCCGGCGACCAGTTGTTGACCACCAGGTGATAGGTGCCGGGCTCGAGCATAGCCTCAAGACAAGAGCCGGAGCCAGGATCTCCTTCAAAACAGTCGTTGTTGTTCGCAATCACGAAGCAGTCCGCATCCACCAGGAAGAGGAAGGTGTCCATCTCGTCTGAGAGAAGAGCAAGGTCAACTAATTGTGTCGATTCGAGCTCCAGGGACCAGATGTCGACAAAGGTTCCATCTCCCAGGCGACCATCGCCTTCCTCCAGGACCCCATCGACCGTTCTGCCGCACCCGGCTTCACCGACCAGCCAGTCCCGGCAGAGATTGCCGCTGGCGCCGATGGCGCATTTCTCAGCCTCGGCTCCCTCTTCCTGTCCGGCTCCGCCGCCATCTCCAGGCCCAGGAGGGCGGGTCTTGATTCCGCCAAGCGCCCAGGCGCCTGCTCCCCGTAATTTTGAGTAGGGGTTCTTCACAGAAGAGTTCGCCTTGGTCGCCGGCTTCCCTCTCGCCCAGCGCCGGCCGGCCAGATCTGCGAAGCTCAAGCTTTTCCCTCCACCCGCCTTGAACGGGTTCGCCGGAGCCCGGCGCGGAGCGAAACGTTCACCCGCCGCGGCCGCCCCAGCCAGCAGAGCCTGGAACTCTGGCCTGCCCTGGAGCTCGACCGGATCAACCCGGCGCAAGCCCGGCGCGGCAGGACGCGCAGGCGGCTCCTGCGTGTAGCCGAAGCCGCCTCCGCAAACCAGCAACACCACGAGCAGCAGCCCGGATCCCGAAGGACGCCAAGGTGGCTGGAATACAGTTTTACGACCCCGACACACCCTCATCGTAACCCCCCAGAAAA
>DCKY01000153.1:0-14764 GCA_002320775.1 Planctomycetes bacterium UBA1662
GGACGAGGGTGTGCTTACCGTTTTTGAGGTCGGTAGAGAACATGACAGTTCGCGGGTAATGCAGTCCACGGCTGTGGCGATGGTAGAGATCGTATTTTTTGAAGGGACCGCCATCGATGCTGGCCTCGATGGTGCCCGCGTCGGGGCCGGCAAGAACAAAGGCGCCGATGGCCCGGCCGGTGAACTCCAGGCTGCATTCGCCGCCGGGAGCGTTAGCGCAGAGGAGTTTTTTGCCGCCGAAGCGTCCCCTGAAGCCGCCGCGTATTTTTCTCCATTCGGGGATGTAGTTCTTCCAGCCGGACTTGATCACGGCGGTGGCCGGGTCGATGAACTTCCCGGCTGCGTAGTTTCCCTCATCGAGGGCTTTTTTCGGCATGACATGGGCGACCTTCGCCGGCTTGCCGGTAGCCTTCATGTCCCAGGAGGTGGTGAGCAGCTTCTCGATCATATTGGCGCACAGGCGGTTGCCATGCGGGCCGGGATGGACACCGCCGAATTTCTTCCAGGTTAACTCCCCGGCGGAGATCAGGCGGTCAACCTCACGGACCAGGTGGATGGTTGAGACTCCATAGTGCTTTGCGACCTCCTCATGGGCGCCGGTGGGGACGGGTTCTTTGCCGTTGCCGACCGTCTTGAGCATGCTGGGAGTCACGAAGTAAGTGATGACGATGTCCGCCATCGGATTGTGAGCTCGCACCTGGCGCAGAATTCCCTCCATTGCGCGAACACATTCCCGCCTGGCGTGGCCGGCATCGAGCTCGTCGTTAACGGCGTATTCGATGAAGATGAGATCGACAGGTCCTTTTGAAAGTACGTCTCTCCGGAGCCGGAAAGCTCCGGTGGTCGAACAGGTCGAGGCGATCCCGGCATTGGTGAAGGTGAACTTTGTTTCGGGAAAACGCTTCTGGAGGAAGTTGTAGAGCATGGGGCGGTAGCCTCTCATCTCGGTAATCGAGCCGCCGATGAAGGCGACGTGACCCTTCTTCTCCGCGCTGAAGGTGTAGTGACTGTTGAGGAAGTTCCCCCGCAGGTGAATGTTGGGTCCAGGGGAGGTCGCCTCTTTGCCGATGGCTGCCCGAGGTTCGCACAGAAGCCCGCCGAGGAGGAACAGGAAGCCAAGGCTGCCGATCCGTTTTGTTTTCAGTGTCATCTTATTCGTCACTCTCCAGTCGGGGACAGTTGGTTTTGTTTCAGGGAGCGGATGATAGCAGGAAGCGGAGCCCGCTGTCGATCTGTTCAAGCCAGCAGGGCGAGAAGCCGCCGCACCGATTCCGGATCAGTTTCACCGCCCGGGGCGGGGGTCTCAATACCGCCGGGTCCGAGTCCGGCTGCTTCCTGCCGCGGGCCTGCGGAACAGACCGCTGAGCCGACATGGATTTCCCTGGCGCCCGTCTGCTCGATGATCCGCCGGCAGTTTTCGTGGTTGATTCCACCTCCGGGCAGGATACCGATTCGGCCCGCTGCGGCCTCCGCCAGTTTTTCAAGCCCGGTCAGGCTCTCCTCCGCCCGGTCCGCGCCGCCTGTGGTCAGCACCCTGTTCACTCCAAGCTCGCGAAGGGTTTCCAGCGCGGCAAGCGGATCAGGTGTCGAGTCGAATGCCCGGTGGAAGGTGATGCTCGCTCCGCCGGCCGCCTCGATGAGCTCGGCTGTTCGCTCCACATCTACATTTCCATCTTCCCGCAATATTCCCAGGACGATGCCATCGGCTCCCAGGTCCCTGGCGGCGGCGATATCCGTCTTCATGACCTCGACCTCGAGAGGGCTGTAGTGAAAGTCGCCGCCGCGCGGGCGTATGAGCACAAAGAGGGGAACGCCGATCCTCTCTCTCGCCAGCCTGATGACGGCGCTCGAGGGAGTGACTCCGCCGAGCTCGAGCGCCGAGCAGAGCTCGACTCGTCCCGCACCGCCGAGCTCCGCGTTGACGGCGGACTCTACGCTGCCGACGCAACACTCAAGTAAGATTTTGCTCATAGGACCTTCAAGCTAGAGGATGTTCGGAGCCCGATCGTGCAAACTGCTGGTGAACTTGTTTTTCAAGATACAGGGTTTCGAGGGAGAAGGAAGGTGCATCCCATGTCTTTACCAGCGCGGTTTTTCTTCGTCGCTTTTGTCCTCCTGGCTATCCTGCCAGGCTGTCGAGCTGTGGAGTCCGGGCCCGAGGTGACGGCTCCCGAGGGCCCCGCGCTGAAGCTCGCGTGGAAAAATAATTATCTGAGGATCAGCGGCGAGAAGATTCCCGGTGGAGAGATAGAGATCCTGTACCTCGAGGCCTATTGCCGCGCCAACTCTCAGACAACCGATTGGAGCAAGCACACGGTGGTCGGGCATTCCACCAGCCTGGTCTCTGCCAGCGAGGATGGAAGCAGGATCGAGCTGCGCTGCGTGCTGAAGGACGGCGTGGTGGTTGATCACATCATCACCTCCAAAAGCGACGAGGTTGACCTTCGCCTGCGCGCGCACAATCCCACGAAGAAAACCTCCGAGGCGCATTGGGCCCAGCCCTGCATGCGGGTGGGGGACTTTACAGGACTTGGACAGCCGGACAATCCCAGGACCTACGAATACATCAAAAAATCTTTTGTCTTCCTCGATGGTAAGCTCAGCCTGATGCCGACGAAGGACTGGGCGCTCGAAGCGCGCTACATTCCAGGGCAGGTCTGGGCGGCTCCGGGTGTTCCGCGAGCTGATGTGAACCCGCGCCCTTTGTCGAAGCACGTGCCCTCAAATGGCCTGATTGGCTGCTTCAGCTCAGACGACAGCCAGGTGCTCGCCATGGCCTGGGAGCCCTACCAGGAGCTCTTCCAGGGGGTGATCACCTGCCTGCACAGCGACTTTCGCCTCGGCGGACTGGGACCCGGGGAGACTCTCGAGATTCGGGGCAAGGTCTACATCACCGGGAACGATATCCCAGCGCTGCTGAAACGCTACGCGAAGGACTTCCCTTCACACGAGAAGCTGCATAGCCGCTAAAAAATCGGAACCGGGCCAGCCAGAGATCAGGAGAGCCCGTCGATCTCCCATCCCTTGCGGTATTTGCGGCCGATGAAGTTGTTCGCCTCGGAGAAGTTGGTCACCTTCAGGTTCGGCGCGTCCCATTTGAGCTCCTGGGTCGGGAAGCGCTTGGCGAGATTACCCAGCAGGATCGTCTCGGTGAAGGGGCCGGCGTAATCGAAGTTGGCGCTTGTTTTTCCTTCGCCGCGGCAGGCGTCGATGAATGAGTGCCAGTGGTTGACGCCACCGGGGTCGGGCATTTTGTAGTCGGCGAAGTTTTCTTCCGGGAAGAGCTTCGGGGTGCTCCAGTGAGGCAGGAGCATGGCTCCCTTTTCACCGATAAAGATCGAGCCCTGGCTTGGCAGATTGACTCGTTTCTTCGATGGCAGGAGGTCCGGAGAGGGATGGTGTCCTTTTTTGAAGCCGCCGTCGTACCAGGTCATGACGGTGTTACCATCGGTATAGGGAGTCTCGGGGAAGTTGAAGGTGACCTTTCCGGCGTTCGGCCAGGTCTCCTTCTCGGGAGCCTTGCACTCGGCGCGAACGCTGGTCGGCGCGCCGTATTGGATCGAGTTGATCACGGGGTCGAAGAGATGGCAGCCCATGTCACCGAGGTTGCCGGTTCCAAAATCAAGCCAGCTCCACCACTTCTTGGGATGGTAGGAGTTCGGGCCCCAGGGGCGATCGGGCGCGACACCAAGCCAGAGGTCCCAGTGGATGTGCTTGGGCGCGGGTGTTGGTTTCGGACGACCACCGTTGCTCCAGGCCCGGTCGGCCCAGGTGTGCACCGCGCGCACCTTGCCGATGGCTCCGCTTCGGATGACCTCGACACCGGTACGGTAGGCGACGTGCGAGTGGATCTGGATACCCATCTGGGTGACCACGCCGGCTTTTTTCGCCGCCAGGCGAATCTTACGGGCCTCGTCAATCTCGTGGCAGAGGGGCTTCTGGCAGTAGACGTTCTTGCCGTGGTTGAGCGCTGTCATCGTGATCGGCGCGTGCATATGGTCGGGCACGGTCACGTGGCAGGAGTCGATGTTCTTGTGCTCCTTGTCGAACATTTTCCGGAAATCGTTGAAGCGGGCGGCCTTCGGGAACTTCTTCGCGACCGAGCCGAGGTGGCCGTCATCGATATCGCAGAGAGCGACGATTTCAGAGTGCTTGCTGCTCGAGAGCATCCGGAGGTCATAGCCTCCCATGCCGGTGACGCCGCAGGCCGCGTGGCGGACCTTGGTGTTGGCCGGGTAGGCGTTAGCGATGGAGATGGCTCCGGCGGGAAGGACTATTCCTGCCGCAGCGCCTTTGAGGAAGCTTCGACGTGTCGTTGGATTTCTCATGGTTCGAACTCTCCGGTTCTGTAGTGCGCTTTTAATCTGGCAAGGGAGGCGTTGCCCCCAAAGCGATTATTACACGCCCATGGTATGGCATGGGAAGACGATCGACAAGATGCCTTCGTTATCCTTCCCTTCTTACGATTCAGCTTCTTGAAGCTAATGACGTTTTAAAGGACAATCGTTTGACGTCTTTTCCGCTGAAATAAACACGTTAGCCCGGGGGGCAGCATTTCGTTTTTTCGCTGTTCTCTTTTTGAGAGGAATCAACATGAGCTTGACTCGTATTTTCTTTTTAACGTTGGCCCTGGTCCTGTGTGTATCCAAGGTCTGGACAACGGAACCCGCGAAAGCCGGATTTGACACCAGCCGTTTTGTTCCTGTTGATACCAGCCTTCTGATGGGATCGCCTGACCCGCTGCCGCCCCTGGTGGTAGAGAAGGTGTTTCCCAACCTCAGCTTTGTCAGGCCTGTTGCCCTGACCAATGCCGGTGATGGTTCCGGGAGAATTTTCGTTCTCGACCAGCCTGGCATCATTTACGTCTTCCCTGAGGACAATGACGTCAAGGAGGCGGACGTTTTTCTCGATGTCAGCCAGAAGATCCTTTCTCCGCTGAAGAATAAGCCGGGACACCCCGAGGATGGACTGCTGGGACTCGCCTTCCACCCGGACTATAAGAACAACGGCATCTTCTTCACCTACTACACGGCCCCTTCAGCACTCAAGGCGCCGCCCGCTCCCAAGGGCAAACCTCAGAAGGTCCTGGGCAAGTCGATCATCTCGCGTTGGAAGGTTTCTAAAGACCCGAACAAGGCGGATGCGGGTTCCGAGGTGGTCCTGTTCGAAGTTGAGCAACCCTACGGCAACCACAATGGCGGCAGTATTGAGTTCGGACCCGACGGGATGCTCTATGTTCCTTTCGGCGATGGCGGCCTTCGCGATGATCCGCACGCCAACGGCCAGAATCTTTCCACCCTGTTGGCAACAGTGGTGAGGATCGACGTCGACAGGAAGGACCCTGGCAAGGAATACGCGATCCCGCCGGACAATCCATTTGTCGGTGAGGCTGGAAAAAAATTCGGCGAGGGAACCCGCGGCGAGATCTGGGCCTATGGCTTCCGCAACCCCTGGCGTATGACCTTTGATTCCCTGACCGGTGATCTCTGGCTGGGAGATGTCGGGCAGAATCTCTGGGAGGAGATTGATTTGGTTGTCCGTGGAGGGAACTACGGTTGGAAGCTTCGTGAAGGAAAGCACCCCTTCGATAAAGGCAAGGATGCCAAGAGTACCGGGCAGCCGTTTACCGAGCCGGTCTGGGAGTACAAGCGTGAAGATGGCCGGTCGATCACCGGTGGGCTGGTCTACCGCGGAAAGAAGCTGCCTGAGCTCTACGGTACCTATCTCTATGGTGATTTCGCCACCTTCAACGTCTGGGGGTTACGTTATAACGGCAAGGAGGTGTCATCGAACACCCTGATCGCGCGTTCGCAGCTTCCCGTTACCGCTTATGGAGAGACCGAGGCTGGCGAGGTTTACGTTCTCAGCTTTGAGGGACCTGCCGGGAAGGATATCAGGAAACTGAATTTCGGCACGGTCTTCAATCTTCAGAAGGGTGGAATCTATCGTTTCGCCAGGCGCGAGGTGGCCGAGAAGAAGAGCAAGGCCTTTCCGCGCAAGCTCTCCGAGACGGGTTTCTTCACCAACATGAAGACACTGGAGCCGGCCGCGGGGTTGATTCCCTACGATGTGAATGTACCCCTGTGGTCCGATGGCGCGGCCAAGGACCGCTACATCGCACTGCCGGCCGGTGGCAAGGTCAAGTTCAGCGCCACTGGCCATTGGCAGTTCCCTGTCGGCACCGTCATGGTCAAGACCTTCAGTTTCGGCGAGGGGCGGAGGCTGGAGACACGCCTGATGGTTCACTCCGACCGCGGCTGGGATGGCTATACCTACCTCTGGAACGATGAACGCACCGAGGCGCAGTTGCTCGATTCGGCCGTTCGCCGCAGCTATGCTGTGGCGGCTGGCAAAGATGGTAAACAGGAGTGGTACTACCCGAGCCGCTCGGACTGCAACTCCTGCCACACCAAGACAGCCGGGTTCGTTCTCGGTCTGAATACGCGTCAGCTGAACCGTGTTCACGACTATGGTAAGGAAAAGGCCAACCAGCTGGATGTCCTTTCAAAGCTGGGGGCCTTCGATTCAAAAATCGGCAAGCCCGCCGATCACCCGGCCTATCCTGACTGGGACGCCAAGGGGGGAGATGCCGACGCCCTCGCCCGCGCCTACCTGGATGTAAACTGCTCGGTATGTCACGCCCCTGGAGGAACCGGGGTGGCGAAAGCGGATCTCAGGTTCAACACGCCGCTCGACAAGGCGGGGATTCTCAACGCCGAGCCGGTCCAGAAGCGTTTCACCGTCGAGGGATCGAGGGTTGTCCTGCCCGGAAAACCGAAGAAATCGGAGCTGTTGCTTCGGATGATGCTCAAGGGAGAGGGCCGGATGCCGACCATCGCCAGCTCGAAGGTTGACGAGAAAGCGGTGAAGGTTATCAAGCGCTGGATCAGGAAGCTTCCGGCGGAGTAAAGCGGCCGGGAGGTGTCGGTTGGCTTAACACGCTTGAATGTGCCGCCTGTTTGGATTCCAATAAACGTTCGGCCCAACCTCATGGGTCTGAGGTTTCGGGCGCGGTAATGAAAGCAGTTACCGCTTACGGTCTCTCGCGCCGTTGTTATTTATAATCGTCAGGAGAACTTCACATGTTTTCACGCAAGGTGTTTGTGATTGTCTGTGTCCTGGGGCTTTTATTTTCCGGTTCTCCCAATCCAGCGGTTTCGCAGGAACTCGAGGGCGCCTTTATTTTCGGTTCCAGGAATCTCTCCTGCGCTGTTGAGAGCGCCCCGGGCGAGACCTACACAATGGTCCATCATTCTTCTCCCGGCGCGATCGCCTACGACTCTCAGCGTGGGTGGGGGTACGAGGTCCTCGTTCCCGGCGATGCCTCCCGCGCCGGCTACGGTCAGTTCGGCCCCTTCGACGATTCGCCCAATGGGCGTACGGCCTTTGTTGACAACAGCTGTCCCACCGAGATCTACGATTCCTTCATCGGCGCCAAGAACTTCATGATGAATTGCGACGAGTTTGTCGTCGGTGACCGGGAGACAGCCTGCTCCGAGGTTGGACTGACTCCCGACGGCATCATCTTCCGCATCGATGTTCCCAATGGTTTCTATCGTTTCGTTGGCGCCTTCGGCTCCGCTGACAATCGCCACACCAGCCGGATCCTCATCGAGAATGGCGGAGAAGGTAATCCGAGTATGATCTCCGATGACCACGTGGTGCTCGTCAACAACCATGACCAGGCGGAGCACTGCCCCGGGACCTTCGCCAGGGTTGGCTTCGGCTGCAAGCTGCCGCCTGAGGGAAATGGTCCGCAGTTCATCGATATGGATGAAGATGGGTACGGCACCGATGGCGGGCCAGCGAGTCCGGTGATCGAGGTGACCGAGGGCTATATCAGGATGCACCAGCTGCAGGGCAATGCAAATGGCGGAGCCTGCGGAGCGCGGGATCCCAATGGCGGTAACGCGGTGTTGCTGGAGATCTGGAGTGTTGAGGGAGAGGACGCCGGCGGGTTTCTCGTCGGGCTCAATCGAACGTTCAATCCCGCTCCATTCTCTCCCGGGCAGACGGTGGCGATAAGCCTGGATGTTTCAAATGTCCAGGGAACGACCACTGTAGCCGAGACCTTCCCCGAGGGCTGGACGCTTGTGGAGGCTGAGGGCGGAGCTGTCGAGGGCAACACCGTGACCTTCTCGGTTGATGCTGACAGCGTTATCGAATATTCGGTAAGGTCTCCTTCCGGGCAGTGCGGCGCGAGCGAGTTTTCCGCGATGCTCACGCCTGAGGGGGGGTGCGAGTCCAGCTCGTCCTCTTCCGCCGCCTGCGAGCCTGTGGATTGCGGCCTGCGAAGTACCGGCGGTCCCTCGAGGATGCTCCAGATCGGCCCGATCGACCTCGGCGCCGCGGCGGGACCCGCCTGCGACGATACCGGTCGGCTTGGCACCACCGATTATCTCACCGATGGTGAGTTCGGCGAGATGAACCTTCTGCTCGAGGAGGGAGATGAGGTCCTGCCTGATTTTGGAGGGGAGGCTGGAGGAATCGGCGTGGCGTTCGCCATGAATCCCGAGCTCAACCCCGGCGGCCTGGATGGGATTCTCAACGTCTGGTCGGCCCAGACCGACAACTTCGGTTACATCAACCACAACCTGGTCGAGAACATTGGCGACCCGGTAGACGACTACATTATCTACAGCCTGACCTACCTGGAGAACACGACCGACAGCTGTCTCGACACGATCCTGGAGGTCGGCAGCGATGACGCGGTCAAGGTGATCCTGAACGGCTCCATGATTCACCTCAACGCGGTCTGCAGGGGCGTGCCGGGCTACGGGGCCGGTGACATGATCCCCGCCACCCTGGTACCCGGCGGCAATGTGGTCCTCATCGCGGTGGTCGAACGCGGCGGCGGGACGGGCGTGAGGCTGGTGGTTCGCGATACGGCCGGCCAGCCGCTGGTGGATGGAAGCGTTCTCGCTTCCTGCAGCCCGCCGGCTGATTTCGCCAGCTCTGCCAGCGCGACCCGGTCGATCGAGGTGTCTTCTCCCGCCGAGCCCGGCAGCGAAATCAACGTGACCCTCGATGTCCGCGGCGCCGGTGCCGGGGCGACCCTGGTGGAAACCTTCCCGGAAGCTCTCGAGGTAGTCGATGATGGAGGAGGCGTCGTAGAGGGCAACACCATCACTTTCAGCCCGGATGCGGCTGGCGAGTTGATCTACGTTCTCGCCCTGCCGGAAGAAGATTGTCCATTTGATACCGCGGAGTTCTCGGGTTCCTTCTCAGCGGAAGGCGCCTGCGATTCCCAGGTAAGAGGCGATACGAGGGTCGGCTGTGTACAGCCTCCCTGTGAGCCTGATCCCGAAGCGCCGGAGGCCGAACTGGTGGCGGCCTTTGTCTTCGGGGTCCACTTCGATATCTGCGCGGTTCCCAACGATGATGGATTTGAGTACACCATCGTCAGCCAGACAGGTCCTGATGCGGTGGCCTATGACGAGGTACGAGGCTGGGGCTACGAGGAGATCGTTCCCGGTGACGCCAGCCGCGCCGGCTATGGCCGCTTCGGTCCTTTTGATGACAGCCCCAATGACCGAAATCGCTTTGTCGGCGCCTGCCCGGAGGTCGTCTACGATTCCTTCATCGGCGCCAAGAACTTTCCGAGTCCCTGTGACGCCGGGGTCGTTGGAGACCCGGACACTCCCTGTTTCGATGGCGGCGTCCCGCCCTCGGGACTCGTCTTTCGCGTCGACCTGCCGGACAACGGGCTCTACCGTTTCGTTGCGGTCGTCGGAGAGGCTGACAATCCTCATGCCCACACCGTTGTTGTTGAAGATGGCGGGGAGGGTCCTCCCAGCGGTATCGGGGAAAACAACTTCGCCTTCCTGGTGCAGAATTTTGACCAGAACCAGCAGACGACCGGGCAGGTGAGGCCCGACTGTCTTGGCTGCGGGGTGTTTGCCAGGGTTGGATTCGATGACAAGATCCCGCCCCTGGGAGACGGGGTAGCTCCGGATCCCCAGTTCGTGAACTTCGACAGCGATGGGCTTCCCACCGCGAACTGTCCCGACAGTCCTGTTCTCGAGGTTACCGAGGGCTATGTCCGGATGCACCAGCTGCAGGGTAACGCCAATGTAGGCCCCGGCAGCAAGAACAACGGCACCCTGGTCGATCCCAACGGCGGGGACGTGGTCCTGCTCGAGGTCTGGCGCGTTGGAGATGGCGGAGAGCCTCCTCCGCCCCCTCCGGTTGAGGTTTGTGACAACGGCATCGATGATGACGAGGATGGCGCCACCGATTGTGACGACGCCGATTGTTCCGATGAGGAGAACTGCCAGCCGGCCGAAGACCTTTTCCGCCGCGGAGATGCGGATGCTAACGGCGCCATGCAGCTGACCGACGCGGTCTTTGTTCTGCTCTACCTCTTCTCTGGCGGGGGAGAGCCGCCTTGCATGGAGGCTTCGGATGCCGACAACAACGGCGCCCTGCAGCTGACCGACGCGGTCTACGTTCTGCTCTACCTTTTCTCCGGTGGAGATGCTCCGCCGTCGCCCGGTCCTGGAGAATGTGGGCCTGATACCGGAGATGTGGACCTTGGCTGCGGTGTCTATGACACCTGTGGCGCCTGAGAGGATGCTTGCGGGCCGACCTGCTGGGAGGCTCGCAAGCGTCTTTTTTTGGCGGAGGAGTAAAAGATGAGCGATCTGTTTTCCCGGCGCGCCTTTCTTTCCCGTTCCGGCCAGGCCACGGCCGTTGCGGCCGGTGCCATGACGTCGCCCGGCAGGGCCGCCGGGCAGGCGGCGGGGAAAAAGAAGATTCGCATCGCCCAGCTTGGCGTCGGTCACGCGCATGCGGCCGGCAAGATGCAGGCCTATCGCCAGAGCGGAGCTTTCGAGGTGGTCGGGGTCTGCGAGCCGGATGAGTCTCTGAGGCGGAAGGCCGGCGCGGCCGGGGTCTATAAGGATCTCCGCTGGGTCACCCGGGAAGAGCTGCTCAACCTGCCCGGGCTCCAGGCGGTCGCGGTGGAGACCCGTGTCCGCGACTCGCTGGACCATGCCGAGGCCTGTGTGGATGCGGGCTTCCATATTCACCTCGACAAGCCCGCGGGCTCTTCGCTGCCGAAGTTCAGGAAGATTTTGCGCGCCGCCGCGGACCGGGAAAGGGTGGTCCAGATGGGGTATATGTACCGCTACAATCCGGGCATCGTCTTTCTGCGCGAGGCCCTCCAGAAAGGCTGGCTGGGAGAGGTCTTCGAGGTACATACGGTGATGAGCAAGGTGGTGGGCGCCGCGAGCAGGAAGGCCCTGGCGGAATACCCGGGAGGCATCATGTTCGAGCTCGGCTGCCACATCATCGATCTCGTGGTCGGAGTGCTAGGCGCGCCGCGGAAGGTCTCAGCCTTTCCGCGCCACTCAAGCCGCCTGGCTGATGGCCTGGTAGATAATATGCTTGCCGTGCTCGAATATCCCAGGGCCCTGGCTACGGTCAAGTCGAGCGCCCAGGAGGTCGAGGGTTTTGCCCGCCGCCACCTTGTGGTCTGCGGCAGCGAGGGTACGCTCCAGGTCCAGCCGCTCGATTCACCAGCCGTCCGGCTGGCGCTGTCAAAGCCGCGGGAGAAATTCAGTCGGGGTTACCAGGAGGTTCGTTTTCCGCGCTACTCCCGCTATGTCGATGACGCCGCCGATTTTGCCCGGATCATCAGGGGAGAGAAAGAGAGCGACTTCAGCATAGAGCACGATGAGGCGGTTCAGCGAGTTGTTCTCGAGGCCTGTGGGCTGCCTGTCGATCGTTGATGCGCGCGTTTTTCTCGGCTACTTCGCACCGGTCTTTTTACGGAGATCTACGCAGATCAGCTCGCTCGTGCTGCGTGCGTAGAAGAAGCCTCCGGCAAGGGCGGGGTAGGCCCGTACCGTGTCATTAAGGATGGCGGCGCTGCCCAGGCGACTGTAGCCCTTGGGGGAAACGCGGGCCAGGATGAGCTCCCCGGAGTCCGCCATCACCAGCAGCTTGTCGCCGGCGAGTATGAGGGTTCCGCAACCAAAGCGCTTTTCTCCCGGCTGGGCTTCGCTCCAGGCGATCTTGCCTCCTGCGAGCGAGACGCAGCGAAGCTGGGTGCCGTATTCCTGCCGTCCATCGAAACCGTAGAGGTAGCCCGAGCTCTGGATGCTGGAGGAATAATGGCTCGACAGGATGCGGTCGCCGGACCAGAGCTCGCGGTAACCGCTTCCACTGGCCTTCAGGCAGATGGAGCCGGTCTGGTAGCTTGAGGAAAAATAGACCATATCGTTGGTCAGGACCGGGGTGGCGGCGTTGACGGATGCTCCGATTCGGGCCCGCCAGCGTTTTTCGTACAGGATGTTGCCTGTTCCCGGGTCAAGGATCACGATGCCCGTGCGGGTGAAGCAGACCAGTCTTGTCTTTCCAGCCAGCTCGCCGATGACAGGGGAGGAATACCCGGCCTCATCGCTGGTGGCGCCCCAGAGGGGCTTGCCGGTCTCCGAGTCAAAGGCGACGATTCCGCTTCCCTTGCCGCCGGTACCGATACCGGTTGTTCCGCCAACCTGGACGAAGACCTTTCCTCCTGAGACCAGGGGCGCGCAGGCCGTTCCGAAGAAGCTCTCGCGCGGCTTAAAGGAGGCGTGGGTGTCGAGCCGCCAGATCTTTTTTCCGTTCTTGAGATCGGTGCAGCTGAGAACTCCAGCGGCCCCGTTGGTGTAGACCCTGCCATTGTGGATGGTAGGCACGGCCCGCGGACCCTCGTCAAAACCGAAGCGGTCCTTGTAGCTGGCCGGGTAGCTGGCGGTCCACAGGGACTTCCCCGTCGCCGCCTCGAGGCAGTCGAGGATCTCTTTTCCAGCCATCCTGTGGAAGAGCACAAGCTTGCCGTCAGCCACGGAGGGGCCGGCAAAGCCCAGGCCGGTCTTTTTTCTCCAGGTAACGGCGGGACCATCCGAAGGCAGGGAGTCGGCCAGCGCGGGGCCGCGGTAGACGCCATCTCTGCGCGGGCCGTGAAGCTGCGGCCAGTCGGCCGCTTCATCCGCGTCTGCCGCAGCCGTGATCGCCGGCAGGACGGCGAGAATCAGGACGGTGATGGTTCTCCTGGAAGACATGTCTTTGCCCTGTTGCGTTTCGGGAGGACTTTCAAATCAGGTCAATCAGTTTAGTCGCAGCTTTCGAAATAACCTACACAAAGCTAAAATGCAGCTGTTGGTTTTAGACCCCGTCCAGGCGGGCTGCAAACGATGGCCTGGCAGTATCCTTTCGTGTTGGAGAAATCCCTTGAGTGAGCCTAAGAGAGCGAGCCTCTTCATCACCTGCCTGGTTGATTTTCTTTTCCCAGGGGTCGCCAAGGCTATGGTCAAGGTGCTTCGTCACTATGATGTGGAGCTGGAATTTCCCGAGAACCAGACCTGCTGCGGCCAGCCGGCCTTCAACGCAGGCTTTCGGGGTGAGGCGCGGGAGCTGGCCCTGGCCTTTCTGGATGTATTCGAAGGCTGCGAGGCTGTCGTGAGTCCTTCAGGTTCCTGTGTCGCGATGGTGAAGGAATACTATCCCGAGCTTTTTTCAGACGATGAAGAGCTCAGCGGCCGTTTCCAGGCGTTGGCTGATCGAACCTGGGAGTTTTCGCAATATCTTACCGAGGAGCTCGGGGTCACCGAGTTTCCCGGACGGCGAGATGGCTCGCTGACCTGGCACGATTGCTGTCATTCGCTCAGGGGGCTTGGGGTTCGGGAGGGTCCGAGGAGGCTGCTCTCTTCTGTCGAGGGAGCCGAGCTCCTCGAGCTTGAGAAATCGGATGAATGCTGCGGGTTTGGCGGGCTCTTTTCCGTCAAGTTTGATGAGATCTCTTCGCGGATGCTTTCGAATAAGCTGGCCTGTATTGAAAAGAGCGGGGCCGAGAGCCTGGTCGCGACCGATTGCAGCTGTCTCATGCACATGGCGGGGGGGCTGGAGAAGAGCGGCTCCGAGGTCCGGGCGCTGCATCTTGCCGAGGTGCTGGCCGACGCTCTCGAAGAGGGCGGGACCGGTTCGCAAGAGGAGGCGTACTCATGAAGCCGCGCTCCGACCAGTTCCACGAGCTGTCGAGCGAAGCTCTTGATGATGGCTTCCTGCGTGAAGCGCTGACGAGAGCCAGCTCGAGCTTTCAGGCTGCGAAGACGGACGCCGTCGATTCGATGCCGGACTGGGAGGAGCTTCGCCAGCGGGGACACGATCGAAAAAATCGTGCCATAGAGAACCTGCCGGAGGCTCTCGAGGTCTTCGAGAAGAACCTTCGATCCCGGGGCGGCGAGGTTCATTATTGCGAGGATGGAGCCGCTGCCAGGGACCAGATTCTTTCGATCATTCGCTCCAGCGGGGGCAGCAGTGTTACCAAGAGCAAGTCGATGGTCACCGAGGAGATCGCTCTGAATGATCATCTCGAGGCCGCCGGACTGAGTGTTCTCGAGGGAGACCTGGGTGAGTACATCATCCAATTGGCCGGGGAGCATCCCTCGCATATCATCGCTCCGGCTATTCACAAATCACGAGAGGAGGTGGCGGAGCTCTTTCATGACCACCTGGGCTCCGACCCCGATGCCGACATTCCTGAGCTCACTCGAGTGGCCAGGGAAACCCTGCGGGAAGCTTTTCTCGGGGCGGATATCGGCATCTCCGGAGCGAATTTTGTCATTGCCGAGACGGGCACGATCGTCCTGGTCGAGAACGAGGGTAATATTCGGATGTCGACAACCGTTCCTCGCGTGCATATCGCGGTGGTGGGCATCGAAAAGGTCCTTCCCAGGAGGTCCGACCTGGCCGCCCTGCTGCGCCTGCTTTGCCGCAG
>DCKY01000153.1:15149-22282 GCA_002320775.1 Planctomycetes bacterium UBA1662
GAGGGTGATGGTCCGGAGAAGCTCCATGTCGTCTTCCTGGATGCCGGTCGCTCAAAACTCTGGGCCGATCCAACGCAGAGAGAGGCCCTGAACTGCATTCGCTGCGGAGCCTGTCTGAATTTCTGTCCGGTCTACGGAAGCGTGGGCGGACATTCCTATGGCTGGGTTTACCCCGGTCCCATCGGCTCGGTCATCACGCCGAATTACGTTGGAATCGAGAAGGCCAGCCAGCTGCCGCAGGCCTCGAGTCTTTGCGGGCGTTGCGGCGAGGTCTGTCCGATGAAGATTCCGCTACCGGATATGTTGCTTGGACTGAGGGCGAAGGCCGTCGAGGCTGGAAGCGCGGGTTTTTCTGAGAAACTGTCCATGCGGGTTTTTTCCATGCTGGCGAGGTCTCCGCGGCTCTGGCGTCTGCTGCTCGCCCTCGGTCGGCCGTTTTACAGACTGGCTGTGCGCGCCGGCCTGGCCTCGGTTCTTGGCGGGCCGGCCCGGCGCTGGAGCCGCAGCCGCAGCCTGCCGCTTCCCGGCAGATCCGGGTTCCGCCGCTGGTGGCGCGAAGACTCTGAAAAAGGGGACGAGTGATGCCGGGAGATTACAGGGAGAGACTCTTTGGTTTTCTGAGGAGCCGCGCCGTCGGGCAGCCGGGAGAGCTCCTGGTGGAGGATCCCGCGCCGCGTCCTTCAACGGCTCCAGGAGCCGACGATGATCTTGCGGAGCGTTTTTGTTCGGAGCTGTGCGCTGTTGGTGGAGAGGCTGTGAACCTCGGGGCGGTCGATGATCCCGCCGCCGAGCTTGGGAATTGGTTGAAAGGGCTCGGCCTGCAGAGCGCCGTCATGGACAGCGACCCGGCCTGGGAGTCGCTCTCGCTGCCGGTCAGGGAGCTTCTCCATTCCGCTGGCCTCGCGGTTGATTCGGTCGGCAGCTCGGTGACTCCGCAGGAGCTCGCAGGTTATGACCTGGGGGTGACGCTGGCCGACGCGGCCATCGCGGAGACAGGTACCATCGCGCAATGCGCGCGTCCCTTCCGGCCGCGCTCGATCTCGCTGGTGCCGCGCTGCCACCTCGTCCTTGTCCCGAGCGACAGGCTCCTGGGCGGATTGGAGGACTTCTTTGAAGGTATCGATGAAGGGGCTTCCTGGGCGACGGGAGATGCGGATTTCGATTCCTATTTCACCTGGATCACCGGGCCCAGCCGTACAGCGGATATCGAGAAGACCCTGACGATCGGCGTCCATGGTCCGGAAAGAACAGGCGCCTTCGTGCTGGGGGAGGGAGTCTCCGATGGCTGAGCGAAGTGGAATCTGCTGCTCCGGCAATTGGATTGTCGACAGGGTGAAGACGGTTGATGTGTGGCCGCAGGAGGAAACCCTCGCCAATATTCTGGACGAAGAATCCGGTACCGGCGGGGCGGCCTGCAATGTCGCCATAGATCTCTCCCGCTTCCAACTGGGACTGGAGCTTTCCGGTCTCGGCCTGGTGGGGCAGGATGCCGATGGCCGGAGAATCCTGTCCGATTGCGCCGAGGCAGGGATCGACACCCGCTTCCTTCGCGCTGTCGAGGATGTTCCTACAGCCTACACCGATGTCATGACGGTCAGGGAGTCAGGCCGGAGAACCTTCTTTCACAACCGAGGAGCCAACGCGCTTCTGTCTCCGGAGGATTACCCGCTCGACGAGCTGTCCTGCAGAATCCTGACCCTCGGCTACCTGCTGCTGCTCGATGGGATGGATGAAGACGATTCCGAATACGGAACCCGGGCGGCCAGGGTGCTGGCCGGCTGCAGGGAGAGGGGGATCCTGACCGCCGTCGATGTCGTCAGCGAAGATTCTGATCGTTTCGCCCGCATTGTTACACCCGCCCTTGCGCATGTGGACTACCTGGTCATCAATGAGATCGAGGCCGCGCGGACGACCGGAACGGAGCTGCGGGGCGGTGAGACCCTGGATCGCGGGGCACTCGAGAGGGCGGCTGAGCTCCTGCTCGAAAACGGTGTGAAACAGGCTGTGGTGATACACACCCCGGAGGCGGCCTTTGGTCTTACGGTCTCCTCTGAGGCGACCTGGAGGGCCGCCCACGTTCTTCCCGATGGTTTTATCAGGGGCAGCGCGGGAGCCGGCGATGCCTTTTTCTCCGGCATGGTCGCGGGGGTGTACGAGGGCTGGGGTCTTGGGGAGTCCCTGCGCTTCGCCAACGCCGCGGCGGCAAGCTGTCTTCGTCATCCTACCTGTTCGGGCGGAGTGGGCGACGCGGCGGAGATCCGTGAGCTTGCTGACAGCCTTCCCCTGCGCGAGGATTGAATTGGTGAGCAAGCCAGGGATCACCGCGGGAATCGAGAAGCTCCGATCCGAGGCCCTGGATATTTTCCAGGCGGGTGTCGCTGAGGCGGATCCCGCCAGGGCGGTAGAGCGCGCCCTGGATGCCGCCGGCTCGCTGCCCGTGCCGGGTTCCGGAGGAGTCATTCGAGCCGTGGCCTTCGGCAAGGCTGCCTGCTCGATGGGACAAGCCCTGGGCGCTGTCCTGGCTGAGGCCGGTCTCGGCTGGAGCGGCCTGGCTGTGGTGAACAGGGAAAACCTTGCGGAGACCGATGGCTTTCGTGTCCTGGTCGGCGGCCATCCGCTGCCGGATGATGCCGGGGTTGAGGCCGCGCGGGAGGTGGCGGAGTTCATCGCCGAAGCGGGTGAGAACGATCTGACCTTCCTCCTCGTCTCGGGTGGAGGCTCCGCTATCCTGTCGGCGCCGGCGGAGGGGGTCACCCTCGCCGATAAGCTCGACTGTACCTCGCGGCTGCTTGCCTGCGGGGCGGACATAGGCGAGATCAACACCGTGCGCAAGCACCTCTCTTTTCTCAAGGGGGGAGGGCTGGCGGCGCGGCTGGGCGGAGGCGAACTGGTGACGTTGATCATCTCCGATGTCATAGGAGATGATCTTTCCACGATTGCGAGCGGCCCCGCTGTTGCCGACCCAACGACCTTCTCTGATTCGATCGCAGTGCTGCGTGCCCGCGGAATCTATGACGAGGTGTCGCCTGGAGTGCGGGAGAGACTTGAGGCGGGCTGTCGGGGGGAGGTTCCCGAGACGCCAAAGCCGGGAGCTCCTGTCTTCGAGCGGGTCAGCAGCTTTCTCGGGGGCTCCAACAGTCTGAGCCTGGCCGCGGCCTCCCGCCGCGCCCGTGAGCTCGGCTATACTGTGAATATTTTCAGTGAGGCACTCATTGGCGAGGCCCGTGAGGCTGCCGCCGGCCTTGCCGGCGAGCTTGCCCGCGTCGAGGGGCAGGAGGGAGCCATCGCCATACTGGCCGGCGGGGAGACCACGGTCACCCTGCGAGGGGCCGGGCGCGGCGGGCGCAACCAGGAGCTGGGCCTGGCCTTCGCGCTGGAGAGCGGTGTCGAGAGCTCCAGCCGCGTCTGGAGCTTGCTGAGCGGGGGGACCGATGGGATCGATGGACCGACTGATGCGGCCGGAGCCCTGGTTGATTCTCTCACGCTGGAGCGCGGAGGAGGCTCGCCCCGGGCGGCGCTTGACGACAACGATTCCTATACCTTTCTCGAAGCAGCAGGCGGCCTGCTGAAGACCGGGGCTACCGGGACCAATGTCGCCGACCTTCAGGTCCTGTTGCTGGCTCCCCGGGGTTGATCAGCCGCGCGCGGCGAGGATCCAGGCGCGCGCCTTCTCGGGATCGATCCCCCTGGCGATGTCATCATCGATTTTCAGGGAGCTGCCGACGATAGCTCCGTCCGCGGTTTCCAGCAGGGAGGCGATATTTGATTCGGTCGCGCCGCTGCCAATGAAGAGGTGACGGTCCGGAACAGCCTGCCTGACCTCGGCGAGCTCCTCCGGGGCGACCGGGGCGCCGGTCGCCCTGCCGGTAACGATCAGTCCATCAGCGAGTCCCCTGTAGGCCGTCTCCCTCGCCAGCTCAGCCAGCTCACGCGCTGTTGCCAGCTGGACGGCGTGCTTGACGTCGACATCAGCGAGGATTCCGAGCTTGCCGCCGAGCTGGCTTCTCAGGCGCAGAGTCTCTGCGGCCCGGCCCTCGATGATTCCCTGGTCTGTGAGCATCGCCGAGGTGTGGACATTGACCCGGATTCCATCGAGCCCCGCGCCGGCCGCTATCGAGAGCGCCGCCAGCGGGTCATTTCTCAGCACGTTGACGATGACGATGGCGTCACTGGTTGGAAGCTCGCAGGCGATTCGGGTCATCACCGCCGTGGTGACCGGCGGCACCGTTTCGGGGAAGAAGGGGAGGTCGCCGAAGTTTTCGATGACGTAGCCGTCGAAGCCTGCCTCGAGGAGGTTTTCGGCATCCTCTCGCGCCGCCTCGATGATGGTGCCCAGCCGTCCGCTGTCCTTGCAGCCGGGGCTGCCCGGCAGCGGCTTGAGGTGGACAACTCCCAGGAGAATCTTGTTTCGAGGCCTCTCCCTGCTCAGCAGAAGCTCCTGTGTGTCTTCACTCAAGGCTGCTCTCCGGTTCGGGCTCCACATCCGGCAGGTCAAAATCGATGACTCCGTCAAATTCCGTTCTCTTCGCCGTGGCAGGCTCCCCCTTCAATTCTTCCAGGTCATTGGTTAGCTGGGATGGCGGCAGCTCAGCATCCCGGAAGATCAACATCGGTGCGGGCTCATCGATAGCCTGGGCGAAGGGCTCCAGGATTTTCCAGAGATCGTCTCCGGTGATAAGCAATTCGTCCGTGACCTTTCGGGAGCCAAAGAAGCTTCTCTTCTGGCGCACTCTCTCCAGGAGGACCAGGTCTGTGTGCGGGATCACCGCGGGTACATCCGTGCGCCAGACGCAGAGCGAGAGAACATCGCCGTTGTAGGAGGCCGGTTGAACCTGCAGTACATCGAGCCCATCTTCCCGGTATTTCTCACGAAGCTCAGGGCAGGAGGCTGCGTAGCCGAAGAAGTTGCGGGAGCGCTCATCGCTCCAGCGAATGAAGTCGAGCTTTCCCTTGAGCTCAAGAAAGACAGACTTCTGGGTTTTCAGCCAGCTGTCGTACAACTCCTCAGAGCTGTAGCTGCCCGCCTCGCCTCCTTCGGGCGCCTGGGGATCAATCGAATCGAGCCCGGCGGACCGGGCGATGGACAGCAGGAAGGAGATGGCTTCCCGAGCAACGCCCGAAGGTTGAAAGAGGGGGATGTTGATGGTCACCGTTGGCATGTCGATGAAGGCATCCTGCTCTTCCTCCTCTTCTGTGCCGGGGAGGTTTGCCTGCTCAAGGTCGTCCGCATCGGGTAAAACGGAGGTGGCCCCGGCGGCCTCCTCGTCTCCATACCCATCGTGTTCCGCCGCTGGTTCTTTTTCAAGTAACCCGGGATCGAGCAGGATAAAGAAGCGGACGCTGTTGTCCTGGTTGTGATAGACCATCTGGGTCGGATCCGACCTGTCCTGGATAAGCCAGGGGGATTCGGTCAGCTTCCTGCCGATGGCTTCGCCATCGAAGGTTTCGGAAGAGGAAGGTACCAGGAAAAGATCAAATGTCTTCATCTCTACGGGACTCTGAAACTGGTCATGGGTTGCCTGACCGGATAAGGTACCCATTCTTTCAAAAGCTGTCGCATTCTTTTCATTACCGCGTTGGTATTCCTTCATGAAAATCTGGGCAATCAGTGATCTTCATCTCGGCTTTTCTACCGGAAAATGGATGGACCAGTTCGGAGAACACTGGAAGGGGCATCATGAGAAGGTCGAGACCGCCTGGAGGGAGCGGATTGAGCCGGACGATCTCGTATTGCTTCCCGGGGATTTCTCCTGGGCTATGAAGGCGGCCGATGTTGCTGTCGAGCTTGATTGGCTCTCAGTGCTTCCCGGTAAGAAGGTGCTTACCAAGGGCAACCATGACTATTGGTGGCCTGGCTCGCATAAGAAGCTCAACGAGCTGCTTCCGGAGGGAATCTACGCGATCAAGAAGAGGGCTGTGGTTGTGGACGGCGTTCCGATCATCGGCGTGCGCGGGGGGGACTTCATCCCGTGGTGTCCGCCTGATGAGGAACTTGGAGCGGAGGCCCTGGAGAAGGCCTTCGCGACACTTCAGAAGGAGCGCCGGGAGCTGCTCCAGTCCATCGAATACCTTGCGGGTATCTACGAGGGAGAGCAGCGGCCGATCGCGCTCTTTCATTATCCCCCCTACCGGATCGGTTCCAGCGAGAGCGCCTTTACCCGGATCATCGAGTCGGCGGGCTGCAGCCATTGTCTCTTCGGGCATCTTCATACCAGCCCCGAGTGGGAGAGGGTCTTCAAGGGCGAGGCCAATGGGGTGAGCTACCGGCTGGTGAGTTGCGATTACCTGGATTTCAAGCCGCTCCTGATCGATGAGCGTGATTGAGCGGGTCGCTGCTGCCGGTCACCGTGATCAGCCAAGGAGGCTGTCGAGCTCGATCTCTTCGAACCCATCAAAGACGGCGGTTGCCTCGCCGAGAGAATCGGCCGGATGTGTCGTGGCCAGGGCAAAGACAGCCATGCCCGCTGCGTTGGCCGCCTCGATCCCGGTTGGTGAGTCCTCGAAGGCGAGGCAGCGGTCCGGGGCGAGTTCCAGGGTTCCCGCGGCATCCAGGTAGGTCTGAGGATGCGGTTTGGGGAGCTCGACATCCCTGCGGCAGGTGATGGATTCAAATAGCTTGGCGTAGCCGCCGGCCTCGAGGAAGAGCTCCGGATTGCGGCTGGAGGTGGCGACAGCCGTTTTCAGTCCCCGGTCGTGAGCGGCGGTAACGAATTCGAGCGCTCCCGGAACCCTCTGGACACCTTCCTCGCCCAATACGATGCGGACATGGTCCTCCTTGAGCTGCATGAGCTCCAGGAGCCGCTGCTCTTCAAGCGGTCCGAGGATATTCATCAGTACGTTCTCTCTGGAGATCCCCATTCCGGTGTCTCGATAGGCTTCCCAGGAATAGTCGATTCCTGTGGTTGCGAGAGTCGCACGGTAGGCTTTCCAGTGGACTCGCTCCGAGGAGACGAGGACTCCATCCATGTCGAAGATAAGAGCCTGGGGATGATCCGTGGGTGTCTGCATATCCATCTCGGGGGGAGCCGGGGTTCTTCCTGCCCCCATCAGGCTGTTGCCATTGCCCGTTGTCAAGACTGGAGCCGTCTGCTATAAACGGGTTTCAAGTGCAGAGGGGACCGAGAGGCGGCATG
>DCKY01000153.1:22665-36652 GCA_002320775.1 Planctomycetes bacterium UBA1662
ATCCGGGTGCCGCCTCCATTTTTCAGCCTGGCGCGACCCCATCCTTCGCCTGGGCTGCCAGCGCTCTCTGGTAGCTCGCGGCGCCCATCAACTTCTCCATCTCCTTGAGCCTGCTGTCGATCACTGATGCCACCGGCCTTGAGAAGTCCTCGCTCTGCAGCCGGGCGGTGGGGGCGCTGCTTTCAAGGAGGGAGAGCGCGCTGGTGTATTTTTTCAGTGCGGCTCCCAGTTGGACGCGGTCGCGTTCGAGATCTCCCATGAGAAGATGGCAGGTGGAGAGCTCCAGCACATCGCCGAGAGCCACAGCTGTTCTTTGAGCATCATCATAGAGAGAGAGCCCCTCTTCGTAGGCTCGTCTCTCCCTGGCGATCATCGCCCGGGCGCGCAGAACCTTGAGCAGGCTCCTCTTGTCGTCAACCGCGCGCACCAGCTTCTCGGCATCCATGAATTCGGTCTCGGCCTCCAGGAAGCGGTCGGCCTTCTGATGGAGCTGGCCGATCTGCACCTTCATCGCAGCGAGCAGGCTTGTCCCTTTTTCACCGTCGCTTCCCTGCAGCTTTGCCACGATTTCCCGGTAGCTCTTCATGGCCTCTTCCTCTCGTCCGCATTGGTAGAGGACATTGGCGAACTGGACCCTTGTTGCCAGCCAGATGGCTTCTTCGCCCAGCTCACGCGCCAGCTCCCCACCTTCTTCGTAGTGGGCCGCCGCCGCGTCGAGATCTTCCCGCAGGTAATGTATATTTCCGATCTGGTGCAGGACGCGGGCGAGATTGGCCTGGTCGCCGCTGTTTTGGAGTTCCTGTCTTACCTGTTCGTAGAGATCGAGAGCCTGGTCGTATCGATGGTCGTTCTTGTAGATGATAGCAAGGTTCCCGAGGCTGACCGTCCGTATGTTGCCGGAGGTCGTCTCGATGGTCTCCAGCAGGACCTTCTTCGCCAGGTCGTGGTAGCCCAGCCGCAGCAGGTCCTCGATGAAGCACTTCTGGAGCTGGCTGGCCTCTTCGTAGTGCCCCGCCCGCAGAAGAAACTCCCTGGCGTTATACATAGACCAGGTGTTGCTGCTGCTTCCGGGCAGGCGCAGATAGTAGTTCGCAGCACAGGAGCGCAGAGCGCGAATCCGCTCGGCCTCGGGGGAGTGAAATCCCTGGCAGGCCGCATCGTTCACAAAGGGATGGAGCTGGCAGCTGATGCCGGTGGAGTCATCCCGCCCGCTCACCTGCAGCAGCCCGTATTCTTCGAGTTCCAGCAGGCGCTTGTCGGTATTGTCCCGGCTTAGCTCGATCTCCTCTTCAATTCCATCGCAGATGCTGCGCAGCAGGCCCCGGGTCAGTGGACGTCCAAATTCAGCCAGGATTTCAAGCAGCTCCCTGGTTGCCGGATGAAGCGTCTCGATGGCTTTCAGGTAGGCGCTCTCGAGGTCAGGTCCATTTTCTCGCTGCCGTTCCAGCTCGGCTCGGCCTGTCGCACTGGAGCTCATTCCTGCGAGGAGCCGAAGCAGGAGTGGATTGGAGATGTCGCGGGGGATAGCGCTTCCGGCTGCCAACAGGGTCCAGAAATCGCGTGTCTCCACCAGGGAGAGTCCCGGAAGTTCGATCCGTTCTATCTCGGCTTCTGCCGGGGGACGCTCAGAAGAAGTGAAGATGAGCATTCCCGGGGCGCTTTTCTCAAGACTTGAGCAGGCTGAGACGAAGTTCTTGAGTGACACCTGGGAATCTTCATCCTCGCCGATTGCGAGATGATGGAAATCATCGAAAAAGACAGCCACCGGATGCGTGGTGAGTATGTTGAACAGAACGGAGAGCTTCGCTTCGAGTCGTGATCTCTGCCCGAGCACCTTGTCCAGGTCTTCGATTCCGGCCTGCAGCAGGAAATCGTTGAGCCAGTACAGGGCCTCCTCGATGCGCAGGCCCCGGTAGCAGATGATTCTCTTCATCGCGCTGAATCGGTTCGAGGCCGTGAGGGTGTCGATGACGGTTGTGGTCTTACCTGTTCCCGGCGGCGCATCGATCCATAGAGCCGCGGCTGTACGGCTCTCGATGAACCGGGCAACCCTGTCCATGGACACGGTGCGCAGGCGGCTGCGAAGGCAGAATGGTGCTTCCAGGCTGACAAGTGTTCTCTCACCAGACCCGTTGAGATACTCGTTCATGCAGTTTTATCGACGGAGAGAGAAGCCTCCCTTGATCTCATCAGGGTGGGAGGGCTCGTTCTGATAAGAGAGCTAAGCTTTCAATGGCCGATAGGGCCGGGCCAGGGAGCGGAAGCCGCACTCTTACAGGATATTGGGAACTTCCGGGCGCTCTGGCGCGGCTGGGCGAGGGCCGGCAGCAGCCCGGAAACCAGGTCCGGCGGGCACAGCTCAGTCGGAGCGGTTTCTGCCCCTGGGGTTGAACCGGGCTCTCTGCTCTCCGCCGCTGGCGGCAGAGTATTTCTTGGCTGTCTCAATTACGTGCCGCTTCCAGAGTAGATCGAGCTCTTCGGTTTCCTTCTTGAAGTGTGTCCTGAGAGCCTTCTCCTGGAAGTTGACGTAGCCGAGCCAGTAGGTCTTGAGAGCATCTTCGTCGTCTTCGGGCGGAGCAAGGGGGGCCTCTTCGCCTTTCAGGTCGCGAAGAAGAGCCTGCAGGTAGCGCGGGCTCTTGCGAACCCTGTAGAGGAAATCGACGAGGGTCATCGCCATTGCGCGGCTGCGTTTTTCCTGCCGCCGCTTGATTTCCTGTGATTCGAGGAGGTAGTAGATGTTGTCGTCGTTGTTTTCGGCGCTGAGAACATCCGCTGCGGTCTTGAAGTTCCGGTAGAAATAGGCCTTGTCTCGAGCATCCTTGCCGCGGCTCATCTTGGCCATGCCGATGATCTGTTCGGCGATCCCGTCCTGCAGCCACCAGCCAACTCGTCGATCGGTTCCGTTGAGATAGGTGATCGCATCGGTTGCAAGAATCCTGGTCGCGGCTGTGCTTTCAGGTTGCCAAAGTGTCGTATGTTCCTCGTTCGTATAGCCGTATTCCGCGTTCTTCGCGTAGTCAACCTGGTCGACAATCTCTGCGAATTGCTGGTATTGCTGCTCGGAGCGCAGGAGAACAAGCTGGACCTTGGCGGGCCAGAGAAGAGCGTTCTTGCCCTTGATTCCGAGGAAACTGGAGATCAGCTTCTTCGAGTTCTTCAGGTGGCTGACGAGCTGTGCCATCTTGGGGTGTTTAGCCGAGGAGAGCGTGGTGTGGACAAGGAAATCCTGGTCTTCGTAGGTATGAAATTCAATGTTGAGGTTCTCGCTGAGGGATGCGGCCCACTCTTTTTTACGGACGACATCAGCGGCGAACTTATTGGCGTCTACCGTCAGTTCGCTCCCTTCCGTCCCTTCTTCTCCCGTGGTTGCGGGAATTTCAGGTGTCGCTGGAGCTTCAGCCTCGACCGGTGATGGCGCTTTGGTGATGACGATCTCGGGAGCCGTCTCGGCCTCGGCCGGGTTCCCGGAGGAGCTCCGACTTCCAGAGCCGCTGGACCGTTTCGCGATTTCGGTCTTGAGCACCCAGGTGCTTCCGTAGCGTACGTAGCCGAGAGAGTCGCGGGCGCCCTCGTGATCCTCGTCGATCAGAAGAGCCTCTTTGAGGTAGAAGGCGGCGTGGCTGCCAAGCTGGTTCTGGCTGCACCAGAGCGAGAATTGAAAGTGAGCGTTCGCATCTCGCGGGGGCACCTTGGCTGCCCGTCTGCAGTATTGCTCAAGAACACTTTCGCCCTTGGCGGGTTTTCCGTTCTGGGCCGTCAATGAACTCTGGATAAGAAGGACAGCGATGAGAATGAGCAGGCTCTTCATGACTGGAGTACTCCGGATAGTTCGTAAATCATTCAATAGAAAGATTGTAAGGCAATGATAGGCATGACGCCAGCGGCTAAGGACTGGCGGGAGAGGAGTCGCGATATCGTCAAAGAGCGCTCCAGGGCCAGCCATGGAGCGGTATAGCGGTTCGCTGGGGGGCCTGGTTAGAAAAGATTTCCGATCGAGAACAGGAAGAAGCGGGTTTCGTCCTGGGGCTCTCTCTGGATCGGTGTACCGAAATAGAGCCCGATGGGGATCGGGATTCCACCGAGTAGCGGGAAATTGAGCCGGGCTCCGAATCCCAGCACATAGCGCATGTCTTCAAATCGAAAATCCGAAGGGTCCTGGAGATTACCGTAGTCCAGGAAGACCACGCCTCGCAGGACCTGTTCGAATACCGGGAAGCCGTATTCGACTGTACCCCAGACCTGGCCGGTGGCGCCGATGGGGACGCCGTTTTCGTGCGGCCCCATGCCCCTGTAGCGAAATCCCTTGACGTTCTGCGGGCCGCCGAGGAAGAGACGTTCGAAAATGGGAATGTCATTCGTGTCGCCGAAGGGTTCGATCAATCCAAGGTTTGCCTTGAGAGCGACCACATGGTGGTTGCCGTCCTCCTGCTGGTAAACGGGGAAGACAAGGCTCTGGCCGATCCGGATCTTGTGAAAATCAATCTCGCTGCCGAGGAAGCCGCCGGCGATCTCGTAGTCCAGGGTTTCCTTGTGTCCGGCATAGGGGCCTTCATAGGGACGGTAGAGCAGCTTGTCGTACTCGAGTCCCAGGGTCAGGCCAATGATGTCGGTGGAGCCTGCAACATCCTTGGCATCCTGGGGAGCATCATCGTCGACATTGTCGACCTTGATGTTGCCGACGCGAGCCCCGACCCTGGTCCGGAGGTCCCGGTCAAAATCAAAGGCGTGGCTTATGCTAGGCAGGAAGCCGGTATGGCGTTCTTCCCAGCGCCGCCGCCACCACTTGATGCTTCGGAAGTTGAGTCGCAGAGAATTCCTGGTGTCCATCAGGTAGGGTTCGACAAAGGTCAGCTGATATCTCGACCAGATGGTTCCAGGAGAAAGATTGATCGACAGGGTCTGCCCCGCCCCGGTGAATGCCGTCCTCAGGTCGTAGAGGGATTCCGGGGTGTCGAGGATGTCGAAGTTTTTCTTTGTCAGCTGGATGTTGCCGAAGATTCCATGTCCGGCGGAGAGTCCGAAACCAAACATGATGTTGCCGAAGTTGGGTACCTCGTTGACATTGACAATCACGTCCCGGTAGGACGGCTGCGAGGTCGGTTCGTAGGAGTAGTCGATTCGCTGGAAGATGCCGAGGCGGCTGAGGTTCGAGTTACTTTTGACCAGCTTGGAGTTGTCAATCTTCTCGCCCGGGTAAAATTCCAGCTCTCTCCGGATGACCTTGTCCTGGGTGAAGAGGTTGCCTTTGACCTTGATCTTGTTGATGTGGACCTCGTTGTTTTCTTCGATGTCGAAGCGGACCCGCATGGTTGGCTTGTCGAGCGAGTGGGAAAACTTGGGTGATACCTGGGCAAAGAGATAAGCCCTGTCCTTGTAGTAGTCGAGGATCGCCTTTTTGTCCTTGTCGAGCTTTTCCTGGTTGAATTGAGATCCCGTCCTGGCGACGGTGAGCTCCTTCAGCACCTGCTCAGAGAAGACCGTATTTCCTGTGAACAGATAGCCATCGAAGAGGTATTGCTCTCCCTCGGCGATGACAATCTCGATGTCGAGGCCATCCTTCTCAGGGAGGATCTCGATGGAGTTCGGCTCAATCTGGACATCCATGTAGCCGTGGCTGCGGTAGAACTTCTTGAGGTTGACGATGTCCATCTGCAGGTCGCTGTGCTTGAAATATCCCGGGGTGAAGAGGCTGAGAATCCAGAAGCCCTTCGTCTTGGTCGTCATGTTCTCCTGGAGCTCACTGTCGGAGAAGGCGTTGTTTCCGCTGAAGCGGATGTTCTCAATCTGGACCCGGCTACCTTCGGATATGGTGAAGGAAACAATCGCTCCGCGTTTACCCGTCTCGATCTTGTGATCGACCGCGACAAAGAGAAAGCCCTCATCGAGGTATTTCTGTCTGATGGCCTGCCTGTCCTGCTCGACCAGGTACTCGTTGAACAGGTCTCCTTCCTGCAGTCGGAGCGACGGGGTGCTTGAGTAGAAGTCGCTTTCACTCAGCTGGTTACGGCCCAGGTAGAGCACCTTGTAGACAATCGGCTTTTCTTCCACCACGAAGCGGATAGCCACGCCGTCTTCGAATTTGCTCTCATAGGGGCCGAGCACCCGCTTGAATTTTCCAAGCGCGAATAGCTGAGCGGCTTCCCGTTCAACAGCTTCAGGGTTGTAGCGCTCACCGATCCTGAATTGAAGCCGGCCGAGGACCTCAGATTCGGGCGTCTTGTCGAGTCCCTCGATGGTGATCTTACGGATCTGTTTTCCGCTCAGTGGCGATGGCTGCGCCAGGGCGTTTCCCGGGGCGAGAGAAAGCGCAAGCATGGCAAAGCACCCGAGTACCAGGCTTCTGATCGAGCAGGATTTTTGAATTAAAAACGCCATCTGACTCCACCGTTTTAGTGAAAAGATCGGGGGTGTCAAGTTATCAAGGGGCTTTCGGCGGTTCTTTGGCTGAATTGTCCCGATTTTGGACGAGTCGGTCCGCAACAGGTATCAAACAATTCGGGAGAGAATTTCAGGGCCAGGCTCTAATTCCTTGTATCCGTGCAGCTTGGGGGACTGTGGCGGGTTGTTTCTACCAGCGGTACGGGACTTGCTCCTTGTCAGTATGTAAAAGACCCTATTTTGTTGATCCATCTCACTTTGCAGAGGCGACACCATGGAAGCCAAGATCATCTCAATTGAAGAAGCTAACCGTATGCTCCCACTTCTGAAGGGGATCGTTGGTGATATCATGATGAAGTGGAAGGCGATCATTGAGAAGCGCGCGGAGCTCGAATGCATCGAGAAAGGCGGCCGCGGTTTCGAGGCGGGACTTGAACTGCTGGACAGGGAAAATGATCTTCGTGATCTGAAGCACCAGCTCAACAGCCTCATCGACAAGATCAACAGCTACATCCGGGAGGTGGAAGCTCTTGGCTGTTTTGTGGAGGAGTTCAAGAGAGGAGTCGTGAACTTTCCATCGCTTTACAATGGCCGAAAGGTCTTTCTCTGCTGGCAGCCCGGCGACCTTAGCGTGGGGTATTGGCACGAACTGGACGAGACCTTCAACGACCGCGTGGCGATCCGTGATCTCTCAGAGTTCCTGTGCCACAACCCGGTACACGAGTAGCGCAGCCGGAGAGGCTGCTCAATCTTCGGCGGCAAGAGAATCGATGATCTCTTCGGGAACATCGAGGTCGCTGAAGAGATTCTGCACATCCTCATGGTCCTCGAGGTCTTCGAGGAAATTCAGGGCGGCCTTTGCGGTCTCCTTGTCCGCGATAACCACGGGATTCTGTGGTTTGTAGATCAGCTCAGAGCGGTCGAAGATAGGCCTGTCGTCTTCCGCTTCGCCCCATTTCTTTTCTTCGCCGATGCCTCGCTTCTTCTCAAGGAAGGACTGCAGGGCGCCTCGAACCTGGTCAAAAGATTCAGCCGGGACCTCGACGTCGAAGGACTCGTCGGCTTCTTCGATATTTTCAGCGCCGGCTTCGATTGCCTCCTCAAAGAGCTCCTCTTCTTCTACATCTTCTTTTGAGATGCTCAGGATTCCTTTGCGGTCGAACTTCCACATCACCGAATTGGATTTCCCGAGTGAGCCTCCCCGCTTCTCCAGCAGGTTCCTCATCTCCCCTCCTGTTCGGTTTCGGTTGTCGGTGAGAGCCTCCATGATGACGGAGAGACCGTGGGGGCCGATCCCCTCGTAGGTGAGCTCCTCGATAGCATCCCCCTGGAGCTCGCCGGTACCTTTTTTGACCGCGCGCGCGATGGAATCCTTCGGCATGGACTCGGCCTTCGCTTTTTCAATCGCGTAGCGCAGCTTGAGGTTTTCCTGAGGGTTCCCTCCGCCGTTGCGCGCCGCAACCATGATGTATTTAGCAAGCTTGGAGAACATCTTGGACTTGCGGGCATCTGCAGCGCCTTTGCGATGCTTGATATTAGCCCATTTTGAATGACCAGCCATGTCGCCTATTTTTCCAGGTCAGTGGTAGAGACAAATGAACCGCCCTCGTTGAAATTCCCGGAGGGCTTGTTTCTTAGTTAACCATCCTCGGCGCTTTCAATACGCCGGGGCGAGGAATCATTGCTTAACAGATCCGCAGAGGGCAAGAGTGTGACTTACGACTCGGTCGGAGGCCTTACTTGCGGGTTTTCTTTTTTGCTGGGGCCTTTGATTTCTTAGCTTGAGATGTTCTGGATTTACGAAGACTCAGATCGGCCGGAAGCTCTTCCGGATCGTTCATTTTTTCATAAACGTTCGTGTGGTAGAGCAGGTAGTGGTGGAGAGGAATGGCCTTTTCAGGCCCAACCAGATCGTAGAGGCGCTTTCCTTTTCGATCCCTGGTCTCGGTTTTTTTCGCCAGGCTGAGTTTTACCAGCAGCTTTTCCATTTCAAGGGTGAGCGGCAGGACGGGGCGCTCCTTGGCATGCATGAGCACCATTTCAATCGTCGCGGGCTTGATTCCCTTGATCTGTTTGAGGAATTGCTTCGTGTCACTGAGATTTTCCTCTCGTAGATATTCGAGGCAGATCTCTCGCAACTCCCCATGGATGAATTCGAGGAAGTTTTTGATAAAGACGGCGAGTTCCAACGAGTCGTAGCTGTTCCTCAAGCCAATCTGGATGTCCCGAATGACACTGACCCGGACCTCGTTCCAGTCGACGAACTCCGATTTCATATGATTGAAGCACCTCCTGGCTTTTTTGGGCGCCATGTGGAAATGCATTCTGTGAAAAATCAGCAGATCGATAATTGAGTCAGGATAGTTATCTGTTCTGACAGCGGGTGCGCAGAATTTTTCGGCCGAGTCGAGGATTGTTAAAAGTCGCTTACTGATTTTCACCACGGTTCACTCGAAAAAAGAAAAGGTGACAATAAAGGACTATGTCACCGTAAAGCATTTATTTTAAAGGACTTGAGGCCTGTTGGCTGTAACAGGCTTTCAGCGGTCACGCAGAGGAAGGATGGATTATACTCCAGTGCTTCAAAAGCATCAAAACCTCTTCAAATCTACTCCCTCTGAATATATTAAACCTTTTGAATTAATAACTTATGGTTATTTGCAGTCGCCCTGCAGAGCGGCTTTCTGCGAAGATGGAGGTTTTTAAAGGGGCCGGAATCCGATATTCAGGCAATAGTTACCTGGTCAGCCTTACCTAATCGCCGGCCTTTTCCTCTTACGAAGGCTTTTCTTCGGTGGGCCACCAGTTCAGCTGCGATGCTCACAGCGATTTCCTCAGGAGTTCTGCTGCCGATGTCGAGACCGATTGGCGCATGGATCTCGTCGAGTCTCTCCTGGGGAACCCCCTCTTTCCGGAGCAGCTTGTAGATTCGGGCTATCTTGGGTTTGCTGCCAATAAGGCCGATATAGCCGGCGGTGGTTTTGATGGTTTTTGAGAGAACCAGGTGGTCGTATTTATGTCCCCTGGTCACAATAACGACGAAGGAGGCCGGGGAGATCGTCAATTTCTCAAGACACTCTTCAAAGTCAGATACGAGGACCTTGCTGGATGCCGGAAAATGCTCTGAATTCGCAAATTGAGGCCGATCATCGATAATTACACATTTCATTCCCACCATTTCCACCAGGGGGGCCAGCTGCCTTGCTATGTGCCCGGCACCAAAAATATGGACAGTTGGGCGACCCAACGGCTCGATGAAAATTTCGACGATGCCTCCACAGGCGAGTCCCTCTTCTTCGGCGGTATTGGCTGAAAGCTCGAAACTTCTACGGATGGGCGAATCTTTTTCGATCGCTTCACGCGCGAGCGCCCAGACGTCCGCCTCGGTGCACCCGCCTCCGATGGTGCCGACTGTTGAGCCGTCTTCGCGGATCAGCATCTTGGCTGATTCCTTGCCGGGAGTCGAACCACTGGCTCCTATAACAGTAGCCAGGGCCCCTCTTTGACCCTCCGCGAGCAGTTTTGATATCTCACTGTAAATATCAGACATAAGGCTACTTATAGCATTTTTGACCGCTTCTATCCAAGCTCCATGACGGATTTGACCTGTTCTGCCCCATCCGGAACCTTGTTGTATACTTCTATGTCGGTGGGCGGGGATCTGGCAGTAGATCCGGGCAGGATTGAAAATGAGCAAACAGGGTATTGTCTCTGCAAGTGAAGTGAGTGAACTCAGCCCAGGTTTCCAGGATTGGAAACAACAGGCTGAGTTGCAGAAGGTGCGCGCGGTCAAGGCGCTCCAGGCTTCGCTGCGTATGTACGAGTTGAACGAGAAGATCAAGTCGACTCTTGATTTGACCACCCGCCTTCTCGATCTTGAGAGCGAGGCGGAGCTCTTCAGTGAGGCGGTGAATATTCTGACTTCAGAGGAAGGGATGGGGTTTCGTGATGCCAGCCTGCTCCTGGTTGAAGAGGACAGCCTTCACACAGCCTGTTCTACCCTGGAGCGCGGGAAGAAAGTCTTCACTGCTGAAGGAGACAATCGGTATGCCCGCTGGCTGGCCGCTGAAGGGAAGGGCGAGCCTTTCCCGGTAAGCGAAGACGATCAAGAGTTGATGGTAACTTTGCGTAGCCGAGGGCGTCTGCTTGGTTTGCTGGAGGTGGTCCAGCATGAGCGGGAGAAGGTTCTTTTCAAGGGCCTGGACTCCTTCGTGGAATGGCGGCGGGACCTGGTGACCAGGATTGGAGAGGTTGTCTCGATGTTGATTGACAACCTTCGCCTGAACCAGGAGCTCAAGCGGCAATCGACCGTCGATGTTCTCACCGGGGCCTACAGCCGGAGCTTCTTTCTCCAGAGGGCGGAGGACGAGGTGAACAGGGCTCTGCGTTACGGCCGAGCGCTCTCCCTCGTTTTCATCGATATCGACCATTTCAAGGAAATCAACGATGAGCAGGGCCATCTCGCTGGAGACATTGTCCTGCGAGAGCTGGGCTCGCTTTTTCGCCGCAACGTTCGAAACGCGGATGTTCTCGGGCGCTACGGCGGGGATGAGTTTGTCTGGCTGCTGCCCGAGACGGATCTCGAGATGGCCGTCTGCGCGGCTGGAAAATTGGTCAACGAGGTCAGGGCTCAGCGCTTTGAGCTGTCGGGAAAAGAAGCCTCCCGGGCGACCATCTCAGTTACCGCCAGCCTGGGCGCGGCGGGCCTTTTGCCGGGGGAGGATGTGGAAGCTCTCCTGAGACGGGCTGACGAGGCCTTGTACAAGGCCAAGGCGGCGGGCAGAGATCGACTGGTCAGCTGACCAGCCCTATTCCCGTTCAGCTTCCGAGTCTTCGCCCCTATCCTCTCCAGCCTCGGTTGCTTCAGGCTGGTCCGCCCCGGCTTCGCTTTCAGCCTTGCGTTCGAGCTCGAGAATTTCCTCGATCCGAGCCAGGCGGTCATCGAATTCGTCGAGGACGAAATGGAGCAGGGGGACCTTGCGGAGATTCAGATTCTTGCCGACTCGCTGCTGGATGAATCCGGCCGACGATTCGATCGCGCGAAGCGACTTGACCTTGTCCGCCTCCGGACCGAGCACTGAGAAGTGGACCTTCGCTTCACGAAGATCAGAGCTCATTTCCACATCCAGTATCGTCACGAAGCCCAGCCGTGGGTCGTTCAATTCCTGCTGGACCACGTGGCTGACGATGAACTTGACGCGGCTGGCTATTTTCTGAACGTGGCGGGGGGGCATTTGGTGGTATGAGATTTCGACCTGGGCGGGCTGATGCCGGGCTCTGGATCAGCCATCCAGTGTTCGCGCCTTCTGGGTGATCGTGTAGGCCTCGATCACGTCATCCTCCTTGATGTCCTCGTAGCCTTTCAGCTTGATTCCGCATTCGAAGCCCTCCTTGACTTCCCGGGCGTCGTCTTTGAGGCGCTTCAGGTTGGCGATGGACCCCTCATGAATTGGAACATCATTTCGGATCAGGCGTATCTTGTCGTTCCGCAGGATCTTGCCCGTGCTGACGATACAGCCTGCGATGTTGCCGATCTTGGAGGCCTTGAAGACCTGCCGGATGGTGGCTCGCCCATGGAACTCCTCAAGCTCTTCAGGAGCAAGCCGGGCTTCCATGGCTGCGCGGATATCATCGACGACCTCGTAGATGACCTTATAGCTGCGGATTTCTACTCCAGCCTCTTCAGCCACGGCGCGGGCACGGTCGTCAGCTACCACATGGAATCCGATGATGACCGCATCCGAGGCCGAGGCCAGCTGGACGTCTTCCTGGCTTACCGCGCCTACTGCGGTATGGATGATTTCTACCTGGACCTCATCAGTAGACAGGCCGACCAGGGAGCTTCGCAGGGCTTCGATGGAACCTCGCACATCCGCCTTAATGATGAGATTGAGATCGACCACATCACCTGAACCAACCTTCTCAACAAGATCGATGAGGGAACGTTTCTTGCCGCTGGATTTTTCAGCCTGCTCCATCTCCCGCCGATTGCGAGCCCTGGTCTCGGCAATCTGTCGCGCTTGCTTCTCGTTTTCGAGAACATAGAGCTTGGCGCCGGCGTCAGGAACGGCATTTAATCCGACGATGGTGACGGGGACGGATGGTCCGGCTTCTTCAACCTGTTCCGACCCGTTAACGATGAGGTCGCGAACCCGGCCGTAGCAGGCCCCGGCAAGGACGCAGTCGCCATGTTTCAGGGTGCCGTCCTTGATCAATACGGTGGTGAGCACGCCGCGGTTGGTTGTCGCTTCGGCTTCGAGAACTATTCCAAGGGCTGAGCGCTGCGGATTGGCTTTCAGCTCGAGAATCTCGGACTCCAGGCTGAGGGTCTCGAGAAGGTTGTCCAACCCTTCACCCGTTTGCGCCGAGACCTCTACCATCTCAGTCTCTCCACCCCAGTCGACAGGGTTCAGGCCAAGTCCGGACAGTTGCTCCTTGCAGCGTTGCGAGTTCGCACTGGCGAGGTCGATCTTGTTGATGGCGACGATGATCGGGACCTCGGCCGCCCGGACGTGGTTGATGGCTTCCTCCGTCTGAGGCATGGGGCCGTCATCTGCCGCAACCACCAGGACAGCTACATCCGTTACGTTGGCGCCGCGTGCCCGCATCTCAGTGAAAGCTTTATGCCCCGGAGTATCGATAAAGGTCACCTTTACGTCTCCATTGTCGACTCGGTAGGCGCCGAGGTGCTGGGTAATTCCGCCGTGTTCCCGGGCGGTTACCTGGGTCTCGCGAATCTTGTCGAGTAGCGAGGTCTTGCCGTGGTCGACATGTCCCAGGAACGTTACGACTGGTGCCTTGGGAATCTTATCCTCGTCGGAGCCGGCTTCCTCCTCGATGGTCTTGAGAAGCTCCTCTTCGTCCTCCTCCTTTTTCTTGAATTCGACCTCTGTGCCAATCTCCATGCACACTTCGAGGATGAGATCTTCGTCGAGGAAGTCATTGATGGTAACCGGCTTGCCCAGCTTGAAGAGAGTCTTGATGAGAACCTGAGCCTTCATTCCCAGCGCGGAGGAGAGATCTTTCAAGGCCAGGGGCACAGAGACCTCAATTTTTTCGGGAGCTTTGAATACAACCGGTTTTTTTCGCTCAGCCGGGTCGCCTCCGCCGCCTTTACGGCTAGAGCGCCGGCTTTTTCCTGCGAAGCGCCCGGGGCCGCCTGAGGTGTATTCATTGGTCGGGAAGAAACGCCTGACCTTTTTCTTTTTTCCTGTGGCGGCCGCCGGAGTCTTCTGGGTGGCAGAGCCTGCGGGTCTTGACTCACCCTTCTTTGCCGCCGCGGGTGAGGCCTTGGGCTTTTCAGCCGGAGCTTCGGCCGCCTTAGGCTTTAAGCGATCACGAAGGATTTTCGCCACAGGATCGTCGATGGACGACATGTGACTTGAGACCTTATGTCCCTGGGTCTTCAGGAAGGAAATCAACTCCTTGCTGGTCATATCCAGTTCTTTAGCAAGGGTGAAAATTCTAACTCCCAATGGACCTTCCTTCCTGGTGATTGTAACTCGTTGCGGTGATCAGCCTGCTCTCAGGCAACACCGGCTTTGACTATTCTTCTGATTTAGCTTCTTCCGTAGCTTCTTCTGCCGGAGCTTCAGCCTCAGCTTCCGCT
>DCKY01000098.1 GCA_002320775.1 Planctomycetes bacterium UBA1662
AAGATGACCGGGACCGGATCTTCGACCCCCCCGGATGATAGCGGCCCGGGCGGAGGAAGCGGCTCCGGAGGCGGATCGAGTTCTAGCGGCGGAGGCGGCGCCGGAAGTTCAGGCGGCGGAAAAAGCTCCGGCCCCTCAGCCCGCTCCGAAGATGAGATCAGCTCGTCAACATCAAGCAGCTCGACCTCCCCCGAGGCCGAGAGCGACCCCGAGACGGATGACGACAGGGTCAAGACCTGGATGGAAGACAACCTGAAGCGGATCTCCACCTTCGATCTCAACGAGGATGGCGAACTCGATGAGAATGAGATCGAAACTGCCATCTGGATGACCCGGGGCTGGGCCAGGAAGACCGGGGACCCGAAGGCCAAGTGGTTCTATTACAAGAACAAGCAGTCCATCGGGCCGGTCAGCTGGTCACAGGTTTCCGTTGCCTTAAGTGACAACCCCAAGGCTTACATCAACCTGGTCGGCGAAAGTTTCTGGCTTCCCTATGAAGCCATCGAGATCGCGGTCAACGACCTTGAAGATGGGCGAGGACACCGCGCGGCTTGACGACCGCCGGCTCAAGCTGGCTTTCAGATAAAGAGGGGGCTCGACAGAGCCCCTTCTTTCTTATTGCAGAGATCCCCGGCCAGGCTTTCGGACTCTCGCGAGCTTCCTAGTCGCAGGCCGCGGACGCCTCGCAATCAACCCCGGCGCCCTTACCCGCCCCCCCGCATCCCGGGAACGGGGCGGGCGGAGGGTTCCCGCCCGCGAAAAGATACTGGAAGAGATAGACCGCGTCTGATATGTCGATTCCTCCGTCGCCATTGGAATCCGCCGCAGAGTCGCAGGTCGGCCTTCTCTCGCTTCGAAACAGGAAGCCGAGGGTAAACACCCCATCTGAGATATCCACGGTCCCGCTGGAATTAGAGTCGCCCCTGGTAAACAACACCGGAGGCGCTTCATCCGGGACCCCCGGGTTGGTTACACGAGCCGGATCCCCCGGAGGAGGAGCCTCCTCAGGCCGCCACGACCCGGAGGGGTCCAGGAGCTCCTCGCCATTGCTCCGGCCATCTCCATCCGAGTCAAGAGCCGCGAGCTCTGCCTCCCAGAACTCCGCGCACGAGCCTGAGCGGACAACGTCCCGGACATCCTGCCCGAATGGAGTCCTCCGTCCCCCGCCGCGCGAACGGACATGACAATTCGAACATCTGTTAACACCCCCATTCGGGATCAGCTCCGGACGGCAACCGCGCGCCTCGAGCCCCGCCTCGACCGAGCCGGCCAGCCATACAGAAAAGCCCATCAACAAGGTCCACCAGGCTGAATTCTTCATCTGATATCTGCTTCCCATGCCGGAGTTACTCCAGATCAACTCTCCTGCTCCATCGACATCCGAGATGTGCGGAGCCCGAAACGGCTCCGATGATAAGTCCTCGAGAACGCGGATGCAATCGCCCTTGACCAGGCCGCCGCACAGGAGAACCTACGCTTGCGAGAAACGCCTGCTTCCTCACTGCAGAGAGTCTTGCCCTGGCTCTGCTGAAACAGCCCCACCGGACAGAAGCGATCAAGGCCTGCTCTCTCCAGGCTGCAATAGCGGAGAAAGAGCTGCAATCCGCATAATCGCGTCCGGCACTTTCCTTGTGGCTCCCGGATCTTAAATATTCTTTTCGAAGAAACGAGTCTCAGCTAAGGTGGCATCGCCACAGAAGAAAACCACCCGGGTGCCTATCTCATGGATCAACTCTCCCCCATAGAAATTTCCAGCTACGAAACCGAAGGCTACCTGGTCCCCGGCTACCGCCTATCAAAGGAAAAAGTCGCCTCGCTCAGGGACGCCCTCGACAGGGTAATCGAGGCGAACCCCGGAACTCGCCCGGAACAGCTTGTGAGCGCCCACCTCGAACAATCAGACACAGAGGGTGTTCGGGGGGACAACGAATTTCTCGCGCTGGCTATGGACCCGGAGATCGTCAACATGGTCAGCCAGGTCATTGGCCCTGATGTCATTCTCTGGGGCTGCCAGATCTTCTGCAAACCTGGCGGCGATGGCATGGAGGTCCCCTGGCACCAGGATGGTCATTACTGGCCTATCCGCCCGCTGGCAACTTGCACAGCCTGGATCGCCATCGACGACAGCCTTACGGACAATGGCTGTCTCCGGGTTATCCCCGGCTCTCACCGCCAGGCGAAACTGCACGAGCACCTGAAAGAAGACCGGGATGACGTGGTGCTCAACCAGCGGGTCGACGACACGGCCTTTAATGAGGCCCAGGCCATCGACATCGAGCTGGAAGCGGGACAATTGTCCCTCCATGATGTGTACCTGGTCCACGGCTCGAACCCCAACCGATCGAGCCGGAGACGAGCCGGCATAGCCATACGCTACATGCCCGGCTCCTCCCATTTCAACAGGGAGATCGACGGGCCAAGCGCTGAGGTCAACTACACCATTGATTTCTCCCAACGCCCCCTCTGGCTTCTCCGGGGCGAAGACCAGACAGGTCTCAACGACCTCCAGGTTGGCCACAGACCACCAGGAACAAGCCGGGACTGAAAGCCCCGGCTTCACCTCACCATCAATATTCGTAGCAGTTCCTGAAGGTGGCCTCCCCGATATGAATCGGAGCTTCACCGCCAAGATAGAGCCACTGCATGAGCCCCATGAGGTCGGTTACATTAACCTGGCCGTTACCATCGAAGTCCATGGCCGCAGGGCAAACAGCCGGGTGCCCTCCGAGATAAAGCCACTCATACATTCCCCGCACATCGGTGATATTCACGCGCCCATTCAGATCGAAATCCATGAACACATAGGAATGCTGGGCCTCGCTGCTCTCTTTCTTCTTGAAATCCTTCTTGCCGCCCTCAGCCTCAGCGCCAAGACCGACAAAGGTGCTGATCACGACCAGCGCCACTATAAGAATCCTATTCTTCATAACAGTAACTCTCCTCGAAATGTTTTTCATTTTCCCAGACGACCTGCAAGGCGCCTTCCAGCCTTCGTCCGCCCTGCCCCAGGGCGCCCGCCGAAAGCTTCTGACTACCCAAGTACCTTCAGGCAAGAGTAATGCCGGGCGC
>DCKY01000236.1:0-1550 GCA_002320775.1 Planctomycetes bacterium UBA1662
AATGCGATCAGGAAACAGACGGCGAGAACCGTTGGAGAGAGAATGTAGCGTTTGAACAGCAGGAGAAGCAACCCGCATACCAGCAGCGCCAGCAGCAGGCTGAGCAACCAGGCCGGGGTATTTCGAATGAGCCGAGCAATCCAGTCAAGAAGCCCTGTCAGGCTCAGGTACGGACCATCGCTCTCGGTCACATGGCGAACCTCACGCGAAAGAGTGAAGAAGATATCGGTCTGGCCGCCTGCATCATCACGCGAAAAATAGAGCTCGTACCCGCGCAGAGCGACACCGGGATCCAGTTCGTTGGCAACGGTGTTCACCTGGGGGCCGAGTGATTCAAGCTCAACAAAACCGCCCTCTACGACCCTCGCACGGTAGAGATCAAAATTTCCGGTCCCCTCCCCGCCCGGACGATTACTCGAGAAATAGATGAAATCTCCCAGGGGAGAAAATGCGGGCGTACCATCGGCATAGCCGGGAGTGTTCAGCTCCGTAACGGGGCGTGCCTCGGAGAAAAGAACCTCAGGAGCAGCGGGTTCTTCAGCCCCCGGCACAGGACTGTCATCCTGGGCGTCCCGGGGTTCCTGGGACTCCTGGGGATCTCCAGGTTGAGCTTCAGCAAGGGGCTCTTCGGGAGCTTCAGTTGAGTTCTCTTCTCTCGACAGTTCTGTTTCCGGCAGGTCACCCGGGGCCTCGGTGTCATCGACCGGCTGATTGACAACCGTCTCCTGCACAGGCCCTGGCCGGACTGCAACATAGAGATCCCAGTCAGCAAGCCGGAGGTTCGAACGGACCGTGCTCTTCCAGACAGGAGGACTCTGCTCTCCCGTGCGCCTGTCACTGACAAAATACAGCGCTCCATCTCCAGGGGCCGGAGCAGGATTCATCTCGTTCCAGGGGGAGTTAACCCCTGGCCCCAGGTTCCTGGGGAGCGACCAGCCATCAAGGGTCTGCTCGCTGACCCAGATGTCGTAGCCGCCATACCCGCCATCACGATCAGAATAAAAATAGAGCAGGGTTCCATCTGCATTGAAGGCCGCGCCCAGCTCACTCGCATCGCTGTTGACGGCCGCAAAGGGGATGGGCTCCACCCATTGTCCCTTTTCTTTCCTCGCAACCCAGAGATCAGCGTTGCTGCCGGGAAGATCGCGGGTAAAGACCAGGGTCTCTCCGAAAGGCCCCACCCTGGGCTCGTAATCGTGAGAACCCGGCGTGCTGACCCCACCCTCTATGAGCCTGGGGTCTTCCCAGAGAACCGAGCGCAGAGAGTCCTCGGCCTCCTCTTCAGGGGCCCGTAGATCCTGCCCATCGGTGTAATACCCGACGGTTCGTTCAATAATGAAGGGAAGCAGGAGCAAGCACAGCGCAAGCGGCAGGTACCAGCGAACTCGAAATTTCACTCGTGCCATATCCATGGCCTTCCTGTCTTAACGAATTTTCGCTTCCATCAATCGAGCTCCAGGCTCTTGCTGATCAGGTGCGGCTTGGCAATGCCGGCCCGCTCCGCGGCCTCAAGTGCTGTGGCAACACCACCGTAAATCACCCGCTTGTCG
>DCKY01000236.1:1697-3620 GCA_002320775.1 Planctomycetes bacterium UBA1662
AAGCGGCAGGTACCAGCGAACTCGGAATTTCACTCGCGCCATATCCATGGCCTTCCTGTCTTAACGAATTTTCGCGCCCATCAATCGAGCTCCAGGCTCTTGCTGATCAGGTGCGGCTTGGCAATGCCGGCCCGCTCCGCGGCCTCAAGCGCTGTGGCAACGCCACCGTAAATCACCCGCTTGTCGGGGCGAATCTGCACCTTCAGTTTAACTTTCTTCTTTTCAAGCTCTGTCTTGCGCTGCCGGAGCATGCCCACCAGTTGCTCAGCGCTGATTTGCTCGCCCAGCACGAAGAGGGCTCCATCCTGCTTGACGTTGATAATGATATTGTTGTCCATGTTGCGGCTCAGGCTGCCCGGGTTCCTGTTGCTCGGCAGCAGGACATCCTGCTCACGCTCTCTCTCGGTGAAGGTCGTGGCGGTCAGAAAGAAAATGATCAGCAGGAAGATCATGTCGATCATCGGGGCCATGTTCAGCTGGAGATCTTCTTTCTCTTGCTCCATCTGGATCATTTCTTTGCCGCCTTTTTCTTCCTGGCGGGCTTCGGCTTGCCACCACGGAACTTTTCCACGAAATCCACAACGAGGTTGTCAATGCGGTGGACAAAGCCCTCCACCCTCGACATCATCCAGTAGTGGGTCATCAGGGTTGGAATTGCAACAACCAGGCCTCCGGCCGTCGTAACCAGCGCCTTGTAAATACCGGGGGCCAGGGCCTGTCCGGAGCCGAGCCCGGAGCTGGCAACCTCACGAAAGGCCTGGATCATGCCCGTTACGGTACCGAGCAGTCCCAGCAGAGGAGCCACAGCGGCAATCACCGCGAACACCCTGATGTAGCGGCGCATCAGGTGGATCTCCCTTTGCGCCGTGTTGTTAACTGCCAATTCAATTTCTTCACGAGTCTCGCCGATATGCTGGACCGCAGTGCGAATAACCCGGGCCGCGCTGCCCGGATTGGCTTCGCAGAGAGCCTCCACCTTCTCAGCGTCAAGCTTGCCCGGCTCCAGCCCATCAATCTGCCTGGTGAAACCCGCTGGAACGATCTTGCTCGGACGCAGGTAAATCAGGCGCTCACCAAGAAAGGTGAGCCAGAGCAGGCTGCAGATCCCGATCGGGACCATCAGCCAACCGCCGGCAAAAGCGAAATCGAGATAGGATTCAGGATGATCATCTTCGGCTGTCCCCCCATCTGCGCCGCCAGCCGGTTGCCCAGTCGATGCAGCCTCTTTCGCTGCGTCCCCGCCCGCGGGTTGTCCGCTGTTCTGCTGGGCAAGTAGCAGCCCCGTACAGGCCCAGGCCAGAACCATCAAAACAAGAAGCCTCGCGAAGAGCTGTCTATTCTTCATCTGAATCTTTTTTCCCCGATTGCAATCTCGTCTTGGCCGCCTTTGCCTCTATAGATTCAGGATAGCCCTCGATCAGCTCCTGCCACTGTGTCGCGGCGTTCTTGTTGTCGCCATCGGCCTGGTAGGCGATCCCTGCCGCCAGCAGCGCTTTGCGGAACCAGTCCCGGTAGGGCCCATCAAAATCGAAGCCGGCAACCACCGAGAGATATTCCCGAGCTGCCTTGCGGTATTTTTTCTGATCCATGCTGCACTCGCCGATCTGGAACTGCGAACGGGCGGCAACGACTGTCCCTGTCCCATCTACCACCGCCCTGAAGGCCTTGACCGCCCCATCGTAATCGTCCTGGAACTGCAGCGAATACCCGAGCGCGAAGAGCGCCTCGTACTGGAGGTCTCCCTCGGGAAACTCCTCAAGCAGCTTCTGCAGCACCTTCGTCGCCTCGGGGTATTCCCGCAGGCGGTTGTAACATTCGCCCAGCCTGAAGAGGCTCTCCTCGTAGAAGTCTTCGGCCTTCGGCTTGAGATCACCTACCAGCAGACTGTAACGCTCGATAGCCTCACGCTCACCGGAGCTGAGC
>DCKY01000145.1 GCA_002320775.1 Planctomycetes bacterium UBA1662
ACCGCCAACCAGCTCAACCGCGAGCATGCCTACGAGGACGGCCCCGCGCCGCAGCTTGAGACGCTCAAGAAGCTGGGAGTCCTCACGGGCTACAAGGACCAGGACCCCGCAAAGCTCGCGAATCCCTATGACGAGAAGCAGGCGCTCGGGGCGAGAGCCCGGTCTTACCTCGACACCAACTGCGCGCCCTGCCACATCGAGGCCGGCGGCGGCAACTCGACCATCCGGCTCAACTCAGGCCCGGGCCTCGAGAAGATGAAGCTGGTCTCCTCCCACCCCAGGCACGCGACCTTCGGGATCCCCAGCGCCCTGCTCATCGCCCCCGGCTCCCCGGAGCGCTCCATTCTCTACCAGCGCATCTCGCGCCGTGGAAGCGGCCAGATGCCGCCCCTGGTAACTCAAAAAGTCGACGAGGCCGCAGCCCGGCTCTTTCACGACTGGATCAGCTCGCTGGAGCCGAAGCGGAAATTCGTCAAGGCCTGGAAAACCGCCGACCTGCTGGAAGCCGCTGAAAAGCTCGCCCCCTCCACTCCCCAGGAAAAAGGCAAGGCGCTCTACAAGGAGCTTGGCTGCGAACAATGCCACCGGATTGGCAAGGAGGGAGGCGGAGTAGGACCCAAGCTCGGCCAGGTGCTCTCTTCAAGAACCCGCGAGCATCTCCTCCAGTCTCTCATCGAGCCATCGAAGGAGATCTCCGAGGGCTTCTCCGCGACCCTGGTCGTGACGAAAAAGGGCCGCGTCGTCGAAGGAAGAATCGAACGCGAAGATGACGCAGGCCTCGAGATAAGAACCAGCGACTTCACCTCCGGCCCCATCCGGATCAAGAAGACCGACATCCTCGAGAGAAAGCCGTCGAAAACATCCACCATGCCCACCGGCCTCCTCGATACTCTTCAAAAGGAAGCGATCCTCGACCTGCTCGGCTACCTGATCTCGGTTGCGAAAACAGAGAAAGCGGCCGGGAAATAAGCTCAACGCCGAAGCGGCTGGCCGTCTTTTCCGAAGTTGTCGGTAATGTCCTCGGTGAGGATGCCAAGCACGTCGCCGGGGTCGCCGTACTGCCAGACCCGGACCCGGGCAAAGTAGACAGCCGCCGTTTTCCAGGGCGCCGGGCCGGCCCACTTCGGCAGCCAGACGCCGAGGTTGAGCTGTCCGCTCATCGAGGGAACGAAGGTCTTGTTCTCACCGATGTAGCGGCGGTCGATCCAGTGGCGGGCGGTGAGCCCGCTGCAGACGGCGTAGCGGTCGCGGCCGAGCCTCTTCAGCGGGTTGCCAAAATAGCGTCCGAAGTCGACCGCCTTGTCCTGGATCCAGTAGAAGCCCTTTGCCTTCGCGACCTGGCTGTCCTTCACCCCCTTGATCGGCACCAGCCCGGTCCGCCACTCGGTGATGTAGGTGTGGTAGCGGCCATCGGCGGCACCGTGGGCATCGAAGGTGAGCGGCTGGTGCTTCGAGTTCAGAAAGGTGTTGTACATGGGGCGGTCAAACTTGCCGTCCTTGCCGAATTCGGGAAAATCGATCTCGGACCAGTAGAAGGCGTGTCCCTTGCCCCATTTCTGGAGAGATGGGTGGTAGAGGGGCTGGGTCGGTGAAAAATGATCCGCGATCTTTGCCGGGACCGAGACCGCCCGGTAGCCGTAGGTCCAGATCGCCGGAACGATCCCCTTCGGCCGGGGATTGGCTGTCGACCCGATCTTCATCACCACCTCGAAACGTCCCGAGGCGAAATGCTGCCTGGACACCAGCACACCGCCAACGCGTTTCTTCCTCTTCCACTGGCCGGTGATGGGACCAGCGTACTGGTCTCCATGGGCCTCGCATCTCAGCACCCGCTGGCGCTTTCCTTTCACGGTATCCCTGACGATGCCCACGTTCTCTGGAACGACTCCGAAGTTGTTCTGGCCCCATTTTTTTCTGAGCGCGTACCAGCGCTTCGGGTTGATCTTTCCCGATGACCAGTCCTCATCGAGCGCCAGCTTCGCCCTGGGAGGAAGAGGCCCGAGCTTCCCCGCTTTGTCTGCAGGGCCGGGCTCCACGCCCGGCGCGGAAACCGACAGGAGAAAAACAATCGAACCGAGAGCTATAGCTTTCATGGATACAAACAGGTCAATGGCCGTCAATCGAAACCACCCCACTACTATACAGTGAATAAAACCGGAAACACTCTCCCGCTCTGAATGAGCTTTGGATTATGCTGTAATATCGAAAGAACGAGGCCCCGCAAGGGGCCGACTCAAGCTGAGCCTGACCTGAGATAACCGCACATGAGACCCGGTTCTTTAGAGATTGTTGCGCTCCTGCTGTCTTTCTCCGGGGTTTTCACCAGCCCCCTTTCAGCAGAGCCTGACTTTGAAAAAGAGATCGCTCCCCTGCTGGTAAAACGCTGCCTGGAATGCCACAGCCCCAGTGAAAAGAAGGGAGAGCTCGATCTCTCGACCTACCAGTCCGCCAGCGCCGGAGGGGAATCGGGACCGGCCCTGGGAAAACCGGGCAAAAGCCTTCTTCTCAAGCGGATCAGCAGCGGGGAGATGCCGCCGAAATTACAGGGAAAATCAAGAAAGCTGCCGGAAAACGAGATCGCCCTCCTGAAGGAATGGATCGCTGCCGGCGCGAAATGGCCGAAGGATCGCACCCTCAGTCTCTACGAACGCACCACGGAAAAACGAGGAGGGCTCGACTGGTGGAGCCTGCAGCCGCTGAAGGAGACACCGGTCCCGGAGGTAAAAAACACCGAGTCGATTGCCAATCCCATCGATGCCTTCATTTACAGGCGGCTTGAAAAAAACAGCCTTCAACCTGCGCCCCGGGCCGGCAAGCGGACCCTTGTCCGAAGGGCTTTTTTTGATCTCCTTGGCCTGCCCCCGACGCGGGAGCAGCTGAACGCCTTCATCAAGGATGACTCACCTGGAGCCTGGGAGAAGCTCATCGATTCCCTGCTCGAGTCAAAACACTACGGCGAACGATGGGCCCGCTACTGGCTCGACCTCGTGCGCTTCGCTGAGACCTGCGGCTACGAACGGGACCAGCTGAAGCCGAATATCTGGAAATACCGTGACTGGGTCATCAATGCCCTCAACAAGGACATGCCCTATGACCGTTTCGTTATCGACCAGCTTGCCGGAGACGAGGTCTCCCACCGGGATGAACAGAGCGTCATCGCCACAGGGATGCTGCGCGCGGGAACCTGGAATGATGAACCGAACGATGCCGCCGACTACGTCTATACCCGGCTCGAGGACATGGTCCACACGACGACCTCCGCCTTTGTCGGGCTGACGGTAAAATGCGCCCGCTGCCATGACCACAAATTCGACCCGATCCGGCAGACCGACTACTACCGCACCGCGAGCTTCTTCTGGGCCGGCTATATTGGCCAGGCCAACCTCGGCGGCCCCAACGCCAGCCAGCTGGGCTTCAATGTGTTCGGCTGGACGGACAAGGGGCCGAAGGCCAATCCCATTCACCTGCTGGTCAAGGGGGACCGCCACCGGGCCGCCCAGGTGGTCGAGCCCGGGTTCCTCTCGGCCGTTCCCGCCCTGGAAAAACCTCTCCAGCCGCCTCCGCCAGGAAGCAAGACCACCCAC
>DCKY01000176.1 GCA_002320775.1 Planctomycetes bacterium UBA1662
CTCACCCGGGCCGCGAAAGAGAGACCCCTCTGCCGATTCGACGTAAACTACGGAGCGCTCCTGTCAGCTGAGATACCGCATGTCATGGTGCTCCATAACGCCACCTACTGCTATAGCCTCCGGGCTCTCGCTCATTTGGCCGCTGGCGATACAGAGGCCGCCTTCTCCGATGTCGAGATGGGATTTTTCCTCACCGACTGCATGTCAAGCGAACCCATGCTGATCTCGCAGATGATGCGGACCAGTTCTCTGCCTGTAGTCCTGCAGGCAGTCTGGGAAGGACTCGCCATTCAAAAGTGGAATGCCGACCAGTTGGCGACGTTCGAAAAACGGCTCGCCAGCATCAACCTGCTGCAGAACCTTCACCGCGCGCAGCTCTGTGAAAGAGACATGCTCAACGCGTATCTTGAAAAAATCCGCGAAGATGGGGATATCGATCCTTTCAACCCCGCCATCCTCGATGGGAGCTGGTGGCAACCCACAGGCTGGTTTGATCAGAACCAGCTGCGATACAACGCGCACTATATGCGCTTCCACCGTCGAATCATCGATCTCGAGACGCGCACCATCAAGCCGGGCATCGCGGTTGAACAGGCGAAGTTTTTCTCTGAAATGAGTCAGATCCACCCCTACAACATCATTACCAGCATAGCCGTTGTCGCGCTCTCCTCCGCCGTCCCTCCGTTCGGAGACGGCCAGACGAAAGTTGACCTTGCCAGGATCGCCTGTCTCATCGAGCTCCATAAATTACGGAATGGAAAATATCCATCTGAATTAGCCGAGCTCCAGTCCCCCCTGCCAGCCGACCCCTACTCGGGTACCCCCTACCTCTACAGCACCGCCCCCGGCCCCGAAGCTATAGAACGCTACCAGCTGTATGGCGTCGGTTGGAACCAGGAGGATGACGGCGGCAGGATATTCCTCGATGAAGATGGACATACAGAACCCAGGAAGGGCGACCTCGTCTGGAGATATTCACCTGTCCCCACGCTCCCTGGAATCCAGAAAGTCGAAGAAAAATAGGTGTTATCCGGCCAATGAATCGTGCCTCATCCATCATCAAAACCTTCATTTGAGCGAACGCGAATGCGAAAACTGACTACCGTTCTCCTCCTCCTGGCCGGTCTGTGTTGCCTCCTCGAAGGTTGCGGCACCCCGGAGAAAACCTGGACCGACTTTCAAAAGGAATGGGAAGCGAGAGGTGAAAAATTCGATTACCGCGTGTTCGTTCCCGCGCCGATTCCTTCGGAAAAGAACTTCGCCCACACACCGCTGTTGAAAGCTCTGTTCGAGGAGGAATGGAACAGCGAGCTGACCGAATCGAAGCCTGTCGACCCGAAAAGACACGAACAGGCCGGAGAGCTGCTGAAGATCGAGGAGGACCTCCCCGCCATCATACTCTGGCCCAGGGGCCAGCGAGTCGACCTGGCGGCCTTCCAGGATGTCTTCCGCAAGGAAGGTTCCTGGCCGCATCCAGCCAAACCCGGAAAACCCGCCGAGGATGTTCTGAAGGCGCTAGAGGTCTTCGCCGACGAGATGGCCGAGCTCAGCCGGGCGGCCAGGGAGAGGCCGCTCTGCCGCTTTGACATCAAATACGAGGCGCACTTTGCCGCATCCATGCCCCATCTCATGGTGCTCAGAAACCTCACACGATGCTTCACCCTGCGCGCCGTAGCCAACCTGGAAGCTGGCAAGCTGGAGGCCGCGTTCGCGGATGTCGAGATGGGCCTCTTCCTCACGGAGAGCCAGGCGGCTGAACCCCTGGCGCTTTCCCAGCTGGTAAGGATCTCCAACCTCGAGATGATCCTGCAGGCGATCTGGGAAGGTTTTGCCACTGGGAAATGGACCCCCGCGCAGCTGGTAACGCTGGAGAAACACCTCGCAGGGATCGACCTCGTTGAGAGCTGCCGACGGGCCCTGCGCTGTGAACGCGATATGGCGAACCAGTTCATCCATCAGGTCCGGGAAGATGCCGACTACCAGAAAACCCAGGAACTGGTTGACCTTGCCCCCCATTGGCCCGGGATCGACCCCATCGGCTGGCTTGACCAAAACCAGCTTCGCTTCAACGAGCTCTACATGAAATTTAACCGACGCATCATCGACACCCGGACGCGCACCATCAAGCCGAGCGTCGCGGCTGAACAGTTAAAATACATTGAGGAAAACAAGCGGAAGCCCGACCACGTGATCTCGAGCCTGATCGTGCTGTCCATCGGTCCGCTGGTTCGCCAGTTTGGAAACAGCCAGGCCGCAGTCGACCAAGCTCTCCTGGCCTGCAGGCTCGAGCGGCACAAATTTAAAAAGGGCGCTTATCCCGCCAAACTGGACGAGCTTGAAGGAACCCAACCCACCGACCCCTACTCTGGAGGTTCCTATCTCTACAGAGCGTCTCCAGAATCGGAGGGCACAGGCCGCTACCAGCTATATGGAATCGGCTGGAACCTGAAAGACGACAGCGGAAAAATCGTCATCAATGAATGGGGACAAGCAGACAATGAGAAGGGAGACCTGGTGTGGAGCTACTCACACCCCCCCGCGCTCTTTGAAATACCGAAACCTGGCGAGAAATAAAATGAAACTGCCGATCCACGTCTTCCTTCTGCCCCTCTGCGCTCTCGCCGCCAATGGATCCAGCCAGGCGGAAGAGCCCCTGCTCAACATGAAGGAGCTGCTTGATACCGGCACCCTCAAGGTCAAGGTGCTCAAAGACTGGCACACGGTGAGAGGCTCCGTCTCCACCCGCCAGAAGCTGGTCAGCATCGCGGTCGGTGAACTGCTGCCCGGCAGAGAGTACCGGGTGCCGGTTCGCATGATCGTCCCCAGCGAGCGCAAGGCGAAGGGCTTCCACCTGACCGGCGGGCACCAGCAGTCGCGAATCGAGAGGGATGCGCAGCCGAGAGGTGTCGAGAAGGACCTCCTCGAGGGCGGCGTCGGTCTCGTCTACACCATGGTGCAGGTCCTCGGGCAATCGGGGCAGGGAGAGCTCGGAAACGCTGCGCGGCGAAAGTTCGCCGAGACCTTGAACCCGCGGTATTCGATCCAGTACTGGGGCTGGCCGGCCGCCCTGGTCCGTGCGACGACCGCCGCCTACTCTGAAAAAGATCATTTCGAGCCCGGCAAGGTGGCGCTCTCAGGCGGCTCCAAGAACGGGGCCTCGCCCTCGGTGGCGATCATCCACGACAAGCGAATGACCGCCGTGCACGCGTCGGTGTCACCGATCTGGGATTCTCCCCTGCGGCTCTGCGACCGCAAGGCCTGGGATGAGCTTCGAAAATTCAACGAGAGCTACGTCGAGAAGCTCAAGAGAAAGGATCCCCGTCTGAGAACCAGCCGCCTCCTTCGGCATGCCTTTCTCGGGGGAACCTACGGCCCGGTCTACAATGACGAGGCCCTCGATGCGGGAAACAAGTGGAAGGATCTCGAGGCGCTCGCTGCCCGCATGGCTGGCCAGGTGTTCATCTCCCGTAACCTCAAAACGCTGAAGGCCCGCAAGGTCGACCTCTTCTTTCAGCCCGGGACGCATGATTTCGTCGCCTTTGATATCGCCTGGGGAGGAAAACATCATCCCGGTATCCCCCTCTACCTGAGGGCCAACTCCGGCCACGGCATCCGGGAGAGACACCCCGCCCGGGAAAAAGACGAGGGAAACAAGACGGCCTTCCTGCTGAACCATTTCTTTGGCGGCAAGGACTCCCTCCTGGAACCACCGACTGTGAGCGCCCGCCGAGAAGGAAAACGCCTCTCTGTCACGGTCAGCTTCAAGCCGGGCTCCCGGGCCGAGAGCGGCCGCATCTGGTGGATATACGACCGCGGCCCGGATGGCAGCGCCGCTTATATCAGGGAGACCTTCCCGGCAGAGCAGTGGAAAGACATGAAGTTCGACGCCGGGAAGGACGCCTGGACAGCGGAAATCGACCTGGCCGCGGGCGCCTCCCGAATCGACTTCTTCAGCAACCATCGA
>DCKY01000220.1 GCA_002320775.1 Planctomycetes bacterium UBA1662
GCGAGCGCGGCGCACCAGGTGCGGGAGTTGTGATTGCCGGCGAAGCGGGACCACTTGAGCTTGTAGCCGCCGGCTCGCAGGACATCGCGCAGGTGGCGGTTGCTGGCAGCGAGGGTGTTACTTTCGAGATCGCCGAGAGAGAGGTAGAAGCGCGGTTTCGTGTCGGCGGGCTTGACGAAACGACCCGGCACACACCTCGATCCACCGCCATCGGCGTTCGAGATGCATCTCGAGAAATCCGCGCTTTCACACAGCACGTTCCCGAAGGTCTCGGGATATTCCGCGGCGCAGAAGGCGGCGATCGAGCCGCCGACCCCATTGCCGCCGATGACGTTAGCTCCTGGATCTTTCGACAGTTTGAAGTTTTCCCGTGCCCAGGCGACCAGCTCTTCGCCAACGAAGCGCACGAAGCGGTCGGACGTCTCAAGCTCGGAGCTGCTCGACCCCTCGCTGTGCAGCATGAAGACCACCATCGGTCCGATCGCCTTTTCTGCTGTGAGGTTATCGAGAAGGGTTCTCGTGAGGCGGCGGCTTGAGTAGTCGCCGCGGTCGAGCAGGAATACTGCGTTCGAGGCGGCGGCCTCGTCGGAGTCATCGTAGCCGGGCGGTGTGTAGACTGAGACAAAGCGGCGCTCATCTAAAATCGTGCTCCGCACCGTCATTCGCTCGAGTTCGCCTGAATCGCGGTCCTTGACCTCGGCGAGCAGGGGAAGAGCCCCGGCTCCCGGCAATTCGAGCAGGGATGCCTCATCGGCTTCCTTCGAGTTGAACGGGTCGGTCTCGATGGAGGCGACCGCGAGGGTCTCCTCAGGCTGGCCTGCGAATGCCGGCGAGACCACCTCCCGCTGGACGTGGAGCCTGTAGGTATAGCGCGCCTTCTTCGACAGGCGCTCGCTGCGGTACCAGAGATCCGTCTCTCCCAGGCGCCGCAGGGACTTGTAGCCCGAGCGGGTCGGCTTGCCTCCTTCGAGCCGCACCCGGACCTCGCCGCCGCGGGCTCGCCAGAGGGTCGTCACCAGCGCGAGCTTGTCCTTGCCCTCGACCGCCTCGATGAGCGGACCGCCGGTGGCCTGGTATTTTTCCCAGAAAGCCGCGAGACTCTCTTTTTTTCCGGCCTTCAGGTCTTTTGACAGGGCGGTGATCCGTGGACTCTCGATCACCGCTCCCCAGTCAGGAGAAATGGTTCCCTTGGCGCGAACTCCGCTCTCCTTGCGAACGAGCAATTGCCAGCCCGCCTCCGTCTTGATCCAGGTATCGTCAAAGGTCGAATCGAGGACCTGCAGCCCGGCGCCCTCGGTCTCCCTGAAGGCGAGCACACGCCGCACCCTGAGCGAGAGCTCCTCCGCTCCCGGTTTCAGCACCTTCTCGAGCGCGAAGCTCAACTTCTCATACCGTGCCTCCTCGAAGCGGTCCATCCACCGGCGGCGCCAGGGACCGCGGTCGAGAGCACTTCCATCGGCGGCCTCGAAGATATAGTCACGATGGAAGATCGGCATGAAAGCCGGCAGGGTTCGCGCGCGGATGACCTTCGAGAGCTCCTCGTACATCTTTCCCACGCCGGCGGGAAAGGCGGCCGCGCCCACGGCCTTTTCGGGGCTTTCGGCCACCGCCTGCTTTGCCGGCACAGCGTTACAGGCAAGCGATGAAGCGAAAACAACAGCGACCACGAGGGTGGAAGCCAGGCGCCTACTCGGTCGGTATCTCATGAATGATCCAGTTCAATTTCCAGGCTCCGCAGCAAACTGTCTGCCGCCCTGCAGGATGCGGGACGGCCGTTTTCCGCGGGATAAAAAGAAAGACCGGCCGTGGAAGCTGTAAAAACTCTCACGGCCGGTCCAGTATTCAGGCTCAGACCTTGGCGATATCCGGAACCTCGAAGCCCTTGCGGTTCGGGTCGCGCAGAAGCTTGTTGGCCTCTTCGCTGTTCTCACCGGTGAACATCTCGGTCTTGGGATCGAAGGCCAATTCGGGGCCTACAATGTACTTGGCCTTGTTCTCGGGAACTCCACAGCCGTCTCGCATGATCGAGTGCAGCTTCATGAAGTGCTCGTGAACATCCTTGTTGTCACCATACTTGCCCGCCTTCTCGTTGAAGGGAGCCTCCTTACCGATCCGGTAGGAGTTGTTCATGATGTGGCCGAGGACACAACCGTAGTGCGCCTCTTCCATGTTGCCGTTGGCCATCATCTGGTCGCCGGCGATACAGGCACTGATAAAGCTGCGCCAGTTGCCGCCCGGGGTGACCTTACCCGCCGGGATACTGATCTTCTCGGCGTTGTTGCTTCCCTTGGGATAGTACCGATCGCGGATGATCCTGCCGCCATCCTCGAAGTAGTACTCGTTCTCCACCTGGCGCGGGTAGCCCTTGTAGTTGACATTGCGCACGTTGAAGAACACCCACTGTCCGTTGGGATATTCAGCCGCGGCGAACATCGAGTTGGGAGTCTCTCCCTCGTCGTTGTTCCACTGGTTCTGCTTATTGTTGAACCGGCCGCCGAGCGCGAAGGTACGCACAGGATGGGTCTGGTCCTTGTCGATCGCCCAACGCGCCCTGTCAAGCTGGTGGGTTCCCTGGTTGTTCAGGTCTCCGTTGCCGGTGTCCCAGAACCAGTGCCAGTTGTAATGAACGTAGTTGCTGTGATACTCCTTGACCTTGGCCGGGCCTTTCCAGAGATCCCAGTCGAGGTGCTTGGGCGGCTCTCCAACCCGGTTCTGTCCGATGCCGCCGCGCGGCTTGCAGCAATAGCCGTAGGAGATCTTCAGCTTGCCGAACTTGCCCTTGTGGATCAGGTCGTGGAGTCCGGCCACCCTCGCGTCACTACGCTGCTGGGTGCCGTGCTGGATGACGACCTTGTACTTTTTCCAGGCCGCGGTTGCGACCGCGCCTTCGTAGACATCGTGGCTGGCGGGC
>DCKY01000271.1:0-21618 GCA_002320775.1 Planctomycetes bacterium UBA1662
CAGAAGCTCTTCTTGGCGGCGACCTTTGCAGGGGCAACCTTCGTTTCTTCAGTTTCAGCAAAAACCGAGAATCCAATGCCCAGGAACAGGGCCACGGCTACGGTGAAGTTGATAGCTTTACGCATTACGCTTTCTCCTAATTCTTAACTGACAGGTATCCAAAATTATTTCCTGCTAACCACATAAACTATGGCTTCCAGGCGACATCGACGCGCCTGAAATCATAACATTGTCTTTTCAGATCAACTTAAAGAATAAATCAAGCTTCCGGATCCATCCACGGTGTATAAGTAAAAGTGTTGTACCTGCGTGGCCCGGTAATTCGCAATCATTCATGTTTTTTGCCGGGTTGGGGCTCTGGAGCCCGAATGATGCGTTTTGGTGAATGTGTTTAATTGTGTCAGTCTGTCTGAATTTTAAGGTCGCAGGCCCCATCTTCCCTATCCAGAGGTTTCATCCCATTGAAGACTAAATCATTTAACGGCAAGTACCTTGTCATCACGATCCTGGCATTGGCCGTGATTTTTTCGCTGGCTCTGTCCGTTTCAGTAAAATCCATCGTGACTAAAATGAATACTGAAGAGTCGGGAGACGCCTCGCCGACGCAAGATGTCGAGAGCCATCCCGGGAAGTAGTTTTGCCGAATTAATCGTGGTTCACGATGGCCGGCTTGACTATACTCCTCACGATATTTGAAAGAAATTTAACCTTTGGAGATGGCCTGATGAGTGACGCCGCAGAAAGTTCCACCGAGGAAACCAAGGTCAGCGATCGCTACGAGCTGAGCGACCTTTTTTCCGATGAGAACGAGGACACCCAGGGCGCTCTCAAGGTTATCGGCGTCCTGATCCTGTTCGGCCTCATGGTGTATGCCCTGAGTCTTCCGTTCAGGGCCTTCCTGGATTAAAAGAGACCGGAGAGAAAATGTCTGATCATTCGGAACCATACGCTAATGGGTTTGGGATACTGGCCGGCATCCTCATTCTGTGGGTTGGCACGTTTGCTCTTTGTGTCATTTTCAAGTCGCTCTTCTATGGCGATCCCGCGGCCGGGGGTGAGGAAGAGGAGCAGGAGAGCCGAGTTGGCACGCAAGGTGTCGATGTCGCCGCTCTCCGCGCAATGGAATGCCATAAGAGGCTTGTCTTAAGCGATGCCATCTCGCAAGCTGACCTTCCTGGGATCCAGCGCGTCTGATTCCGGAGAGATCCTGGTTGAAGGAGATGCCTTCCTTCCAGGGGACGTGGTCGCGCTCAAAAGGAGACGCTCGCCATGGGACCCCGCCCGGCCCGTTGAGAGAATCATCCTTGGCTCCAATCCGGCTCGAGCAGATGTGCTGGTTAAGGCTGTCGGGATTGAAGCCGAGCACATCCGTCTCTACCTGCCGGTGGATGGCTGCGGAGAGAACGACCTCAAGGTCATTGTTGATGGGACGGTCAAGGTTAACGGGCGGAACATTCCCCACACCGAGTGGCTCGCCCTTGTGGATGGAGACGAGCTGGAGTTGAGCGGCTGGCTTTTCAAATTTGAGCAGGAAGGCTGAGGCCGCGGGCCTGCCGGTTGTCGGAGTCAGAGAGTTTTAGACAAGGCCTGCCCCAGCCAGACAGCGGACAGCCCGGCGGCAATTTGAAGGCCAACATTGGCGGCAGCGGAGCCGGCGCCGTTCTCCTTGAGAAGGTCCATGGTCTCGTAGCCAAAAGCTGAGAAGGTGGTAAATCCTCCCAACACTCCGACGATAATGAAGAGCCTTGGGGTCGAGGCCTCCGCGGTCTGAAGCAGGCCGCACGCAAGCCCGATGAGAAAGCACCCCGAGATGTTGACCGCAAGCGTCCCCCAGGGAAAGCTTGCTCCAAAGAGCCGCTGGGCCAACTGGCCTGCCAGGTAGCGAGCCATCGCCCCCAGGGCTCCTCCGAAACCGACGGTTATCAGGTCCTTTACCATGGCGCCTTTATTTCTTCAGGCAGAGCCTCAATTGCCAACGATCTTTTTCAGCTCAGCGTAGACTCCCGGGTCGTCCTCCTCGCCCTGGTAGGCGAAGGGGTAATGCTGGTTGGCCTTCAGGTTCGAGTAGGTCCAGGAGCAGAGAGATTGAACGCAGAGATTCATCGCGGCCACGGCGAGCTCCCCGGTCTTTGAGTCGTCAACACTCACAATAGCTTTCGATCTCTTGGCTAATTTGACGACCATCAGGTTGAATCGGTCAAGTGGTGTTGAATTGAAGCGAGGGAGCAGGATGCTGGCCTCATCTCCAATCTCGTTGGCGACCCGGCCATTGGGGGCTCCGCTGGCGGAGACCAGCATTCCGGGGTTCGTTGCCCGAGCGGCCTTGATGAGGGAGGCGCAGCCTTCAGGCGAGGCGATCATCGCGTGTTTGTATTTTTTGGAGGTGTGCTCTTCCGCGACCTGGACGAGGACGTTGGTGTAGGCCTTTTTTTTAAGCCAGGCACTGGCATTGGAGACGGCGGCCTTTACTGCCGCCTCGTCCCGGAGCACCTGGTCTTGCGCGGGGCTGAAATAGCCAAGGATAACGACAGCCCCGATTTTATCGCAGGCCTCGATGACCCGGCTAACGCGCTTGAGATCCGCCTCCCTGAGTGAACCGTCAGGGTTGAAGGCGGAGTTGATGGATCCGGCATACCCCGGGTCGCCTCCCTGGAGGTTCAGGATGATGGTGTTGATTCCACAGGATGCGTATCGGGGGAGCTTCTTGAGGAAGGCCTCGGTGTTCTTGTCCGCATCGAAGCCCTTAGGCGAGGTCTTGGCGTTTCTGTCATCAAATGTGCAGTTGACCATCCTCACGCCCATCAGCAACCCCTCCGTGTCAGTCCCTTCATAGGTTGGCTTGCCGTTGATTTCCCAGAACCCGTCTTTCACCGCCATTTTGGTTGTGGGCTCAAAGCCCGAAAGCCTGGCGGCAGCGATGAGAAGAATGCACATCGTAATAATCGCGGAGATGGGCGGCGTGTGGGGGCGAATTTTCATCTTTCGATCGAGTTCCAATTAATCGGGCTCATATGCGTTAGTAATGAGAAGGGGACAGGACCTCCATGAGGTTGTCCTGTCCCCGTTCAGTTTCAGCAAAAAGAATCTACATCGGTCTCCCGACCTGGGGGACGGGAGGAATGGCAAGGGCTCCATCGAAGCTGTAGCGACTGAAGTCGTTGTTGCCGCCTTCCCCTACGAACTTCTCAGGCCCCCAGTGCTCGTCACTCTTCATCATGGCATCCCAGGTGACATCCCTGCCGGTGTAGCAGGTGGCCCTGGAGAGAATAGCCGTCATGGTGCTGTGACCAACGTTCTCGGCTTCATTCAGGGTGCCCTTGTCTTCTTTGATGCTGGCCTGCAGATTAATGTGCTCCTGCACATAAGGGTTCTGCTGCTTTCCAGACCATTTCCATTCATTGGGGCCCCAGATATTCTTGCGACAATTCGAGCTGCCCTTGGTTCCGACGACAAATTCGGATACATCGTTCCAGCAGCTGACGATTTGCCTGCACATGCTGGTCACTCGAATGTCCGGGTAGCCGCTGCCTTGCGGGTTGGCATAGATCAACTCGGTGGCGAAGTGGTCAAAGATGTTTCCGTATACATCTTTTCCGGTACGCACCTGCCGTCCGCCCATCCCGCGAGCCTTGATCGGATGTGAGCCGATGAACCAGTTGATGACGTCGAGGTTGTGGACGTGCTGTTCGGTTATATGGTCGCCGGAGAGCCAGGTGAAGTAGAGCCAGTTGCGGACCTGCCACTCGGTGTCGGACCAGCCCTTTTCCTTTTGCCGGGTCCAGAGACCTCCCATGTTCCAATAGCAGCGACCATTGACAATCTGCCCGATAGCCCCATCCGCGACCCGCTTCTGGCACTCGACGTATTGCTTCTGGTGGCGGCGCTGGGTTCCAGCGGCAACGCTGATGCCGTTCTTTTTGGCTTTTTCTCCGGCCGCGAGAAAGCGGCGGATGCCGGGAGCGTCAACGGCCACCGGCTTTTCTGTAAAGACGTGCTTGCCGGCGGAGACTGCCAAATCGAAATGCTCGGGCCGGAAGTGAGGAGGGGTGGCCAGAATGACATAATCCAGATCGAGATCCAGCAGCTTCTTAAAGGCGTCGAATCCGACAAAGGTTCTTTCTTTTGGGATCTTGTGGGTTCTGCGGGCTCGCTCAGCTCGATCCTTGAAGAGGTCGGCGACCGCGTAGATGCTGGCGGTATCGCCCTGAGTTTTCGCAGCCTGGATCGCATTGCCCGCGGCGCCGCTTCCGCGTCCCCCGCAGCCAATGAGGCCGATCTTGAATGCTCTGGCGGGGCGGGCGGAGAGGGGTATATTGAAACCGACAACCGCGCTGCCGGCGGCCGCCCCCTTGATGAACCCGCGACGAGATACGTCAGGCTTGCTCTTTTTACTCACAGAATCCTCCTGTTAAAGCTGGTTGGCCGCTCAATTCAGACTATCGATCCTACACCGTAACGGGAAGCGCCATTGTAATCAAGGAGGGTAAGAGCGTGGATTTCCAATGGAATGCCCAATTGTTGAGTGTATTGTTAGTAGCAATACGGTCATCCAGGGCGCCTCCCGGGGGGAGGCCTGTCCTTTGATCGCGAACTTCTTACAGGGGGCGGTAGCAAGATGAGTCGTTTTCGAATCCTCTGCCTTCTTGGGTCACTGGCGCTCGGCGTTTCAGTTGCCCATGCAAGGCCTGCAGACAAGTCCAGGTTCCTTCAATTCGAAGATCAAGGGAAAGAGACGGGCGAGCTGAAGACCTCGATCGTTACCTATCGCAATAAGGAGGGGGTTGAGGTCTCTCTGATCTCGGCCGTTCATGTCGGAGACAAGAAGTACTATGACGATCTGGAGGCTGACTTTCGCCGCTACGACTCTCTTCTCTATGAGATGATCAAGCCCGAGGGGGTCAGCCCTTCCGCTGGCGGCAAGAAAGAAGGTGGGAGCATTATCAGCGTTTTCCAGAGAGGGCTGAAGACGGCCCTCGATCTCGAGTTTCAGCTCGATGGCATTGATTACGCCAGGCCGAATTTCGTTCATGCCGACATGGACCCGGATACTTTTTTTCGTCTTCAGAAAAAGAAGGGGGAGGGGTTCCTCTCGCTCATGATGAAGTCAATGCAAGCTGAAATGAAACGTCAGAAGGAAGGCAAGGGCAAGCCTCCCGGGGTTTTCGATCTGATCCGCGCTTTCACCAGTGAGGACTCGGCGAGATCACTCAAGTACCTTTTTGCAAGGCAGATGGAAGGTATGGAGGACCTCATGGCCGGGTTCGAGGGGGATGGTGAGTCGGTGATTGTGGGCGAGCGAAACAAGGTCGCCATCAGGGTCCTTGAGAAAGAAATCAAGGCGGGCAAAAAAAAGATAGGGATCTTTTACGGAGCCGCCCATATGCCGGATATGGAGGAGCGCCTCATTAAGAAGCTCGGATTTGCCCAGGCCGGCAAAGAAAGATGGCTTGTCGCCTGGGATATCAGCAAAAAAAAAGCTCCGGGAAAGCCTCCCCAGGAATCCCGGCGGGAGCGTCTTTGAGAAGAAGACCGCAAGCTCAGCTTGCCGGAAGCTTCGCCTGTATTCTTGCGATGGCCTCCTGGATATTCTCCCGCTCCCCGAAGGCGCTCAGCCTGAAATAACCCTCCCCCGATGGCCCGAAGCCCGAACCAGGGGTGCCGACAACATGGGTCGAGTCGAGCAGGAGGTCGAAAAATTCCCAAGACGTCGCGTTGCCTGGAACTCGAAGCCAGCTGTAGGGGGAGTGCCTGCCGCCATGGACTGAATACCCGGCGGCCTGGAGTCCTTCTCTGATAATCCGGGCATTCTCCATGTAGAATTCAATGAGGTCGCGGACCTGCGCCTTTCCAGCTTCGGTGTAGACGCCAGCCGCCGCTCGCTGCACGGGGTAAGAGACTCCATTGAATTTGGTGGAGTGCCTCCTGTTCCAGAGCTGATGGATGGAGACATCTTCGCCGGCGGAATTTTTCCCGGTCAATTCGTGAGGGACGACAATGAAGGCGCATCGGGTGCCCGTGAAGCCGGCAGTTTTTGAGAAGCTCCGGAACTCGATCGCTACATCCCTGGAGCCTTCGATCTCGTAGATGGAGCGAGGGAGGTCCGGGTCGCTGATGTAGGCTTCGTAGGCGGCATCGTAGAGGATGACGGCCCCGCAATCTCTGGCGTACGCAACCCACGCCGTCAACTGTTCCCGGGTGGCCGCTGTCCCCGTCGGGTTGTTGGGCGAGCAGAGATAGACCAGGTCCACCGCAACATCCGGAATCTCGGGTTGGAACCCATTCTCCTCGGTGCAGGGCATGTAGAGGATGTTTTCATAACAGCCGCGGTCATCGGGGGATCCTGTGCGCCCGGCCATGACGTTGGTGTCGATATAGACCGGGTAGACCGGATCGGCCACGGCCACCGTGCAGTCTACAGAAAAGATCTCCTGTATGTTGCCACAGTCGCACTTGGCCCCATCCGAGACAAAGATCTCCTCCGGTTTGATCGCCACGTTTCTCGGGGCGTAGTCATTCGCCGCGATGAGTTCTCGTAGAAAGAGATGGCCCTGCTCTGGGCCGTAACCTCTGAAGGTCTCCACGGAAGCCATCTCGGCTACGCCATCCTGGAAGGCCTCGATGACGGCTGGAGGAAGAGGCCTGGTGACGTCCCCTATCCCAAGCTTGATCAGGTTGGCTTCAGGGTTTTCCTGTGAAAACGCCTGGACCCTCCTGGCGATTTCCGGAAACAGGTAGCCGGCGGAGAGTTTCTGGTAGTGGTCGTTGATTCGTGCCATAGGGGCAGGAGTGTACCGAAACCCAATGCCCGGAGGCAATGTTCTGCTTGACAACTCCTAGGTGGCGAGGCGAAAAAGATCGCCGGCAACCCCGCCGCATCCAGAGAGGGCCGCATGTCACTGATCGATTATATCGTCCTGGCCGTTTACTTTCTCGCCATGGCAGCCATCGGCGTCTGGTGCATGAAGAAGGTGAAGCATCAGGAGGATCTTTTCCTCGGCGGAAGAACTTTCGGGAAGCTCTTCCAGACCTTTGCCGCCTTCGGGGCCGGCACCGGCGCCAATGACCCTGTGAATGTCGGCAGGAACACCTACACGAGCGGCTTCAGCGGAATCTGGAGTGTTCTATTCTGGCTCCTGGTGACCCCGTTCTACTGGATCTTCGCGGTCTGGTATCGACGTATGCGGCATCTGACTATCGGGGATTGGTTTGTGGAGAGATATGAAAGCAGGGCTCTCGGGGCGGCCTATTCCGTCTTCGGGATCGTATTTTACATGCTCTACCTTTCTGTCGCCTTCACCGCGGTCAGCAAGGTTTGTGAGCCCTTGATCGCGCCAGGGCTGGCGGACGGGTCATTGAAAACAATCCTGCTGCCGATTATCGGGCTCGTGGTTGTCGTCTATGGCGTTCTTGGAGGCTTGCGCGCGGCCTATTGGACAGACCTGATTCAGGGGTTTTTCATCATTGTTCTTTCCGTCCTCCTGATTCCTTTCGGGCTCGACCTGCTTGTCGAGAACTTCGGCGATCCCGCCAGGGAAGGATTGATGGACGGGTTCAGGCACCTGCACGAGCAATTGCCCGCCTCCGCCTTCCAGTTGGCGGGCAACGAGTTCCCTCTCTACTACATAGCCTGCATCTTTCTTCTCAATCTTGTCGGGATCGTAGTTCAGCCCCATTTCATCGCCACTGGAGGGGGCTCGGCAAAGTCTGAAAATTCCGCCAGGGTCGGGCTTGTTGTCGGCAATTTTCTCAAGCGGTTCTGCACGGTGGGCTGGGCCTTGACTGGCCTGATCATGTTGGCCCTGCTGTCCGTCGACCCGGAAATTGGAAAAGATCCGGACAAGGTCTGGGGGCTCGCGGCGGTAAAGCTGCTTGGTCCATTGAACATTGGCCTCGTCGGGCTGATGGTGGCCTGCCTCCTGGCCGCGCTGATGTCATCCGCTGACTGCTATATGCTGGTGACCTCCGCCCTGGTGGTGAGGAATTGTTACGCTGCCTACCTGGACAAAGATGCCAGCGAGGAGCGTTATTTGCTCGTGGGGCGGGTCGTTGGCGTCACTATCATCGCCGGCGCAGTGTTCCTGTCCCTGGCAAGCTACGATGTTTTTGGGCAGCTCAAGAATGCGTGGGAGATCCCGGTTATATTTGCCGCTCCGTTCTGGATCGGAATGTTCTGGCGCAGGGGGACGAAAAAGGGCGCGTGGACTACTGTCATCTTTTCTTTAATTGTGTTTGTCCTGTTGCCAATGCTGCTTCCGCTTGTACCCGGGTTGCGCGAAAATCAAAGCTATGCCGTGACGACCGCGGAGGTCAGCAGGACCGTGACGCGGCCTGCGAGCCCTGCGGATGTCGCTCGGAGAAGCCTCAAAATTCAGGCCTGGCGGTCGCAGGAGGGGAAAGAGCCCGGAGCCTTGGAGCCGAAGGAGTTGAAGGTGGGGGAGGAGTTTATGGAAACTCGGATAACAGCCCCGCGGTCCGTGTTCTGGAAGGATGGGTTCGTTCGACTGGGCGGGCCTGAAAAACCGACTGTCGTTACGACCGAGGAGGACGAGTCAGGGGCCCGGGTAGTCACGAGGCGCTATGGTTCGGAAACACGGTTCAGGGGCCTGGGCTTCTTCAATTTTGATTTTCTTCTTTATCGAGCCATCGGGGTCGACCTGCAGGGGCTTTCGAGAGAGGCCGTCGAGGCCCTGAGGCTGCCTCTCAAGGTCCTGGTCCCTTTCCTCGTCATGATCATCGCCAGCCTCCTTACCCGGCCCAACAGCAAGGAGTCCCTGGATCGATTTTACGTGAAAATGAAAACCCCCACAGAGCCGGACCCCGACAAGGACAAGCGAGAGCTTGAGCTTTCTTATGCCTCGCCAGACCGCTTTGATCATAAGAAATTGTTCCCGGGAAGTTCGCTCGAGATTCAACGCCCGGGCTCAATCGACATCCTCGGTTTTATGCTGAGCTGCCTGGGGGTGGTCGCGGTCATCCTCCTCGCGCTTTGGGTTGCCAATCTCGGCGCCTGAGCCGGGAACCTTCTTGTGTGAAAACCTCCTTTGCAGGGGCCTGCCTCAAACCTTTGACGAGGTCCAAATTGGATTGACAACGCCTCTTGAGTCTGTTCAATTTACGACTAGGTTTATTTAAATGATTAGGCTTTTTGCCGCGCCTGTGCCGATTCCGGTAGCGATGCGTTGTCGCCCTCAGGAGCAGTCAAAAGCACGATATTTTAGTGTCAAACGCCTCCGATCCGGATGCGGCAGACAAAAGGGACGGAACATGAAAACCTTTTTCGCTTGTAGTGTCATCCTCTTCGCATTGTCGACCAGCCTGTTTGCGGACCCGGTCTCCAGGACAGCTATCTTTGATCCGACGATTGGCCCGAACAATTACACCATCCAGTTCCCTCTTGAGCTCAGCGGCGCGACAGTCGATATGAACATCGTGGGCGGTAGCTTTGAGCTGGTGGTCGATGAAGATGAGGGCACCGCGGCTCTGGCTTCCTGGCACCAGGAAATCGACCCCATCATGCTCTTCGGAATGAGCACCGGCCCGATCACGATCACCCTGGTCACCGAAGAAGGCGAGAGCCCCGCCGGGACCTACAATCCCGAGACGCGGGAGTTCGCGGTCGAGGCGACCTTCCAGATCGAGTTCGACGACAGCCAGCTCTGGCAGGTCGGCTTTGTCTCGCCCGTCAACCTGACCGCGGTCGAAGAGGGCACCATTCACGGCAGCGGAAGCATCGGATCAGTGATCATGCACCTTGCCGGCGAGGGTGAATTTGCCGGAGGGACTTTTTCCTACACCTGCAATACGAGCGCCCGCTTTGATTACGACCTTCCGGCCTCCCAGGCTCAGTCCGGCGATGTGAACCAGGACCACGCTCACGACATCTCGGACCCCATGGCTATCCTCAGGGAGCTCTTCCTCGGGGACCCCATGACCTGCAGGGCCGCCGGCGATGTCAACAGCGACAGCGACATTGATCTCTCGGACGCTGTCTTCATGCTCAACTATCTCTTCATTGGGGGCCCCGCGCTTCCCGAAGAGGCTGTTGACTGCACGACGGGAGACGCTGCCTGAGACAGCGCTCATAAAGTAAACATTTTAAGGCCGTGAGTTCCGGACGGGTTCTCGCGGCTTTTTTTTTGCCATTAGTGAGTCGCTCGGAAGTCAGTTCTTATCGAGAGCCTTCTTTGCTTTTTCGGCTGCCTCGATGGCCTTCCTGGCATCGTCGGCCGCCTGCTTGAGGGCGGCGGCGGCTTCCGCCGACGCTTTTTTAGCGGCAGCGTCTTCAGTTGCCGCCTTGGCTGCGGTCGCCGCGGACCTGGCGGCGCTGTCACTGGCCGCCTTTGCCGCCGCTGCGGCCTTGATGGAGGCCTGCTTGTTTTTCTCCGCTTCCGCCGCGGCCGTTCGTGCCGCGTCCGCCTTTTTCTTCGCCTCCTCAGCTCTCTTTTTAGCTTCAGCTTCCGCGCGGACCTGTGCCTCCTGGGCCTTCTTCGCTTCCTCAGCTTTTTTCAGGGCCAGGGCCTCGGCCTCTCGGCGAGCCTTTCTCTCAGCTTCGAGCTTCATCAGGGCAATCTCTTCGGGGTCCTCGACAGGTGCGGCGGGGATCGAGCAGCGAAGGAGAGTGTCCTCCTTGCCGGGTTGGCTGCTGGTTCCGCAGTAGAGGGTCTTGCCATCTCTTGAGAAGGTTACGCACCAGATCGTGCAGCCCGGCCTGGCCAGGGTTGCATAGTGCTTGCCCTCGGAGGCATCCCAGAGCTTCACCTTGTGATCAAAACTCGAGCTCGCCAGCAGCTTTCCATCGGGGGAAAAGGCGATGGAGGTGACCCAGTTCTGATGGGCCTTCCACTCGGCCTTCTTTGCCGCTGAGATGCCGCCATCCGAGGGGGTGACATTCCAGAGCCTGGTCATGTTGTCGGCTCCTGCGGTGGCGAGCGTTTTTCCATCAGGGCTGAAGTTGACGGACCACACAGCATCTTTATGGGCGTCGATTTTGGCTTTCTCTGTTCGGGAGGCGACATCCCAGAGCCGGACTGTCTTGTCAAACGACCCGGTAGCGATCCATTTCCCGTCCGGAGAAAAAGCGACCGTCCGAACCGTGCCCGCGTGACCGGCCAGATCTCCAAGAAGCGCCCCCGTGGCAGTATCCCAGATCTTGGCAGTCGTATCTTCGCTGGCAGAGGCGATGAGCTTCCCATTCGGAGAAAAGCTGATGGCGGTGACCCAGTTCTTATGTCCCTCCATGGTCCTCGTGAGCTTCATCTTTCCTCCCAGCTGCGTCCGCCAGAGCTTGATGAGCTTGTCCGTTCCGGCGGTTGCAAGGGTCTCTCCGTCAGGGGAGATCGAGACGGACCAGACCGTGCTCTTGTGCGGCTCGAAACCGCTAAGCTTTGCTCCTGACCCGGTGTCGAAAAAGCTGGCCTGCCCCGGCTTGATCGTCAGGGTCTCTCCGCCGCCGGCGGCGATGACCTCTCCGTCGCCTGAAACGGCGATAGAGGTCACCCAGCTTGAATGGCCGGGGAAGGTTGCAGGAGCCTGGAGCCCTGAGTCTTCAGCGAACCCAAAGGTAAAGGACAGGATGATGGCGCAGGCAAGGATGCTTGTGCTGACGACAGGGTGGATTCGCATATTGCTCATGAGTGTCGGGGTCCTCTGAATGTTGAAACGAGCGCCCAGCTCATTTCCAGTTTCCTGATAAACCGGCTTTGCCCAGGGTCGAGGGGCTTGGTTTTATAGCCGAGTAAAAATATAATCCTTGTGCGGGGGCGGCGATTTTTCGTCCAGCCCTGATGCTAGTGAACAGTTCCATTTCGGCAGAAATATGCTCATCGAAAATGAACACGACAGCTTGAGAAAACTTCAGCTGGAGAAGCTCACGGATCTCCTGAAAGAGATCTATCCCAGCAATAGTTTTTATCGGCATAAATTAGACAAATCTGGCTTCAAAATATCCGAGCTGGGCGATAGCGAAACCCTTGAGGGTCTGCTTGAAAAGCTTCCGTTTACAGAGAAATCAGAGCTCCAGGCTGACCAGGAAAAATTTCCTCCTTATGGGTCGAACCTGACCTACGAGTTAGATGACTACCTTCGCATCCATCGCACATCAGGGACCACGGGAGAGCCAATTTACTGGCTGGATACTGCAGATAGCTGGCAATGGTTCATCGACTGCTGGAAAAAGGTCTATGTCGGGGTGGGCCTTGAGAAATCGGACCGCCTCTTCTTCCCTTTCTCCTTTGGGCCTTTTATTGGATTCTGGGGGGCCTTTGAGGCGGGGCTCCAGCTAGGCAATTTCTGCCTGGCCGGAGGAGGCATGAGCTCCATCGGACGGCTTGCCTGCCTGCTCGAGCACGAGATCACCGTGGTTTGCTGCACTCCGACCTATGCCCTTCACCTTGCCGAGGCGGCCGAAGAAAACAACATCGAGCTTTCAGGCTGCTCCGTTCGGCTTCTTGTTGTCGCTGGCGAGCCGGGGGGGCTGGTTCCCGGCACGCGCAAGCGCATTGCTGAGCTGTGGGGGGCTGAGGTGAGGGACCATCACGGGATGACGGAAATCGGCTGTGTTACCTATGAGCCCCGGGAAAGCCCGGGGGCGCTCTGTCCTCTGGAGGAGGACTTCATCATCGAGGTCGTCAAGCCGGGCTCCAGCGAAGAGGTTGAGGATGGAGAGGCCGGGGAGCTGGTGCTTACCAACCTTGGGCGAAGCGGGAGCCCCCTTCTGCGTTACAGGACGGGTGACATGGTGCGGTTGAAGGCCAGGGATGACGAAGAAGGGGCGGGCGGGGAGGCTGGCCTCAAGCTCTTTGATGGAGGGATCCTCGGCCGGGCGGACGACATGTTTTTTATCAGAGGAAACAATGTCTATCCCACTGCAATCGAAACCGTTATACGGGAATTTCGCGAGGTTGCGGAGTATCGCCTGCGGGTGGTAGAGTCTGGGGACTTAAATTCCCTTGAAGTGGACATTGAGCCCGCCGGCGGTGCCGGCGAAGACGATTCCGCCGCCCTGGAAGAACTTCCGGGGCGTATTGCCAAGGCCTTGCATGATGCACTGCTGTTTAGAGTCAGGGTGCGCCTTGTGGATCAGGGGAGTTTGCCTCGACATGAATTGAAAGCCAGGAGATTGGTCAGAGAGAAGGATAACCAGCAATGAACTTGCGCGAAAAACCGGTTTTATTTCAGGCTTTGGTTCTCATTGCCGCCGCTGTGGTTGCAGGGCTGTTGTTGCATGGCAGCGTTGCCGCAGATGAGTGGCCCGCATGGCGTGGAACTGGCCAGCGGGGTTTTTCTCCTGAGAAAAACCTGCCCGCCAAATGGTCAAAGGATGGCGAAAACCTGCTTTGGACAATGCCTGTCGGGGCTCGCTCGGCCCCCGTTGCCTGGGATGGGCGAATCTACGTTCTCCACCTGACCGGCGAGGGCGAAACCTGGCAGGAAGAGGTCGTCTGCATGAACGCGGAATCCGGCAAGGTTCTCTGGCGCTACGCCTTTAATATTTTCCTTACCGACATACCCTCAACCCGTGTCGGCTGGTCCAATCCCTGCATCGACCCCGAGACGGGCAATGTAATTGTCCATGGGGTCCAGGGGGTTTTCGTTTGTATCGACAAAGATGGAAAGCAGGTCTGGCGTCACTCGCTCACCGAGGAGTTTGGCCGGATCTCCGGCTACGGAGGCCGGACCCACACACCCATGGTGGATGAGGGCCGGGTCGTTATCAGCTTTCTTAACTCTTCCTGGGGCAAGCAGGGAAGGGGCTCGCACAGGTATCTTGCTCTCGACAAACTCACCGGCGAGGTCATCTGGTGGTCGACTCCGGGCGGCGCGCCGCTGGACACCACCTATTCGATGCCTTCCGTGGCGATTGTCGATGGTGTCCGGGTCCTGGTGGTCGGTTGCGCGGATGGCAATGTCTATGGGTTGAAATCATCGACAGGCGAGAAGATCTGGACCTTCCGGCTGTCAAAGCGCGGGCTCAATGCATCGGTTGTTGTACACGGCGGCCTTGTCTACGCCTGCCACAGCGAAGAGAACCAGCTCAGCACCGATCCCAAGCAGCCTGTGATGGGCCGAGTCGTATGTTTCAAGGCGACAGGGACGGGTGACATCACAGAGACCAACGAGGTCTGGAGGGTGGATGGCCTGACGGCGGGATACTCCTCGCCGGCCGCCGATGACAAGTACCTCTATGTCGGATCGAATTCCGCAAACATCCACTGCTTTGACCTGAAGACGGGCAAGGAGGCCTGGGTTCACAATGTCGGCACAGTCCTCAAGGCCTCTCCGGTTGTCGGAGATGGCAAGCTCTACGTGGGCGAGGTTAGCGGCCACTTCTCCATACTGAAGCTTGGAGACAAGAAGGCCGTGACCTTGAGCAAGGAGAAGTTCGCCCTGAAAGATGGGCGCCCCATGGAAATTAACGGCTCGGCATGCATTGCCAGAGGGAAGGTGTATTTCTGTACTTCACATAACATTTACTGCATAGGCAAGGCCTCCGCCGGCGCCGGGGCAGCAGGGATTCCATGGCCGGCCAGCTCCGCAAAAGCAGGGGCCGGAGCCAAGCCATCGCATATCCAGGTGCTGCCTGCGGAGGTGGAGACCCAGCCGGGGAAGACCCTCACCTTCAAGGCGCTGCTTTTTGATTCGAAGGGGATGCTTATTGGCGAGTGTGCCCCGGAATGGTCTGTGTCCGGCCTGAGCGGCAAGGTGGATGCCAAGGGCGTGCTGTCTACTGCCCGGGACGGCTCCTTCCAGGGGGGGATCCTGACAGCCTCCCATGCCGGCCTCAAGGGCTCCGCCCGAGTCAGGGTTGTTCCTTCGCTCCCTTTGAATATTGACTTTGAAGACCGCAAGCCAGGCCTCGCTCCCCCAGGCTGGATCAGCGCGGGGGCGGTCAAATTCAAGGTGGTCGACCTGGATGGGAACAAGGTTCTCAAGAAGCTCTCTGACAAGCCGAAGTTCATTCTCGCAAGGATGTACTTCGGGCTTCATTCCCAGAAAAATTACACCTTCCAATTGGACATGATGGGGACAGAGCAGAAATTTCAGCTTCCCGACATGGGCTTCTTTGTCAGCAGGTATCGCTTTGACCTGCTTGGTAACCGCCAGGGCGCCAGGATCGTCGCCTGGTCTCCTATGCCGAGGCTTGAAAAGAAGATAAGGTTCAAGTGGGATCCAAAGGTCTGGTACACCGCCAAGATGAAGGTGGACCGCTCCGGCGGAAAAGCCGTCGTGCGGGCCAAGGTCTGGAAGCGAGGAACGAAAGAGCCGGCGGCCTGGACCCTTGAAGTGAACGATTCGACGCCCAATCACAACGGAGCCCCGGGGCTCTACGCCTATTCTGCCGGAAGTACAGACAAGAAAATCGGCGGTGAGATTTTCTACGACAACATCATTATCACTGAAAACAAATAAACGGTTCGCTTTTCTCGGCCCCGGCTTCCTGCCGGCCTGAGCGCGGCATTAATGAAAGAAGATTCGATGCATCTTGAAAATACTTACAGGCCACATTACCGCTTGACGGGGATGCTGTTGTTCGCCGCTGCCCTGGTAGCAATTGCCGGAGGCTGCGAGGTCTTCCTGCTCCACGAAGGCGATAGCTCTGACAGTGAGGGAAAGTCAAAAGAGGCTCCGGCCGCGGCCGGGAAGGACGTGAAGGCTCCTGCCGGGGAGGCTCCCGCCAAAAAAACCGATTCAAAGAAAGACGTCAAGGTCGCCCAGAGCTGGCCCATGTGGGGAGGGCAGACGTCAAGGAATATGGTCAATAGCTTCGCTACGGGCATTCCCTCCTCCTGGGATGTCGCCAGCGGGAAAAACATCAAATGGGCCGCGCCTCTAGGGTCGCAAAGCTATGGCAACCCAAGCATCGCCGATGGAAGGGTGTTTGTCGGCACCAACAACGAGGGCAAGAGGAACCCGGACATCGTCGGCGACAAGGGCAATATTATGTGCTTCTCCGCTGCCGATGGAAAGCTCCTCTGGCAGGCGGTCCATGACAAGCTCAGCCAGGGGCGCGTGAATGACTGGCCGGAGCAGGGGATCTGCTCGTCCCCTGTCATTGAAGACGGGGTCATTTACTACATCAGCAATCGCTGCGAACTGGTTTGCGCTGATGTCGAAGGATTTCTCGATGGCGAAAACGATGGGCCCTATAAGGATGAGAAATACACCAGCAAGATCGATGGGGACTTCATCTGGGTCCTTGACATGCTCAACGAGTTTGGCGTTTTCCCCCACAACCTGGCAACGTGCTCGCCCCTTGTCGTTGGCGACCTTGTCTTCCTGATCACCTCCAATGGAGTTGAGCGAGACCATATCGCCATCCCTAACCCCAGGGCGCCTAGCTTTCTCGCTGTAAATAAGAAGACTGGCGAGGTGGTCTGGGGCAGCAACGCGCCAGGCGAGGGGATCCTTCACGGGCAGTGGTCCTGCGCGACCTATGGCGTGGCCAACGGAGTTCCCCAGGTGCTCTTCCCGGGGGGTGATGGCTGGCTCTATAGCTTCAAGCCAAACGACGGCGACCTCCTGTGGAAGTTTGATCTCAACCCGAAGGATTCCAAGTGGGAACTGGGAGGTCTTGGGACACGCAATAATATTATTTCCACCGCTGTCATGTTAGGCGATCTCGTCTATCTTGCCGTTGGCCAGGATCCGGAGCACGGGGAAGGTATCGGGCATCTCTATGCGATTGATGCAAATGGCGCGACCGGGGATATCACCGAAAAGGCCAAGGTCTGGCATTACGGTGGAGAGGAATTCAAGCGAACGATCTCCACCGCCGCCATTGCCGACGGCCTGCTGTACATCTCCGACCTGAGTGGCTTCCTGCATTGCCTCGACGAAAAAACCGGCAAGCCCTATTGGGTATATGACATGCTGGCTGCGGTCTGGGGGTCGCCCACCGTCATCGATGGCAAGGTGTTCCTCGGAGACGAGGATGGAGATGTCGTGGTGTTGGAGCACGGCAAGAAGATGAAGGTCATCAGTGAAACCAACATGGACAACTCGGTCTACACCACCCCTGTCGCGGTTGACGGAGTCCTCTACATCGCCAACAGGACGACCCTGTTCGCCATCACAGAGAAAAAGAACTGAAAAGAAAACAGGCTTACACTTGAGCGAAACAACCGAAAGTTTAGAAGCAACCGCTGAGCAGGTTCAGCATGCGGCCGGCGAGCTTGACTCCTGGGTCCGCGAGGTTGTCGATTGGCACTTCAGCCCCGAGACGGGCTCCCCCTTCTGGCTCGATTACGCCGATAATCTTTCCTGGGATCCCCGTGAAGAGATTCGGAGCTTCGCGGACCTGTCGCGATTCGATGCGTTTGAAGACGAATGGCTGCGGGGCGGGCCGGTTGAGCGATGGGTTCCGAAGGGCCTTGCTGGAAAACCTATCTATATCTTCGAGACAGGCGGGAGTACGGGCCTTCCGAAGAGCCGGATTTCCAGTGAAGATTTCAGGGTCGATTACGAACTGTTCAGCAAGACACTCTCTGATGAGAGCTTCCCTCCCGGCTCGGATTGGATCTCGCTTGGGCCCACAGGCCCAAGGCGCCTCCGCCTGGCCGTAGAGCACCTTGCCCAGCATCGAGGAGGCATCTCCTTCTGCCTCGACATGGATCCAAGGTGGGTCGTCAAATGCCTCAAGCGAGGTTGGGTTGAGGGCGCCCAGGCCTACAAGGATCACGTGGTGGACCAGGCTCTGACCATCCTCAGGGCCCATCCGAATGTAAAATGCATGTTTACAACCCCCAAGCTCCTTGAGGCTCTATGCGAAAAGGTCGATATCGGACGGCTTGGAATAACCGGTATTTTCTGCGGGGGAACTGAAATGGATGAAACCTTCCATCAGAAGGCGAGGGAGGAGCTCGTTCCCGGGATAGACTTTGTCCCCACCTATGGAAATACGCTCATGGGTCTCGCCTGTAATCGTCCCTATGTGCCTGGCGGAGGGTACGCTATTACCTATTTCGCACCTCAGCCCAGGGCGGTCCTCCAGGTGGTTCAGCCGGATTCTCCCGCTGACGTCGTGGGCTACGGAGAGCTCGGCCGGGTCAAACTCACAACCCTCACCAAGGAGTTTTTCGTCCCGGGCTTCCTTGAGCGGGATGAGGCCTATCGGTCCGAACCGATTTTGGCTTACCCTTGGGATGGAGTTCGCGATGTCAGGCCATTCGGCAGCCTGGAGCAGAATGTCGTCGTCGGAGTTTATTGACCCAGGCGCCTGAATTTTCTCCAGCCTTACATGCAGATTGTTGTTAGGGGCGTCTCCAAGACCCGGTTAATGCCGCCTTAAATACATGTCGAAGGATCTTCTAGATAAATATTCGCCTACACGGATCGTTGCCGGACCCGGCAGCCTTGCGCAGCTAGGGGCGCTGTCAAAGGAGCTGGGCGCCGCCAGGGTGTTGGTCGTTTCAGATCGAGGCGTGACATCCGCTGGGCATACCCGGCGCGGGCTGGACTCGCTTGAATCGGCAGGCCTTGCGGTCGACCTGTACGACGGCGTGGAGGAGAACCCTACCACGATCCACGTCAGCGAAGGGCTTGAGCGAGCAAGAGCCTTCAGGCCGGACCTGCTGGTGGGCCTTGGCGGCGGCAGCGCCATGGACTGCGCCAAAGGCGTCAATTTCGTTTACAGCTGCGGCGGCTCGATGGCCGACTACCATGGCGTTGGGAAGGCGACCTCCGAGCTTTTGCCTATGATCGGAGTCCCCACGACCTCAGGGACAGGGAGTGAGACTCAATCTTTCGCGTTGATCTCCGATGCCGCGACCCATGAGAAGATGGCCTGCGGCGACAAGCGCGCCGCTTTCAAGGCGGCCATACTCGACCCTCTGACCACGGTCACCCAGCCGGTCCCGGTCACAGCCGCCACAGGGATCGATGCGATCTCCCATGCTGTTGAGTCCTATGTCACCCGGCAAAGAAGCGATGTATCCAGAAAACTTTCGGTGGCGGCCTGGAATCTGTTGAGCGAAAACTTCCAGAAAGTGATCGAGTTCCCCGAGGATGTGGAGGCGCGAGCCGCTATGCAGCTCGGGGCGTGCCTTGCGGGGCTCGCCATTGAGCACTCCATGCTGGGGGCGGCCCATTCGGCGGCCAACCCGCTTACCGCCCGCTATGGAGTTGTCCACGGCGTCGCTGTCGGGCTCCTGCTCCCTGTTGTTGTCAGGTTCAACTCCGTTGCCTGCGAGGATGATTACCGAGAGCTTTGCGGGGCTTCAGCCGCAGGGAGCGAGTCGCTTGCCTCGAGGCTTGAAGAATTTAGATCACTTAGCGGCTTGCCAGGGAGGCTGTCTGACTGCAAAGTAAACAAGGAGGACATCCCCTTGATGTCGCTCGAGGCCGCTGGCCAATGGACGGCTCAGTTCAATCCCAGGGAGGTCACCCCGGTCGGATTCAGCGAGATATACCGCGCGGCGTATTGAGGTCAAAATCCAACTCCTGATGGATGGCAGCCCGAAGGGTTTAAATACACATGAGCAGCTTGCATACAAATAAGAGGGTGGCCCTGTTTGCCGGGCCTCCCCTTTTCATCCTCGCCCTTTTCCTGTCTTTGGCGCCGATGCAGGGCCAGGACAAGGCTTCGGAGAAAGGCAGGTCTGCCGACCCGCAGGCAGCCGACTCCGAATCCGGCAGCTGGCCGGTGTTCAGAGGGGGGACGCTCCAGGCCGGAGTGAGAAAGACGGCCCCGGCTGACAAGCCCCGCCTGGCCTGGGCCTTTGACATGGGGGATGCCGTGGAGGCTACCGCGGCGATCGCCGGGGGGCGGGTTTATGCCGCCGGTGTGGATGGCCGGGTGGTTGCGCTCGAGCTGATGGCCGACAACCGGAAAGGGAAGAAACTCTGGGAACACAAGATCAAGGCCGGCATACGATCCTCTCCGGGCATCCGGGATGGAAGACTGTTCTTCGGTGACGACTTCGGATTTGTGCATGCAGTTGATGCCGCTGCGGGCAAACCTCTCTGGACCTATGAAACCGAGGGCGGAGCGGAAATCCTCTCCAGCGTTAATTTCTCGGGGTCATCTCTGCTGGTCGGATCCTACGATGGATTCTTGTACTGCCTTGATTGCAAGACGGGCAAGTTGTTGTGGAAGGTAGAGACTGGCGCGCCTGTTCATTGCAGTCCGGCCATCAGCGAAGGGAAGACTTTTGTGGCAGGCTGCGATGGACTGCTCCGCGTTATCGATGTCAAGACCGGCAAGGAGGTCAGCCAGCTTGAGCTTGGGGAAAACACAGCAGCCTCTCCGGCGGTTGATGGGAGCCAGCTTTATGTCGGAACCTACGGGAGCCAGATTAAGGGCGTTGACTGGAAGGCGGGAAAGATCCTCTGGTCTTACCAGCACCCCGTGCGGCGGTTCCCCTATTACGCCTCAGTGGCCCTTGGCGAAAAGCTCATTGTTGCCGGAGGCCGTGACAAGCTGATCCATGGAATTGATCGCGCCACCGGAAAGTCCGCCTGGACCTTCCAGACCAGGTCCCGGGTGGAGAGCTCTCCAGTGATCGCGGGAGACCGTATTCTCTGCGGCTCTTCGGACAAAAACATCTACATGCTCGAGCTGGCTACGGGCAAGAAGGTCTGGACCTTCGAAGGCGACGGATCCTTTGTCGCCTCGCCGGCTCTGGCGGCTGGCCGAATGGTGATTGGATGCGATAGCGGCCTGGTCTATTGCTTTGACCTGAACCCGGCCAAGAAATGAAACAGGACGTCAAGTCGTGAGAATCGCCTACATTACCGCCGGCGCGGCTGGGATGTATTGCGGCAATTGCCTTCGTGACCACGCCCTGGCGAGAGCGCTTCGCGGCCTTGGTGAGGAGGTTACGCTGGTTCCCATCTACACCCCTCTCCAGACGGACCTTGAGCCCGGGCCGGAGGTGAGGCGAGGCCCTGTCTTTTTTAATGGAATTCGAGCCTATCTCGAACAGCACGTATCTTACCTGCGTAAGCCCAGGCCTGTGATTGATCGCCTTTTAGGTTCTCGTCCGGTAGATGCGCTGCTCTCGAGACTTCCGGTGGGAACCAACGCTTCCAAGCTCGGCGCCATGACTCATTCCATGTTGCTTGGCGAGACTGGATATCAGAAGAAGGAGATTGAGCAGCTTCTCGACTGGCTCAAGAAGGATCTCAAGCCGGATATTGTTCATATCTCGAATCTCCTTCTTGTCGGCATGGCGAGAAGGATCAAGGCGGAGCTCGGCATACCCATCGTTTGCACTTTGCAGTCTGAAGATCATTTTATAGGTGAGCTTCCGGAGCCGTTTAGGTCGAAATGCATCGAAGAAATCCAGGAAAGGACGGGGGAGCTGGATGGGCTGGTCGCTGTCAGCGCCGCATACCGTTCGGCGGTATGCGGAAAATATGGTCTGGATGAAGACAGGGTTCACGTCATCCTGCCCGGGATCCCGCTGGAGGGGCATCGCCAGAAAACTAAAAAAGACAGCTCGGAACCGCTCCAGCTTGGCTATCTGGCCAGGATAAGCCCGGAGAAGGGGCTGGATAAGCTTTGCCAGGCATTTTGCGCACTCTCTCGCGATGGAAACGATCAGCTGGTCCTGCGGGCCGGCGGCTACCTGCCGCGGTCTTCAGCGGAATGGCTCGAGGGGGGCTCCAGCGTCCTTGACC
>DCKY01000271.1:21915-30145 GCA_002320775.1 Planctomycetes bacterium UBA1662
TTCAGCGGAATGGCTCGAGGGGGTCTCCAGCGTCCTTGACCAGGCAGGCGTATCAGATCGAACCGAGCTTCTTGGAACGCTTGACAGGCAGGAAAAGCTTCAGTTTCTCTCCGAGCTGGATCTCTTCTCCGTTCCAGCTCAACGCCCGGAATCGAAGGGTCTCTACGCATTGGAGGCGATGGCCAGTGGAGTCCCAGTTGTTCTGCCCGATGAGGGGGTTTTCCCGGAACTTATCGGAAAGGGAGGAGGAGGCTTTCTTTACGACCCGACAGACCGAGATGGGTTGAAGTCAGCCCTTGGGGTGTTGCTGGCCGACCCTGGTTTTCGGGAGCGGCTCGGCCGGGAGGGAATGGAGTCTGCCAGCCTGCATTTTAGTTCGGAGCGTATGGCGAAGGACACCATCGCCTATTACAACCGGCTCGCGTAGACGCCAAATGTCCGCTCCCTCTCGCAAAGCTTCCACGGATGCTGTAATTTAAATTTATGCCATCAGACTACCGCAAAGAACGCCGGGTGGAGTTTTCAGAAACCGACCTGGCGGGAATCATCCATTACTCTTCCTATTTTCAATTTATGGAGGAGACCGAACACGAATTCCTCAGGTCGCTCGGGCTCAGCGTCCAGCTTTGCGAGGGCGATATCACGTACGGCTTCCCGAGGCTTTCAACTCGATGCGAATATTCTCGGCCTCTTCAATTTGAAGATGTCGTCGCAGTCGAGCTCAGGGTGGCCAGGATCGGCCGGAGCTCTATCACCTACCAATTCCTCTTCACCAGCAAGGGGGAAGAGGTCGCGCGCGGCGAGGTCAGCGTCGCCTGTGTTGTGCGAGATTCAGAGGGAGTGATGAGGTCCAGTCCAATCCCCGCCTCCCTCTCTTCGCAGCTTGTTGCGCACGCCGGTGAGCCGCTGACCTTCGGCCCTCCTTCGAGCAAGAAAAGATAGCTTTCGGAGGGTGTGCCGCATTGAGAATCTCAATTTCAAACCTGTCCAAAACTTACCCCGCGCCCTCGGAGCCCCTGGTGGTGCTCGACGGGATCAACCTGGAGCTTGGGTCCGGCAAGTCTCTTGCAATTCAGGGGGCCTCCGGTTGCGGGAAGAGCACGTTCCTGCATATCCTTGGAACGCTGGAGGAGCCCTGCTCCGGCTCGGTGCTCCTGGACGGCTCAGATCCCTTCCAGCTGGATGACAAGGCCCTTGCCGCCTTCAGGAATACCGAGATCGGATTCGTTTTCCAGGACCACTATCTCCTTCCGCAATGCACGGTTCTTGAAAACGTGCTCCTGCCTACACTCGCAGCTGACGTGCCGGGAGAGGAGCCTGAGTCCGTCGCGCTTGAGCTCCTGGAGAGGGTTGGCCTCTCAGCTCGAATCGGGCATCTGCCATCCGAGCTGTCCGGGGGTGAGCGCCAGAGGGCGGCCATCGCCAGGGCCCTGGTTCGCCGCCCCGGGCTTGTTCTTTGCGATGAGCCGACAGGCAATCTGGATTCCGATACGGCCGAGATGGTTGCGGATCTCTTTGTCGAACTGCACTCGACGTTAGCCTCGACCCTCGTGGTCGTCACCCATTCCGCAAGGCTCGCCTCGCGGTTTCAACGGAGAGTAACCTTCTCGGGAAGGTCCCTCCAGGAGGCCGGGAAATAAGCATGACCGGCTGGGGCTTAGCAATGAAGGGGCTCGCCTGGCATGGCCGATCTTATCTTGCCGTCGGGGCGAGCATCGCCACCACCTGCGCGGTGATCTGCGGCGCCCTGCTGGTCGGTGATTCCGTCAGGGAGAGCCTTCGGCTCCAGGCCATTGAGCGCCTCGGGAGAACCCGGCACGCTCTTGTGTCTCCAACGTTTTTCCGCGAAGAGCTGGCCGCCGAGCTGGATCTCGGCCGCGACTCAGTGCCGCTGATACTGCTGCGGGGAAGCGTCATTCACCCGGACACTCGCCAGCGGTCTTCCGAGGTGAACATCATTGGCGTCGATGACAGGTTCTCGGCAGCCTCACCCAACAGCCGGTCCTGGGTGATCGGGGACCAGTACGCGAGGGTGAATTCCGCCCTGGCATCAGAGGTCGGAGCGAAGCAGGGGCATGATCTCGTGGTGAGCTTTGAGCTCCACAGCGACATCCCCCGAGAGCATGCTCTCGGGAAGAGAGAGGGCACCACCGAGAGGCTCCGCCTTGAGGTCGCGGGGGTAGAGGAAGATTCAGGCACGGCTATTTTCGACCTCAAGCTCCAGCAGGAGACGCCGCGGAATATTTTTGTTTCCCTGGAGAGACTGCAGGGCAAGCTGGGGAGGGAAGCCCAGGTCAACACCATTATCGTCTGTCGCGACACGCAAGGCGCCGAGGCTGGATCGCCGCAGTCCCGGCTCCAGGGCGCCTGGAGGCTGGATGATATCGGCGCTGTTTTACGTGCGGATCCAGGGCGGAATTACGTCTCTCTCGAGAGCCGCAACTTCCTCCTGGACTCACGCCTGGTTGAGGCCGCAAGGGCGGCGGCCTCTAAGTCTCCGTACCAGAGGCAAGAGGTGCTTGCCTACCTTGCAAATGCAATCGGCGTTGGTGAAAACGAGATTCCCTATTCTATCGTCGCTGCCGTCACCCCATGGCGCCTTCCTTCGGGGGCGAAGGCCGGGCCTCCTCTTGGTTCATTTGGCGCAGAAGATGGCTTCTTTGACGAAGCTGGAATCGTTCTTAATTCGTGGGCCGCGGCTGACCTTGAGGCCATCGCGGGGAACAAGGTCACAATACAATTTTACGGGATTGGGTCGGAGCACGAACTGGTTGAAAGGTCTGTTGAGCTTGACCTGCAGGGTGTCGTCCAGTTGTCAGGGCCAGCCCTGGATCCTGGCTGGACTCCTGAATATCCCGGAGTCTCCGATGCTGAAACTTTTTCCGATTGGGACCCTCCCTTCCCGCTGGACTATTCGAAAATTCGAGATCCAGGCCCTGATGGGGATTACTGGAAAGAGTTCCGGACCACGCCCAAGGGTTTCATCCACTCTTCGGTCGGGGAGAGGCTCTGGGCCGGAAAATACGGCCAGCTGACATCTTTCAGGGTCAAGGATCCGCGCCGCCAGGCGGATGTAGATTCCATGAAGGCTGATTTCTCCGGCAGGCTTCGCCGGGCGATCCAGCCTGAGAAATTCGGATTGAATTTCCGCGACATCCGCAAAGAGGCAGAAGCCGCGGCCAGGTCCGGCACCGATTTCGGGATGCTGTTTATCAGCATGAGCTTTTTCATCATCGTCGCGGGCCTGATGCTCACCTCGATGACCCTGCGGCTTTCTCTCGAAAAACGGTCAAAAACACTTGGGATGCTCGGAGCGGTCGGGTTTGACGGGAGCAGGATCCGGCGGGTCCTGGCGATGGAGGGGGCCATCGTGGTTTTTGCCGGATCCCTGGCTGGCCTTCTTGGCGGAGTGGGCTACGCAGCCTTGCTCATTCGCGGCCTCAAGTCCTGGTGGCAGGATGCTGTCAACTCACCCTTTCTTTCTCTCCATGTCGCAAGCCAGAGCCTCGCCATCAGCCTTGGTGTCACCATAGCTCTCTCTGCGGTCACGGGATATTTTATCCTCAAAAAACTGGCAAGCCTGCCGCCAAGGAGATTACTCAGCGGGATGGCTTACGCCGAGATCAGCCGCTCGGATGCATCTGTGGGGAACCGTCGAAGGCTTTATGTGGGCCTGGGTCTCCTTGCCCTTTCAGGGGGTTTCATCACTCTTGCCTGGTTAGAGGCCCTGCCCGCGGTCCCGGCTTTTCTTGGGCTGGGGACATCCCTGCTTGCCGCAGGAATGGTGCTGTTCTCCTGGGGTCTGCGAACAACCCCTGCGGGGAGGCTCAAGGGTTCAGGGGCGATGGCCATGGTCCGCCTTGGCCTCCGGAATGGGAGGCGAGCGAGCGGGCGAAGCCTTCTTACTGCAGGCCTGATAGCGCTCGCAACCTTCGTGGTGGTAACCGTTGCCGCTTACCAGAAAGATCCTGCCGGCGGTGAGCCGGAATTCTCATCGGGCGACGGCGGGTTCTCCCTTGTCGGACGCTCAGCCTCGCCTGTCTACGCGCGGCTGGAGACTCCCAAGGGCAGGGAAGAGCTCGGCCTTGACGAGGAGCTTTCGAAGTCGATGGGGGGCGAGGACTTCAATATATTCTCTCTGCGGGAGAGGCCCGGCGATGAGACGAGCTGCCTCAATCTGTACCGGCCAACGGAGCCCCGGATCCTCGGAGCTCCGCGGGAATTTATCGAGCGTGGAGGGTTTTCCTGGGGAGGGACCCTTGCCGCTAATGCAGAGGAACATAAGAATCCGTGGATTCTCCTGGAGCAGACCCGGGAGAACTGGCCCGCGGGGACGGTTCCGGCCATTGGTGACCTCAATACTGTGCAATGGATTTTGCACAGCGGACTTGGGAAGGACATAGCCATAAAGGACGGCCGGGGCCGCGAGCTGTCCCTTCGGATCGTCGGCCTGCTCACAAACAGCCTGCTCCAGGGCTCTCTTGTTGTCTCCAGCCAAAACTTTGAAGAGATGTTCCCCGGGCGACGGGGCTGGTCCACATTTTTCATCGAGAGCCGCCCAGAAAGAGCTGAGTCTCTTCGTGGGGGCCTCGAAGACCAGCTCGGCGACTTCGGCCTTGACCTGCAGTCATCAGGCCAGGTCCTTTCACGCTTTAACAGGGTTCAGAACACCTATCTTTCGACCTTCATGGTTCTTGGAGGGCTGGGGCTGCTCCTTGGAACCATTGGGCTTGGAGCCGTCCTCATGAGGAATGTAAACGACCGTAGAGGAGAGCTCGCACTGATGAAGGCCCTTGGCTATTCAGGGAAAGCTCTGTCGCTTATGGTTCTGGCAGAGACCCTGTTCCTGATCATTTTAGGAGAAATCCAGGGCGCTGTTTCCGCGTTGATCGCGGCGGCTCCACTGATCGCCTCCTCGCAGTCACAGATCTCCTGGGGGCCCCTCGCGCTCATTCTCGCGGCTGTTCTCGCAGGAGGGGTGGGCTCGTGCTTCTTCGCCATGCGAGCCGCGTTGCGCACTCCGGTACTTGGCGCTCTTCGGTCGGATTAGAGCGGGCCGGAAATCGGTTTTCTACTGAATGTTGATTCCGTATCATATTCCTCCTGCACAGCAGGCGGGGCGCAGGCCCAGAAGCCTTTTTCTTTCGAAGTGGACCGAACTGTATGAGCTCGACAACTCCTGACGACGCCACTGAGGTTGGTAGTTATTTCGTCTCGAATTACCCGCCTTTTTCATTCTGGAATAAGGACCATCTTCCGGCGGCGCAGGACGCGCTTCAGGCCGCCCCGCAAGAGGGCTCGCCGATAGGGCTCTATCTCCACATCCCCTTCTGCCGTAAGCGTTGCAAATTCTGTTACTTCAGAGTCTACACCGACAAAAACAGCAAGGAGATCGAGCGGTATGTTAGCGCGCTCGGGCGTGAAGCCGAGCTGTACCAGGAGCTGCCGGGGGTCCGCGGCCGTCCTTTTAAGTTTGTATATTTCGGCGGCGGGACGCCCTCCTATCTGAGCGCGAAACAGCTCAGGGGACTGGTCGACAGGCTTCGGGACTCTATCGGCTGGGATGATGCCGAGGAGGTTACTTTCGAATGCGAGCCCGGGACGCTTAACCGCGGCAAGCTCGAGGCCATTCGGGAGATAGGAGTCACTCGGCTGAGCCTGGGGGTAGAAAACTTCAACGACGAAATCCTCGAAGAAAACGGAAGAGCCCATCGCTCCCCAGAGTGCCTGGAGGCCTATGGCTGGGCCCGGGAGCTTGCCTTTGATCAAATCAACATCGACCTCATCTCAGGCATGGTCGGGGAAACCGAGGAGAACTGGAAAGACACGGTAAGTCGGGCTCTTGAGCTCCAGCCGGAGTGCCTGACCATCTACCAGATGGAGTTGCCCTTCAACACGATCTACACCCGGGAGGGCGTTGGCGGAACAGGCGCGGTGGCGAATTGGGAAACCAAGAGACGCTGGGTCGACTACGCTTTTGGTGAATTCAAATCAGCCGGATATTCACAATCGAGCGCCTATACAGTCGTTCGTGACGCGGACACGAAATTTGTCTATCGCGATGCTCTCTGGGAAGGCGCTGACATGCTTGGGACAGGGGTCGCCTCCTTCGGGCACTTCCAGGGCTGTCATATGCAGAACGTCGATGGCATTGAAGACTACAACCTCCTTCTTGAAGGAGGCCAGCTCCCGCTTGGGCGGGCCCTGCCGGTAACCCCTCGGCAGTTGATGATTCGGGAATTCATTCTCCAGTTGAAGCGCGGAAGGGTGGAGGTGTCGTATTTCCTGGAAAAATTCGGCCTTGATGTAAGAAGTGAGTTTCGAAGTCAGCTCCAGGCTCATCAGGATTCCGGATACCTGCAGATAGAAGACGATGAAACCATTCGGCTCACCCCTGGAGGCTTCCTTGTAGCCGACACTCTCCTGGAGCCTTTCTTTGAAGAGCAGCACCGAGATGCCCGATACACCTGAGGTCTGTGCCCCCGCCCATGAATGAGCCGCGTCTCACACTTGCTACGGCCAGCGCCTGGCTTGAGGAGGTCCTTGGGCAATTCCCCGACGATCGAATCGAGCTCGACAAGATAGATGTTCTCAGTGGGGATTCTGTTCCCGGAATCTACAACGAGCTGCTGGTTCACACCCACCACATGACGGTAACTCTTGAGGAGTACTGCGGCAGTTCCCTTCACCTGGAGGTGGTCAAGGTCAGGCACGAGGGGCAGGACTATGCCAGGAAGCTTGTTTTGCGGTCCGGAGAGGGCGGCCCTGTCGTCCTCGCGGGAATCATGAGATTCCGGCTGGAATTTGTTCGTGAAGAAATCCGCCAAACGATAGTGGAGGCCTCCACTCCGCTTGGAAGGATCCTGATTGAGAACGATGTTCTGCGGCGGATAGAAACAGTCGCATTTCTCCGATTTCCCCTGCAGAATACTTTTGGCGAGTTGCTGGGGCCCGGCGCCGAAGACGACTTCAGCTACGGCAGGATTGCGATCATCTTTTGTGACGGCGCGCCGGCGGTTGAGCTGCTTGAGCTGATTCCGTCCGGAATCTAATTTTAAGACAGTGAAGGGCTTTTAGACGGTGGATATAGATAGCAGGCCGAGAGATGTCATTGTGATAGGCGGAGGGCCGGCGGGGGGGACCGCCGCGGCTCTCCTTGCTGAGAAAGGGCTGGATGTCCTTCTGCTCGAAAAGGAGACCTTTCCCCGCTTCCATATCGGCGAGTCGCTGATGACTGAAACCTGGTGGGCTCTCGAAAAGCTGGGGCTTGTTGAGTGGTTGAAATCGACAGCTTTTCCCCGCAAGCACAGTGTCCAGTTCATCTCTGAAGACGGAAAGCCATCCAGGCCTTTCTATTTCAGCGATACCAATGACCATGAGAGCGCGGTCACCTGGCAGGTGGAGAGATCCGTATTTGATGCCAAGCTTCTCGACGTAGCGGGCTCCAAGGGCGCCGAGATTCGAGATGGAGTGGCCGTCGAAAAAGTCCTCTTTACCGAGGACGGCAGGGCTGAAGGGGTTCGGGCGACAGCGAATGGGCTCTCCTGTGAAATACCGGCCAAGGTCGTCGTCGATGCAAGCGGCCTCGGGGCGGTCATCGGGCGCCAATTAAAATTACTGGAGCAGGACCCTCGCCTGATGAAGGCGGCTATTTTTGCTCACTACAAGGGAGCGTACAGGGACGAAGGGATTGACGAGGGGGCCACTCTCATCATCCACTCTGAAGGCAATAGGGGCTGGTTCTGGTATATCCCTCTCTCCGATGACCGGGTCAGTGTCGGGGTGGTTGGCGAGCCGGGGGATCTCCTCAAGGGGAGGGGGAGCCCCTCGGAAATCCTTGCGGAGGAGGTGCAGGGGTCTCCCTGCCTGAAAGGCCGACTTGAGAAGGCGTCGATCTGCTCGGATGTAAGTGTGGTCTCAGATTTTTCCTACCGATCCCGCAGATGTGCCGGAACCGGCTGGGTCCTCATCGGCGATGCCTTTGGTTTCATCGACCCGGTCTATTCTACAGGGGTTTTTCTCGCCCTTAAGTCGGGAGAGATGGCTGCGGAGGCCGTAGCCGAAGGGATCGCCGCGGACGACCTTAGCGGGGGCCGCCTCGGCGCCTTTGCCCCTGAACTGGTAGGCGGAATCGAAGCCATGCGTAAGCTGGTCTATGCCTTCTACACGCCCGGCTTCAGCTTTGCTGATTTCGTAAAAAGTCACCCCGAACACCGGGAGCGGCTTGTCG
>DCKY01000038.1 GCA_002320775.1 Planctomycetes bacterium UBA1662
GGATCTCCTCGGAGGCCAGCGCCGTGAGCAGGTGTCCCGGCGAGGTCCAGGTCAGGTCGGCAGCCAGCATCGCCAGGAGCATGATCACGTAGAAAGAGCCTACCAGGATGAGGGCCGCAAGAAACCCACGGTCGCTGGCCCAGCGGCGAAACCCTCCAGAATCGGATCTTCCTGCCCTGGAGCCTCTATTCTTATCACCCTCCCGGCCGCTCACTCGCTTCTTTCCTTTCCATCGCTTTGCCACCGAAAGCCCATCCCCTCGAATCGTTTCTGAGATACAGGCGAAAGAATTTTAGCGATAAAGCGGCGGGCAAGCTGGGGGCGTAAGGAGATGCGACTGACGGCAATGGGCTGGCTGGCCAGGGCAGCCGGGTGGTCGATTTTCAAAATGTCCACCTTGTCCTCTACATTCACGGTGTTGGCAAGATAGACGATCACAGCATCCAATTCCTCGTCCCCCGAAATAACGATCTGGTTGACAAGGAAATCAGCCGTTCCCGCCTTGGTCGCGACCTTGCTGTACACCCTCTCGTAAAGCCCGGCCTTCTTCAGCAGGTCGACCGTCAGGCGGCCAAGGGCGCTCTTGACCGGATCAGCAACGCCCAGCCGCATGCCATCGGAGCCAAGGTCCTCCAGGCCCTTAACCTTGCGGGGATTTCCCTTCGGAACGAGGATGACCATGTCTGTTTCGGAAACATCTTCACTGGAAAAATACCAGTCTCTGACGTTGTCCATGTAGACCCTGTCACAGGAGAAGTAGACATCGGGAAAGCCACGTTTGTTCCAGAGGGGTTTCATCTGGGCCGTCAGCGATCCGCAGCCGCCAAAGATCGTAGATACCCTGACTCCCTCGCGCTCGCGAAACTCCTTGACGCTCGCCTCGATCGCCAGGCGGTTCACTCCACCGCTCCAGACGACCAGCTCCGGGGTCTCCTCCCATTTATCACCGTCGGGCACCTCGAAGCCATGCCGGCTGAATGCCTTGAGCCCCACATCCTTAGATGCGACAAACCTGGCGAAACGAAGTGCCGATGAAGCATCTCTCGATGAGCTCACCACGCCCAGGGTTACGTTGACCTTTTCCTTGTCCAGCAGAGGATCTCCTACAGCCTCCAGCTCCGGGTACATGGCCACGGTCGAGTCCCAGACGATCGCCGCGTCCACCGTTCCCAGCTTCACATCATTGGCCAGGTCGGTAACCTTCGGCTTCATGACCGTCACTTTTTTTTCCAGGCTGCTCCAGAGTCCACTCTCCCCGAAAGCCCGGCGGGCGCTGCGCCCAACGGCGGCCTGGTCGGGGTTGCAGACCGCCACCTTGAGGCCTTCTCCGAGCAGATCCTCAGCGCTGCGGATCTTCTTCGGATTGCCTTTGCGGACAGCTATGACCGGGCGCATGTAGGCCACAGGCAGGCTCTCAGCGACAAGTCCTTTCTCACGGGCCTTGATAATGTAGGAGTCATCAGCGGCGAGATAGAGATCGCCGCGTTTTTCCTTACTGCTACCGCGAGCCTCGGTCTGCAGCTTGCCCAGGAGACTACCGGAGCCATCGTAGTCGGCCTCGATGGTGACCTTGTACTTCTCAAAATAATTTTTCGCCAGCTCCTCGATTGGCCTGCGCATATTGGCCGCACAGTAGAGATGAAGCTCACCGATATTCTCTCCCTGGCCGCCGCCGCGCAACATCAGGTAGACGATCGCGATAACCAGGATGAAAGAACTAAGAAAAACTCTGCTGCTATTCATGATGAAACTATTCCTGTAAAGAAGATGCGGCCGCACAACAGCGCCGCTGAGTGGACCAATATAGAACAGCCCACCCCCCGGGTACAATACGTGACCATCGCTTGTTGTGGCGCACACGAAGGCAAACCGCTAATATGACCGATCGGTGGAAAAGAACTCTACCGGTAACCCGTTGAATATGAAAAGCGCTGGTACCCACATGAAAACGCTGAGACTGCTGCTGACGATAGTCACCGCGGCAAGCTGCATCTTCTGCGCGACCATCCTGACGGCCTGCCCCTACTCGATCCGGGATTCAGCCTTCATCGGACGAGGCTCCAGGGTACCCTTCCGGCTGGTATTCCTGTCGACCTCGACAACCCCCGGAAACGACAAGCTGGCCGAAGCGGTCAAGACCGCCTCCGCAGCCTGGCTGCGGGACTCCAACGTCGTCGCCCGGGTCGTAGAACTTGATGGCCCTGAAAAAAACGAAGTGGGGACCGAATTCCAGGAACGCTATAGCGACGACTCTCTCCTGCCGGCGGCCATCCTGCTCTCGCCATCGGGAGACACCCTCGACCTCGGCCAGGTTGACATCTCCGGGAAACCGCTCGACGCCGTCATGGAGCGGATGGGATCCATTGCGGAGTCTCCCATCCGAAGAGGGTTGCAGAAAAAACTCGTCAAGCACTGGTGCGTGATTCTCTTCATACCCGGCACCGACGAGAAGCGCAACGCCGCGGCCCTCGCCGGCATCGAAGCCTCCGCAAAGGCGGTCACAGGCCGAAAAACCGAGCTGAACAAATCGATCGATACAGCTCCGCTTATTCTCACCCTTGACCCGAAGAATCCGGAGGAAGAGATCGTTCTCTGGAGCCTGGGTCTTGCCGCGCCCGACGGCGAAGAGGAAAGACCCGTGCGCGCCCTCGCGCTCGCCGGCCGGGGAGAAACCCGCGGGCCGACCCTGGAGGGCGAAAACGTCGACAAGGAAAAAATGAGCGAGCTACTCGAGATGCTCGGCAGGAGCTGCTCCTGCACAACCTCCCCGGTCTGGCTCATCGGCAAGGCGATCCCGCTCACCTGGAGCCCGGAGATTCGCTCCATGGCGACCCTGCAGCTTGGCTTCGACCCGCTCGACCCCGAGGTGCTGCGCAGCATCAAGGGGGAGAAGAAAAAACCGAAGGAACTGGCCGGACTGGGCGGCTTCGAAGAGTTCGAGCTGGGCTACAGCGAGGTGACCATCGACCCGGTCCCTGTAGAAGAGACGCCCAGTGCCGCTCCCGAAGCGAAGATCGTCTCTAAGGCTGAAAACACCGGAGAGAAGAACCCCGAGCCCGGCTCTGGCTCCGGGGGCTCAACCACGAAGACCCTGGTGATCGCCCTGGGCGCCCTCCTGCTGGTTGTCCTCGCAACCGGCTCGGCGATCGCACGCAAAGATACCGGAAGCTGAACAAATGACAGCAGCCCTCTCAGTAGAAAATCTCAGCAAGTCGTTTCCGGACGCGGCCGAGGAGGTCCACGCCGTCATCGACGTGACCCTGGAAGTAGCTTCCGGCGAATTCGTCGCCTTGCGAGGCCCCAGCGGCTGCGGCAAGTCAACCCTCCTCATGGCGGCCGGCGGGCTCCTCGAGCCCAGCGACGGGTCCATCAGCGTTTCGGGAACCGACCTCTACTCTCTGAACCAGGACGGCAGGGCCCGCTTCCGGGCGGAGAATATCGGTTTCGTTTTTCAGCAATTTCATCTCATCCCCTACCTCGATGTCCGTGACAACGTCCTCGCGGCCTCACTGGCGACCGGGAACGGGGACGAGGAACGGGCCGAGGAGCTGCTGGAACATTTCGGGCTCACTCACAGGGCGCACCACGTGCCCGCAGCGCTCAGCACTGGAGAGAAACAACGCGCCGCGATGGCCCGGGCGCTCTTGAACAACCCGAAGCTCATCCTGGCGGACGAGCCGACCGGCAACCTCGACCGCGACAACGCCGAGAGCCTGCTTGAACAGCTCTCAGCCTTCTCCAACGATGGAGGATCTGTCCTGCTGGTTACGCATGACGCAAGAGTCGAAGGACACACCGACCGGACGGTGGAGATCTCAGAAGGTCGCCTCGTCGGCTAAGGCCCATCGGCTCCCGGAGATCACTTCGCCGAGATGTCGTAACAGAAGATATTGTCCTGGTCGCGCAGGAAGAGCTTGCCGCCTGCGACCACCGGATGCGTCCAGCAAGGCTTCGGTTCGTCCTCCCGAATCCCGCCAGTCTTGAAACGCTTATACTTCTTGAAAACGAAGGAACTCACAAGCTCATAGCCAGCAGGGCTGATCTTCGCTATTCCCATCTTGCCATCCTCGGTGAGGCAATAGAACAGACCCTCGGCCCAGACAATCGAGCACTTGCCGAGACCTTTTCCCTGCCAGAGAACCTTGCCGGTCTTGAAATCCATGCAGACAAATTTGTGCCGAAGAGTCGAATTGCCCCCGGAATGCCCGTAGATCTTCCCATCAAGGTAGATGACTCCCCCGTGATGATTCTGCAGATCCTTGTTTGAATAAACCTGCTTGGCAGCGCCGGAAGTGACGGCGCCGACCGTATACTTCCAACCATCGCTTGAAGCGGCAATCACAGGCGAAGGAGCCCCCTCGGCGTCGAGTTGCAAGTCGAGAAAGGCGTCGCTTGAGCCGGCATTATTATTCACCCGCACCGCGATCAGGTTGCCCTCTTTCTTCAGTATTTCCGCGGCAACCTCGACCATACGATTCCAGTACAATGGCTCGTGATCAACATCTTCCTTGTCAACCTCCTGACCGTTAATCCATACCGTCGCTGAATTATCAGATGCAACCGACAATTTGAAGGCGGCCTTTGAATCAATCAACTCCTGGGCAACTGCAAAGGTTCTCCGAAAGAGCAGTGGCTTACCCTTCAAGTTTTCGCCAACGATGGTTCCCTCTTTTTCATCGATAGCGCTCTCGCCATAGCCCACGGGCGCTTTTCCCGCGGTCCACTTAGCGTCAACAAAATCAGGCTTGAGCCACTCATCCCCATCCTCCTCGGGGATGTGGTTCAGGTTGAGCAAAGCGCAACCCGCTCCGTAATCGCTGGTCAGGAAGACGTGGTCCCCGGCAACCACCGGGGTAGCGCAATTGGCGATCCCGTTGTTGACCCTGGTGTATCGCCAGAGAGTACTCCCATCTGCCACCGATATACCCAGGGCTGCCCTGTGATTGAAGTGGATGACCTGCCTCTTGCCTGCAATCGTGGCAGCGACAGCTGAGGCGTAGCCGGCTCTGTCACTCTGTCCCTTCGAGGTCCAGACGACATCTCCTGTTTTTCTGTTAAGGGCAACCACGGCCGAATCCTCCCCCCCTGGACCGCAGATCAGCAGATCGCCCTCGATGAGAACAGACTCAGCAAGGCCCCAATTGATATTCTTTGAGCCAAATCGCTCAAAGACGTTCAACTTCCAGACCTCGGCCCCATCGGCTGCCTTGAAACAGCCGAGTAAACCGCTAGTGCCAAGGGTATAGACCACGTCATCCACCAGTGTAGGAGTGCCGCGCGGACCACCCCCGCGGTTACTCTTGAAATGATCACCAAGCTTGACGCTCCACAGAAGCTTGCCCGAGGCAACTTCAAAGACGTGTAGCTTTTCCTCGGATTCCAAGCTGCCCATGGTGTAGAGACGACCATCAGAAATCGAGAAGGCTGAATACCCCGTCCCTGCCCCCTCAGCCTTCCAGAGCAGCTTCGGACCACCCTCCGGCCATTTTTTCAGAAGACCTGTCTCGGTGGATTTTCCATCCCGCTTGGGCCCCCTCCACTGCGGCCATTCACCCGAAGAATCGGCCACCAGGGAAGATCCCGGCAAAAAAACTGCGGAATGGCAGAGCCAGACCATAATGAAGAAAAAGCGATAACCCCTGTTGTCTTTAATTAGCGAAAGCATAGCAAGGCTCCAAGGATGAAGAATGATTTAATCGAGCTGCAGAACTGCTCAATATAACACCTGTTCTGCTGGACAGGTCAAGCCGGCCATCATAACCGAAGAGTCGCCTCTTCTCATTAATCCCTTGGACCTATGTAATGATCTAACCGAAAAAACGCCAGGCCCACCGTCCCAGGCAGAGCGCCAGCGGGATGATAAAACACAGGGCGCGAGAGAGCGACGACATGCGCTCCCAGCGCGACCGGGTCGTCTCGGAAAAAAGCCCTACCGCGACCGCCAGGGCAACCAGGAAGAAGGAGAAGGGATTGAGGTTCCACGCGGATTCGAAATCACCCTGCACCAGGGAAAGGCACGAACGCGTCATGCCGCAGCCGGGGCATTCGAGGTCGGTGACCAGGCGGAAGGGACAGGGGATGATAACCAGCTCTTCGCCGGAAGAACTTGAGAAGGCCATGTAGAGACCGACCCCTCCCAGTCCAAGAAGAAACAGCCTTGCGAGGCGTGTGTGAGTCAACATCGCTCGTCACTAGGATGGGTTATAGAACTTGTTGATCTCTTCCTGCTGGATGGCCATCGAGGCTATGGGGAGCCCAAAAAACGAAACCACGACACATATCGCTCCCAGGTTCGGGTTGATGTGCCAGCCCCTCTTGCGCTGGATCTCGATGATGCCGTTGGACATCTGATATTCAGTGTAAATAGCGTAAATTCCGCAGGTCAGAATAGAGAGCAGGAACCATTTCCAGAAACCGTACTCCTCCCTGCCCAGCCAGGCATTCAGAACCCTGAATTGCCTGGCCTGCCAGAACAGGGCGTAAAATCCGCAGGTCAAAATTGTGAGAACGATTCCCATACCTATGCCCACAAAAGCCTCATCTCTCGGAACAGGAACGGAAACAGGATCCCTGTAGGAAGAATTGCCCGCGCTTTGACCGCCGCCCCCCCCGGGCACTTTTTCCCCGCAATAGTCACAAAACTCCGCGGCCTCAACAAGGC
>DCKY01000003.1 GCA_002320775.1 Planctomycetes bacterium UBA1662
GAGGGGGCGTCCCTGTGTCGGCATGGGGCCCCAGTACAGGAGTCCGAAACCGGACACCCCGGGGGACTCGGTCTGGATCCTGCTCGATAAGGATTCTGATGGTGAAGCCGATGGCCGCAAGCGCTTCGCAACGGGTTTCAACTCCATCCAGGGTCTCGCCTGGCGTGGCAGTGAGCTGTGGGTGGCCAATGCCCCGGAGCTCACCATGGTACGGGATCTCGATGGCGACGACGTCGCTGATGAGTACGTTCGCGTCTACAGCGACCTGGGCAATCTCGAGCACGCTCTCCACGGCCTCAACTGGGGTCCCGATGGCAGGCTCTACATGTCGAAGGGGAACTCCAAGGGGATGACGCAGTTGCCCGGACGGGTGGCGCCGGCTCCCTTCCGGGAGCTCTGGGGAGTGGAGGCTCCCGGCGCTCCAGTGTTTCCCATTCCGAAGATCAGCGGCGCCGCCGACTACGAGAAAACCTACCATGATCCGGCCGACGACTGGGGCGTGAGCGGGGGGGTGCTGCGCTGCGGGCCTGGTGGAGCCGACCTCGAGATTGTCTCGCGCGGTTTCCGAAACCCCTGGGACATCACCTTCGACGATGGCTTCAACTGGCTCGGCACCGACAACGACCAGACCCACGGCGACAAGATCTTCTCCCCCTTCTACGGTTCCGACTTCGGCTGGGGACACGCCTGGAGCTATGACTGGGAGGGTACCGACCACCTGCCTACGGTTCCCGCCTCGGGGCCTCTCTTCGAAGGCTCCGGAACAGGAGTCATCTATTGCGGGCTCGAGAGCTGGCCTGAAAAGTACCGCGGCGTTTTCTTTATCAACGACTGGTTGCGACGAGAAATCTACGTCTACCGCCCAGGGTGGAAGGGGGCGCTCATGGTACCGACGAAGACTCCCTTTGAGATCTTCGCGAGGGCCGGAGGAGGACGCTCACTGCCGGAGGGAGGGGGGCGGGCCTTCAACCCGGTCGATCTCGAGGTGGGACCCGACGAGGCCCTCTGGGTCACCAGCTGGGGGCGGGAATACGGCGCGAAGATGATTGATGGGGAGATGAGAAACGAGGGCCGGATCTACCGCCTCTGGCCGAAGGGAGTCCGGCCTGTTTACGGAGAGTCCGTTGCCAGGCGCCTGAAACCAGCGAAGGAGTGGACCTTCAAGGAGCTCACCGAAGACCTTGGAAGCCACCTTCCCGCCTGGCGGGTCAACGCGCAGGAGGAGCTTCTTCGCCGGGGGGAAAGGGTCCGGGAGAAGCTGCGGAGCCTGCTGGCAGGCGGAAATCTGCCGCGCGCGCTGGAGACCTGGGCGGTGTGGACGCTTGGCCGGCTGGACCCGGAGGGGACCTGGCAAGAGGGTAATCTCAATCGACGCATCCAGTCCCTGCGGGTGCAGGCTCTCGCCGCGAAGCTGCATCCGAAGACCCGGGCTGCTCTCAAAGATCCCGAGCCCCGTCTTCGTCTCGAGGCGGTGCTGGCCATTCGCCAGGCCGGGCAGGTTGCCGACTGTCGAGCGGAGCTGATCGGCCTGGCCGCGGGGGAAGAGGATCGGCTGGTCTACTACGCGGTGTGGGGGGCGCTGAGGGCGGGGCTCCCTGTCGATGAGCGCGAGGCCCTGCTGGGGCATTCGAGCGCCGGGGTTCGCCGCGCGGCGCTGCTTGGCCTGCTGGAGGATGACCTGCTTCCTGCGGGACGCCTTAAGGCCTTGGCCAGTGACAGTGATGCCCCGACGGCGAAACTGGCCAGCCGGCGTCTTGGCGGCAAGGCGATCTACCAGCAGCGCGGCCGGCCTCTACGTGCATCGGTCGCTGCCCGGCCGGCGCTCCCACCGTCAGCCGTGCCGCTGACGCAGCTCCAGGCGGCCAGCTCGAACAGCTATCAGCTCGCGATCCTCGCTGAAGGCGTCAACGCCTATTCCGATCGCCAGTACCGGGTTACCCATGTCCCCGATGAGCTCAAAGGAGAGACCTTTATCCAGACGGCCTGCAGCGATGCGGAACTCACAGGAGGTACGGCCCTGAGCTTCAACCTGCTCTACCCCTCGACGGTCTTTCTCGCTGACGATGCCAGGGGAGAGCTTCCTCCCGTCTGGGTTCGCAAGGGCTGGAAGCCGCTCGACCTGGTGCTCCACACCACCGATGCCGAACGCATGAAGATCTACCAGCGTGAATACCCTGCCGGACGGGTCGAGCTCGGGGCCAACAGCGATGGAGTGAAGGCCCGCAAGGGGAACTACCTCGTTATTATTCGTCCGCGGCTGATTCAAAAGCCTGCGCGCCCGACGGTGGCAGGGGATGTGCTGCCCCTGCTTTCATCTGGCAATGTTCGCCGAGGGCGGGACCTCTTCCTGGGCCGCCATGGGGCGACCTGCTCGACCTGTCATCGATTGGAGGGTGTCGGCAATGTGTTTGCTCCGGATCTTTCCGATGCAGGCTCCCGGATCAAGCCGGAACTCTTGGTGCAGTCGATCCTCGAGCCCAGCGCGGCGATCACCGAGGGCTTCGCCATGCAGGCCATCACCAAGCGCTCCGGCCAGGTTCTCTCAGGTATCGTGATCGGGGAGACCGGGTTGGCAGTCAAGCTGGCGATCCCGGGTGGGGCCGTTGTCGAGATAGCAAAGAAACAGATCCTGGCCCGCAGGAGGCTGGAGATCTCCGCTATGCCGGTTCTCTCCGATGTCCTTGCCCCGCAGCAGGTCGCTGACCTGGTCGCCTACTTAGGATCGAAGAAGAGGGGTTTCTCCTTCAAAAAGGAAAAAGACCGTCTCGAGCTGCGGCTCGACGGCCGCAGGATCACCGACTATCTCCTCGAGCACCCGCAGCTGACCCGGCGCGGCTTTATCAATGTCAGGACGCCCGGCGGCATCCAGGTTACCCGCAGCTTTCCGCCCTCAGGGGATGACAAGGACCACGCCCTCATGCACCCGGGACTCTGGATGGGCTTCGGCCATCTTGACGGTCAGGACTACTGGAGGCTCAAGGCTCGTGTTGAGCACGATGAGTTTCTCAAGGACCCCACCGCGACCGCCGGGGAGGCGAGCTTTACGGTGCGCAATCGCTACCTCACCGAGGATGGCCGGGGTGAGAGCTGCCGGGAGATCGCCCGCTACCGCTTCCTGCGCGCTGAGAAGGGTCTTGTTCTCCTGTGGGACTCCGAGTTCCGAAACGATGAGCGCGACTTCTACTTCGGCGACCAGGAGGAGAGCGGCCTGGGGGTCCGCGTCGCCTCGGCCATTCGCGTCAAGGGAGGCAATGGAGTGATCATCAACGATGCCGGCGGCAAAAACGGCGCCGGCACCTGGGGGCGGCAGATGAAATGGATCGACTACTCGGGCCTCATCGATGGCCGCCGGGTGGGAATTCTCGTCGTTCCCTCCCCGCGGAATCCGCGGCCATCCTGGGCTCACAGCCGGGACTATGGAGTTGTCGTCATCAATCCCTTCCCGAAGCAGCCGAAGGAGCGCCGCGAGCCCTATGTTCGTACCCGGGTGAAGAAGGGCGAGTCCTTCCGCCTGCGCTACGCCGTGCTGATCCACGACAA
>DCKY01000069.1 GCA_002320775.1 Planctomycetes bacterium UBA1662
ACTCCGGCTGCGTCAGCCACTGGGTTTCCTGAGCGCGCTCAGCCCGTAGTGGGTTCACCACTCAGGACGCCGTCGACCGCGCCTGGTCTAGCTGGTTTCTGTCACAGGTTATTCCTGCGCCGGTGCCTCTTCCTTGCCAGTCTCTTCCGGGGGTGCTGGCGGCGCTTCCTCTTCCTGTTGGTCGAACTGGGCGTCGAAGGCGATTTCCGAGCTGGGGAAATCGACCGCGCGCACGAAATCACAGGCCTCGGCGGCGCCGAATTCCCGATCCATGCGGCTGTCCTCCCACTCGACAGAGAGCGGTCCGCGGTACTTGATATCGTTCAGGGCGACAATGATTCTCTCGAAATCAACATCTCCATGGCCAAGCGATCGGAAGTCCCAGAAACGTCTCGGGTCCGCGAAGTCCGTATGACCTCCAAAGACACCGACCGTTCCGTCTCCCTTGTCGGACCAGACATCCTTCATATGCACATGATAGATGCGCTCAGCGAAGGTGTAGAGGAACTTCACGTAGTCGACACCCTGGTACTCGAGGTGAGAGGGGTCGTAGTTGAAGCCAAAGCGTTTGTGCCCCTTGACAGCCTCGATGGCGCGCTCGGCGCTGGCGATATCGAAGGCGATCTCGGTGGGATGTACCTCGAGACCGAAGTTGACGTTCACCTTCTCGAACTCGTCAAGAATCGGGATCCAGCGGGCGCCGAAATCATCGAAACCCTTCTGCCAGTACTCCTGCGTGGTGGGAGGAAAGGCGTAGATGGAATGCCAGATGCTTGAACCCGTGAAACCGTTGACCACGGCCGGAAACCCTTCTCCCTCGGGACGGGCATCGATGAACTTCCGACAGGCCTGCGCCGTGTCGATCATCTCCTGCGCCGCGCGCTGGCGAACGCCTTCTGCCTCGCCGTCTCCATAGATCTCAGGTGAAAGGATCGCGGCGTGACGCTCGTCAATATTATCGCAGACCGCCTGGCCAACCAGGTGGTTTGAGATCGAGTAAGCCGTCAGGCCATGCTTGGCGAGAATTTCCCATCGTCCGGCGCAATAACTATCATCGCTGATGGCCTTGCCCACCTCGAAGTGGTCACCCCAGCAGGCAAGCTCGATGCCATCGTAGCCAAGCTGGTTGGCCTTCTCGCACATGGTCTCAAAGGGCAGATCTGCCCACTGTCCTGTAAAAAGCGTAACTGGGCGTGGCACGGGTGGAGTTCCTCCTTGATTCGAAACGAGGCAAAACTGGATTGTCTTAAAACTGGTAAGCCCCCTATGATCCATACATGGAGCGCCTAGGTCAATCCACTATCCAGCTTCTTACGGGGTCTATCCCGGCCTCCGACGCGCCTCCACCTCCCGCGGAAGGTTGCGCACGGAACAAAGTGTCGCTTAGACTGGAGGAAATCCCCCTGTTAAAGTGAAGACCATGAAAAATCTCGTCACCCTGAGCTCCCTGTTACTTGCCTTGCTTGTCCCCTCATTCGATGACCAGCGTGCCTGCGCCGAGAACTGGCAGGCCTGGCGCGGACCACGCGGAGACGGAACCAGCGATGAAAAAAGCGTGCCGGTCAAATGGAACGGGAAGACGGGTGAAAACATCGCCTGGAAGACCGCCATCCCCGGAGCCGGACACGCCTCGCCGATCATCTGGAACGACCGGATCTTCACGGTCAGCACCCTCGAGGACAAGGGAGAACGGGTACTGTTCTGTCTCAACCGCGACAACGGCGCCATCCGCTGGCGAAAGACAGTCTTCAAGGCCCCGCTCGAGACCATCCATCGGCTCAATAGCCGCGCCTCCAGCACTCCCTCCACCGACGGCAAGCTGGTCTACGCGACCTTCCTCAAGGTCGATGGCCGCACGGTCCCGGCACCCAACGTCGGCTCCCCGCGTCCCATCACCCCCGGCACGATCCTCGTCGTCGCCTATGACCTCGATGGAAGGCTGCGGTGGAAGAGGGAGGTCGGAGAGTTCATCAGCGCCCACGGCTTCAACACCTGCCCGGTCCTCTACAAGGATCTCGTCATCATCAACGGGGATCATGATGGAGACGCCTACATTGTCGCTCTTGAACGCGAAACCGGTAAGGAACGCTGGCGGATCGAGCGCGAGAACAAGACCCGCAGCTACGTCACCCCCATCATCCGTGAAATCGCCGGCCGCACCCAGATGGTGCTCTCCGGCAGCAAATCGGTCGCGAGCTACGACCCCTCCACCGGCAGGCGCCACTGGGTCATGGATGGACCGACAGAACAATTCGTGGCCTCGATGGTCTACAACGGCGAGTTTCTCTTCGTTACAGGAGGTTTTCCGCAACGGCACATCCTGGCGATTCGTCCGGATGGAAAAGGCGACATCACGAAGACCCACATCGCCTGGCGGACCAACCGCGGCGCGGCCTACGTACCATCGCCGATTGTCGAGGGCCCCTACTTCCTCGTCGTTTCGGACAATGGCATCGCCAGCTGCTTCACGGCGAAGAATGGGAACCGGCTGTGGATGGAGCGCCTTGGAGGAGGGCACAGCGCGTCGACTGTTTCCGCCGGCGGACTGGTTTACTTCGTCTCCGACAAGGGTGTGACCACGGTGGTGCGTCCGAGCGCGAAATTCGATGTGATCTCAAAAAACGAGCTCGGCGAACGCTGCTCGGCCTCACCGGCCATCAGCTCCGGAACAATCTACATCCGGGGACATAAGAATCTCTTCGCCATCAGGACCTTGGGCAAATGAGATTTTCAAGATTCGCGAACTCCATCGTCTTCCTGGTCCTTCTCACCAGCGGCGCTACGGTCGCGGAGGCCCAGAAGAAGAAGATCCGCCAGCACACCTGGAGCGAAATCGAGCGCATCGTGGCGGTTGGCGATGTCCACGGCGACCACGGCCAGTTCCTGAAGACGCTCCTCGCCGCGAAGGTCATCGACAAGGAGGGCCGCTGGATCGGAGG
>DCKY01000214.1 GCA_002320775.1 Planctomycetes bacterium UBA1662
GAAGGGCCTGATCGAGACGGTTTTCGGCGTACCCTTCGGCCTGACGGTCCTCAACGGGGCTATTATCCTCGCCCTGATGTGCTTGCCGATTATTGTTTCGATCAGCGAAGACGCCCTCCGCGCTGTTCCTGACTCCTATCGTGAGGCGGCGATTGGTCTCGGTGTCACCAAGTGGCAGCTGGTCTGGCGTGTACTCCTGCCCGCAGCTAAGAATGGTCTCCTGGCAGCTGCGCTGCTGGGTGTCGGCCGCGCTGTCGGAGAGACGATGGCCGTCCTGATGGCGACCGGACACGCGGTCAATATTCCGGGCGGTCCTTTCGAATCGGTGCGAACCCTGACGGCGACGATCGCCGCTGAGCTGGGTGAGACAGCCGCCGGCTCCCCGCACTACAGGGTCCTGTTTGTCATCGGAATCTTTCTTTTCTGCATCACCTTCGCCATCAACCTGACCGCTGACCTCGTTATCCGCGGAATCAAGAAGAAGTAGCCATGGATAGCTCAACCCTCTTTACAGAAACTGCCCTGGTTCGCAAGAAGAAGCTGACCCAGAAGATTGCGGGCGGGGTCTTCGCGACCATGACTGTGCTCATGGTTATTCCCTTGCTCTTCGTTGTGTGCTTCCTGGTCTACGAGGCCTGGCCGGTGCTGGGCTTTGACTTTATCCTCGAGTCACCGGAGCGCGGTATGAGAGCCGGTGGAATCTGGCCGGCCTTCCTGGGAACCCTGATGCTGGTTTTCTTCTCAGTTATTGTTGCCGCTCCGATCGGAGTGCTCGCGGCCGTCTACCTGAACGAATATGCCGGCGACAACTGGCTGACTCGAATCGTTAACCTCGCGGTATTCAATCTGGCCGGGGTGCCGAGTATCGTGCACGCGCTCTTCGGCCTTGGAGCCTTTGTGCTCTTCGCCGGGATCGGGAAGTCCATCCTGGCCGCCTCCCTGACCCTTGCCATCATGACCTTCCCGGTGATTATCGAGGCGACCAAGGAATCGCTGGCCGCTGTCCCGATGGCCTTCCGCGAGGCCTGCTGGAACGTGGGGGCTACCCGCTGGCAGACCATCAAGGGGGTGGTCCTGCCGAACTCGCTCAGCGGGATCCTGACGGGTATTATTCTCGAGATCTGCCGGGCGGCGGGGGAGACGGCTCCGATCATGTTCACCGGCGCGGTCTTCTACAAGGCCGTGGTCGGAGGAGACGTCTTCGCCTACGGTCCGCTGGACCAGTGCATGGCGCTCTCGATGCACCTGCACACCATCTCCACCCAGGTACCGAACGTGGATGAGGCAATCCCCTTCGCCACCGCCGTGGTCCTCCTGGGTACGGTTCTCCTGGTGAATGCCTCGGCGATCGCCCTCCGCGTATATATCCGGACACGAAAAAAATGGTAAACGAAACGCCCAAGCTGGATATCCAGAACCTCGGCGTTTCCTACGCCGACAAGGTCGCGCTGCGTGACATCTCGCTCTCGATCGAGCAGAACGAGATCTTCGGCATCATCGGTCCCGCCCAGTCGGGCAAGACGACCTTGCTGAAGGTTCTGAACCGTACGATCGACCTGGTTACCGATGCCTCGGTAAAGGGCAGCTTCTCCATGGATGACAGGCTCATCCTGGATGCTCCTGTTAACACGGCGGCTGGGAAGCTCGGCAAGACAGGCGTGTCGGATGTATACGGTTACCGCCGCTATATCGGCATGGTGGCTCCCCTGCCGGTTGGCTTGCCGATGTCCATCTATGACAATGTCGCTTTTGCTCCACGCCAGGCGGGCATGAAGAAGAAGGAGGCGCTCGATGAGCTTGTCGAGCGCTGTCTCACCCAGTCTGCCCTCTGGGACGAGGTAAAGGACCGCCTCAACACCCTCGGCACCAAGCTCTCCGGTGGCCAGCAGCAGCGCCTGACGATCGCGCGCGCTCTGTCGCACGAACCCGAGGTCTTGTGTCTCGATGAGTTTTCCATCGCGATCGACCCGGTCACCACCATGCGGATCGAGGATGTGCTCAAGGAGCTCAAAGAAAAGATGACGATCATTCTCGTCACCAACCTCGTCCAGCAGGCCCGGCGCCTTGCCAAGCATACCGCCTTTATTTTCAACGGCGACCTGGTCGAGGTGGATGAAACAGAGAAAATGTTTTCCGGCGAAGCAGCCGACCAACGCACCAACGACTTCATCGCGGGGACCTTCGGATGAGCGATGCAGCCAACCCGGCCGCCATGGCCGAAACCAACCTGGGCGTTAAGGTTCGTGATTTCAATCTCTGGTACGGAGATTTCCAGGCCCTCTACGATGTCAACCTCGATATCAAGGATGGCATTATCACCAGCCTCATCGGGCCTTCAGGTTGCGGCAAGACGACCCTGCTGCGCGCCTTCAACCGGGTGAATGAGCGCTACGGCTACGTGCGTACCGATGGAGAGATCAAGATTCTCGGCAAGAACATTCTCGACGAGGATGTTTCGCTTCCCGAATTGAGAAAATCAGTGGGCATGGTGTTCCAGCGCCCTAACGTTCTGCCCCTCTCTGTGTTCGAGAATGTCGTTTTCGGCCTGCGGATTCATTCTGAGAGGAGAGATCTCAGCAAGGCTGTCCTGAACGAGGCGGTCGAGAAGGCCCTCACCGAGGTTCGCCTCTGGGATGATCTCAAGGACAAGCTCGATGACCGGGCTACGGGGCTCCAGCTTGAGCAGCAGCAGAAGCTCTGTATCGCGAGGCTCTTACCGCTCAAGCCGCGGGTGATCCTCATGGATGAGCCTTGTTCGGCTCTCGATGTAGAGGCCACCCAGGCG
>DCKY01000138.1:0-4225 GCA_002320775.1 Planctomycetes bacterium UBA1662
TCCTCCCGCAGCAGGTTCTTCACCAGGGCGCCGGTCCTTCCACACTCCTCGGTTTTCTCGGGGTCGATGGCCGGGATCGAGCTGCTCTGGGGCGGGGAGAGCCCCATGGCCTCGAGGGCGATTCCCCAGGTGTTGAAGGAAGCGGCGATGCCGCAGCCGCCCGGGCCTGGACAGGCCACCCGCAGGATCTCATCGGCCTCTTCCTGTTCGATGGAGCCAACGGCGGCGGCGGCCTGGGAGTCGTAGACATCCAGGATCGTGACGTCCCTGTCCTTGTACTGGCCGGGATGGATGCTGCCGCCGCTGAGGATGAGGCCGGGGTAGTTGAGCCGCGCGAGGGCCATGGCGAAGCCGGGACCGTTCTTGTCACAGTTGTGCAGGCCGACGAGGGCATCGTAGGAGTGGGCGCTGACGACGCACTCGGCGGCGTTGGTGATCATGTTGCGCGAGGGGAGGCTGGCGTTGCCGCCCTCCATTCCCTGGGTGATGTTGTCGCTGACCCCAGGTACGCCGAATGGAAAACCTACGAGCCCGGCGTCCTGGCAGCTTTCCTTGATCTCCCGGGCGAGTTCGTAGGCGTGGACGTTACAGAGATTGCCCTCCAGCAGAGGCACGCCGATGCCGATCTGGGGCTTGTCGAAGTCCGCATCGCTCATACCCAGGCCGTAGAAGAAGGCGGTCACACCGCGCTGCCAGCCACGGGTCAGGTTTCTGCTGTTCCAGTTCAGCTTGCTCATAGCATGAGTTCCTTCTGTTCGATTCTCTTCCGGCAGTATAGTGAACCCATCGGCGACAGACCAGCTTCACCTCGTTCCAGTTTTTTCAGCCGCGCTTCGTGAGCTTTTTTCCGGTGTTGAGTGTTTCGGTTTCCTGGGGGAGTGATGACTCCTGCTCCTGGAATCATTCGACCTCGACAGCTTCGGTATTCGAGCCAGCGGCTGACGGAGACCAGGGGCTCTTTACCGCCCCGCGTCGACAGTGTGGCTTCGGACTGTTACTATGCCATCATGATCGAGCAGCTTTCAGCCAACGAAGACTCCAACCTCTATTCTGAGGAGGGTTATTGCGTTCAACGTCGAGTCCTGGCTCCCTCCGACATCGCGGCGCTGCGCCGGTCTCTTGACAGGATGATTGAGGAGCTTCCCGAAGATCGTCGTCTCGAATCACTTGTCGAGCCGCACATTCACGCCGCCGACTGGAAGACCTGGCTCGAGCTGGGGCGTGATGAGAGATTGCTGTCGGCTACAGGTGAGATGCTCGGTTGTGAAGAGCTGCTCCTGATGAGCACGCATCTTCTCGTCAAGCCTCCGCGGGATGGCCTGGCGCTCTGCTGGCATCAGGACAACACCTACTGGCCCGGAGTGTCCGGGGTCGACGTCTGCACGGTCTGGCTCGCCCTGGATGACTCAGACCTCGCCAACGGCTGCATGAAGGTGATCCCGCGAACCCAGGACGGGTGTCCTGAGCTCGAGATGATTCCTACCGATGGCGGGGACCTGCTGGGGGTGCGTGTCGAGGTGACCGAGCAGATGGAGTCGGCGGCCGTGGCGATCGAGCTGGAGGCCGGAGACCTGTCCATCCATGACTCCTACATTATCCATGGCAGCGATCGCAACGAGAGTGATCGTCGCCGGGCGGGATTGACACTCCGTTACGCCAACGCGGCGACAGTCAAGGTGGACCTCGAGAAGCATGGAAAGCCGGTCTACTACGTTGGTGGTTGCGGAGACTCCCTCGCCGAGGGGCAGCGGGATATCAGCGGGGGCAGGCCGCTTCCTGATGACCCCGGAATTCACAGGTCGAGGCGATTCGAGAATCGCTGACTTTCCGAGGCCCTCAGGCCGGGTTCAGTAATGGCTTTCCGGCAGCGAGGACACCAGCCCTGACACGGCCCTCGATTTTGCGGGCGGACTCCGAGCCGTCGGTGGTGATGAAGCGGTAGCTGAGCTCCTGGCGGATAAACCTGCGGGTAAATCCATCAAGGAGCTGTTCTCCTGCGGCCAACCCCTGGAGAGAGACGCTGTCGAGCTTCGGGATCACAAAACGATCACAGACATAGATGCAGAATGGATCGCTGCTGCGAAGTCCGCTTCGATGGCTCTTGATACGTGTCAACAGGCCCTTGGCCTTCTTCGCGTTCCTGATCTCATGCGGCCGCAGGTTTCTTCCCGAGTAGCCGACATAGAGCAGCTGTTCGCCAAGCCAGACGGTATAGACTCCAACGGAGACCAGGGGAATGTCTTCATTCGGCCAATCGGCGAAGGAGAAGAGCTTGCCTGTCTCAAGGCCTGGGATCGCGGCTTCAGTACTCATGATTCAGCGGCGGGCTGCCGGTGTTTCCTCAGGCGATGATATCGTGGATCACCTTGCCGTGAACATCGGTCAGGCGGTAATCACGTCCGCTGTAGCGGTAGGTCAGCTTCTCGTGATCCAGTCCCATGAGGTGCAGGATGGTGGCGTGCAGGTCATGGACATGGACCCGGTTCTCAACAGCGGTGAGCCCGAAATTGTCCGTGGCTCCATAGCTGAATCCGGGCTTGACGCCACCGCCGGCCATGAACATGGTGAAGCCGTAGTGGTCGTGATCTCGTCCCTTCTTACCCTCGGAGGTGGGGGCCCTTCCGAACTCACCGCCCCAGACCACCAGGGTTTCATCCAGCAGGCCGCGCCTCTTGAGATCCTGGATCAGGGCGGCGATTCCCTGGTCACAGGCCTTGGCGAGCCGGGCGTGTCCACCCTTGATGTCTCCATGGCCAGTGTCCCAGGCGATGTCGTAACCGTCAATCGAGTGGGATAGCTGGACCGAGCGCACGCCGCGTTCGACAAGCCGCCTGGCGATCAGGCAGCCCTTGGCGTATTCACTGTTTCCATAGAGATCCCTGGTTTCCTTGGACTCCTTCGAGATGTCGAACACGTCGGGCACGGCGAACTGCATGCGGAAGGCGAGCTCCATGGCCTCGATGCCAGCCTCGAGGTGGTTGTCTTTTTCGAGCCGGTCGAGGTGCATCTTGTTGAGCCGGGAGAGGAGGTTCGCCTGGTTTCTCTGCTCCAGTCTCGGCAGGTGCGGGTTGCTGAGGTTCCGCATGACATTCTCTGGTTTCATGCTGGCGATATTCACGTAGGTTCCCGCGTGGGCTCCGGGAAGGAAGGAGCTTCCCCAATTGGCGAGCTTACCGCGGGGCTGGGCCCTGGGGGACATGGCGACAAATCCTGGCAGGTCCTGGTTCTCGCTTCCCAGCCCATAGGTCAGCCAGGATCCCATGCTCGGCCGATTGGGTTGCAGGGCGCCGAGGGTCATCATCAGGATCGCGCCCGCGTGTTCCGGTATGTCCGTATGACAGGAGTGAATAAAGCAGAGGTCATCGACGAGTCTTCCGACATGTGGAAAGATATCGCTGACCATTTTCCCGCACTCTCCGTAGCGCTTGAAACCGAATGGAGAAACCATCAGGCCATTCTTGGTATTCCGCAGCGATTTTCGGTTTACCAGTGAAGGCCGTTTGCCGGCGTGCTTCGCGATGTCTGGCTTGTGATCGAAAGTGTCGACCTGGGATGGGCCTCCAGGCATGAACAGCTGGATCACGTGCTTCGCCTTGGGGGCGAAATGGGGCGTCTTCGGCGCCAGGGGAGACACAGCCTGTTTGCCGATCTCTTTCGTCGATGCGAACAGCGCCGGATCGGCCAGGGCTCCCGCGAGCCCGAGGGTCCCGAACCCCGCTCCAATTCTCCGAAGTGATTCACGACGGGTTAGCGCAGCCGTGTGATCTCCACCGAGGTTCATTCTTGTTTGCGGTTCCATGCTCTCCAGTATGCCTTCGGATTGTTTCAAGTGCCAGCCTTTCAGGCGGGCGTCTCTGCTATGCTGTTCTCAGCGTACCTGGATGAACTCGTGGGCGCTGAGGAGCACCTGCGCGTATTGCTGAAAACGGGGGATTTTTCCTCCTTTTTCGGCCAGGAAGGTAAGCCCGATTTCAGTTTCTTCTTTGGTCGGGGGCCTTCCATAGAGGAGGTTGTAGGCTCGGGCAATCCGGGCCGGGTCATCCTTTTCTTCGCTTTGCAGCCGCGCGCCGAGCGCCTTGGCCCGCGCGATCATGAAGGGACTGTTGAGCATGAAGAGATACTGCTGTGGCACGGTGCTGATCGCTCTCTTGGGCGCCGTGCTCGCGGGCGAGGGGAAATCAAAGAGGCGGAGGAAGGCGTCCGATGCGAAGCGGTCTCCGTTTCG
>DCKY01000138.1:4612-32043 GCA_002320775.1 Planctomycetes bacterium UBA1662
TTCCTGTCGAGCTCATCGGTGACCGCCAGGAGGCTGTCTCGCCACACCTCGATCTCCATTCTCCGGGGACTCATTCTCCACAGCAGGCGGTTGTCCCCATCCTTGTCGAAGTTTTCCTGGTTGAAGCGGCTGCTTCGCTGGTAGGTCGCGGAAGCGAGGATCAGCCGGTGCAGCTGCTTGATGGACCAGCCGGATTCTTCGAAGGACGCGGCCAGCCAGTCAAGCAATCCCGGGTGCGAAGGCGTCTCACCCAATTTGCCGAAGTTGCTTGGGGTGCGGACGAGTCCATGTCCAAAGTGGTATTGCCAGATCCGGTTGACCATGACCCTGCTTGCGAGAGGTTTGCCGGCCTCGAAGATCGAATCGGCGAGTTCCTTGCGTCCGCTACCCTCCTTGAAGACCGGTCCTGAGCCGTCTGTCATGATCGTCAGGAACTGCCGGGGCGCGACCTCGCCCTTCTTCCGCAGGTCCCCCCTGATGGCGACGTGCATATCCTTGTTGCCGTTTTCTCCCAGGACATGAACCTCGCCAGCCGGCTTGGCTGGTATGGTTTTCTTCAATTCCTGGAGCTTGTCCTGGAGCTTCTTGAGCTCGGCCTCCTCCGGCTTGTTTTCTCCGTCGGCCTTGTTCCTGTCATTCCACTCCTTGATGTTCTTTTCGGTCTCCTTGATCGCGTTCTGGTGGTCATTGAATCGCTTCGCGATTTCAGGGGACGCGGCCGGGCGCTTGTGGGTCTTTGAATTTCTGAAGACTCCCGCGATGGAGTAGTAGTCCTTTTGTGGGATTGGATCGAACTTGTGGTCGTGGCAGCGGGCGCATTGTACGGTCAGCCCGAGGAAGGCCCGTGAGAAGGTATCGATGCGGTCAGCCAGGGTCTCGGCCTCGGCCTGGGCCTTGGCTTCAGGGTCGCCCCCGTCGGACTTGTAGTTCGGCCCGATGGCGAAGAAGCCGGTTCCGTAGAAAGCGAGAGGTTCGTTGATCAGGTCCCCGGCAACCTGTTGCCTGACGAACTGGTCGTAGGGCAGATCCCTGTTGAAGGAGTCCACCACCCAGTCCCTGTAGCGCCAGGCGCCAGGCAGCGGGCCGTTGTCTCCAAAACCTCCGAGGCCGTCGCTGTAGCGGGCCGTATCAAGCCAGTGCCTTGCCCAGCGCTCTCCGTAATGCGGCGATTCAAGCAGAGAGTTGACCAGGTGATCGAGGGCATCGGGTCTCTTGTCCGCGAGGAACTCATCGACCTGTGATGGGGTGGGAGGGAGGCCTGTCAGATTGAGGTAGACCCGCCGAAGGAGGAGCCGGGGAGCGGCTTTTCCGAGAGGTTTCAGCCCCTTTGATTCGAGCTTCGCCAGGATGAAGTTGTCGATCGGGTTGTTTACCAGCTGCTTGTTCTTCACCTCGGGAGCTGCGGGTTTTTTCATCGGGCGAAACGCCCAGTTTTCCATTCGCAGCTTCTTCCAGTCTCGGTCGCCGAGCTTCTCCTCTTTCCTGGCGGAGGGCTCTTCCCGGGGCCACGGTACGCCCATGCGGATCCATTCCTGCAGGTCAGCGATGACCCTGTCAGGCAATTTCTTATTGGGCGGCATCTCGAGCTCGTTGTCGAGGTAGACGACGGCTCGGATCAGGAGGCTCTCTTCCGGCTTGCCGGCCACCACCACGGGGCCGGTTTCTCCCCCCTTGAGAAGCCCTTCCCTGCTGTCGAGATAGAGCTCCGCCTTCAGCTTCTTCGAGCGGGAGCTGTGGCATTTGTAGCAATGCTCGGCGAGGACCGGACGAATCTTCTCTTCGAAGAAGGTGAGCTGTTCGGCTGTGGGTTCCTCGGCCTCGATACGAGGTGAAGTCATCGACGCGGCTAAAACACAGATGCCGCAGAGAATCTTCCTGGCCGGGTTTTTCATGGTCCTCCGTTCGCTTTCAATAAGGCGCTTCATATCGTGTAGATCCGAACGGTAAAGGGTATTCTGCCTTATCGACGCTTTTCATTCTACAGCGTCTTTACCTAAGTTTCCCGCATCCTGCCAATAGCCGCTGTTGTCGTTTTCAGGTGGACGGCAGGGGAGTACAATGTGGCTCAGACCAACTGGTTTGTCACCAAGTGCGTTCTGATTGCTTTTGAGAGGAAGCCAATGTCATTTTCGATTCGTAAAATCCTTCGCCTTCTGTTCGCGGCTCCGTCCATCCTGGTCCTTTTCGGGATGCTGCTCCCTCCGGCAGCTTTGCTTGAGGCCGCGACGCGTCCCAACATCGTTCTCATCATGGCCGATGACATGGGCTATGAATGCGTCTCATCCAACGGCGGCGCGACCTACAGCACACCTCGGATCGATTCCCTGGCAAAGAGCGGCATTCGGTTTCTGAATGGTCACTCCCAGCCGATCTGCACTCCATCGCGTGTACAGATCATGACGGGCCTCTATAACAACAGGAATTACATCCGTTTCGGTTTTCTCGATCCCAAGGCCACGACCTTCGGGCACGTTCTCAAGTCCGCCGGGTACAAGACCTGCATCGTGGGAAAGTGGCAGCTCGAGGGAGGGCTGGGGGCTCCCGGGCATTTCGGCTTCGATGAGTACTGCCTGTGGCAGCTCACCCGTCGCCCGAGCCGCTACGCCAATCCCGGGCTCGAGGTCAACGGGAAGCTCCTGGACTATAAGAATGGCGAGTATGGCCCGGACCTGGTGAGCGACTACCTCTGTGATTTTATCGAGAGAAACAAGGACGGACCCTTCTTCGCCTACTATCCAATGATCCTGCCGCATTGGCCCTTTGAGCCGACCCCTGACAGTCCTGACTATGACAAGACCTTCCCCGGTGCCAAGGGGGTCGGTCAGATGAAGTACTTCAAGGACATGGTCTCCTATACCGACAAGCTGGTCGGTAAAATCGTCGACAAGCTTGCTTCCCTCGGCCTTCGCGAGAAGACCCTGGTGATTTTTACGGGTGACAACGGAACCTACGTTAAGATCGTCTCCAACCTGAATGGAGCAAAGTACCCGGGCGGCAAGGGCTCGACCCGGGACAACGGCACGCATGTGCCGCTGGTGGCCAGCTGGCCTGGTACCGCGCCGGCGGGCAAGGTCTCCGATGCGCTTGTTGATTTCAGTGATATCCTGCCGACGCTCGCCGAGACTACTGGCGCAAAGCTTCCCTCCGAAGAGGTCTACGAGGGGGTCAGCCTTGCTCCCCTGCTGCGGGGCAAGGCTTTCAAGGGGCGCGAGTCGATCTACTGCTGGTACCATCGCAATGGCCAGCGGGGCAAGGAGAGCCAGCATTCGCGCAGCCGGGACTTCAAGCTCTACTCGACCGGCCGCTATTTCAGGGTCGCGGGAGACCTGCTGGAGAAAAAACCGATAAAGGTCGGCTCGCTCAGCGGTAGCGCTCTTGCGGCCTACAATGCGCTGAAAACAGCGCTTGATGTCCAGTTGGAGACGACGCGCAGATCTACCGAGGCGCTGAAAAAACGAGGTTTTGGTGGCGCCACGAAGAAGCAGGGTAAGAATAAGAACACCAAGGCGAAGAACGCTGAAAAGAAGCAGACGCGGAAAAAGGCGAAGAACGAGAAAAGAGAAAAGAAGCAGAATTGAGCTCCCCTGGAAGGTGTCCGGAGGGGAGATATTTAAAGGCTCGATACGAGCTGAAGATTTGTGAGATAGAGAAGAAGAGGAGGTGACTGATGAGAAGTTCCATTGTTACGTTGGCCGCCGTTTTGGCGGCTCTTTGTGTCGGTTCCGGATGCGCGACCATCGCCCAATCTACGGGAATAGGTCATTCCGCCGGTTCAGACCTGGTTGCGATCAGCTCCACGCCCCCTGGCGCTACGGTTCATATCGATGGGGCACAGCTCGGCGTTACTCCGCTGACCGTAACCGTCAGTCCCAAGGCAAGGAATATGACCTTCGCCAAGGACGGGTACAATGCGGTGACCATCCCGATTCCGAAAGACTGGAACGCCTGGTCGCTCGCGAACGTTCTCTGGATTCCAGGTGTCGTGGTTGATGCTGTCACCGGTAACATCAGGAAGGTGCGCGGCACCATTTCCGTCACTCTGCCAAAGGCAGGGGAATAAAGCTCCGGGCAGGCCGGCTGAGCCCGCCCGGGCGGCTTTTTTCAGATGGAGCGAATGCGGAACTTACGTAAGGACAGCGGCAGGCCGTGGTCCTGGAAGCCGATGCCGCCCTTGTCGGGGCGATTCTTCAGCCGGGCGTGGTCGAGGCTGATCTCGTTGACGACCTCGCCGTTGAGCTTGATCGTTACCTTGCGTCCCTTGCAGATGATGTGGAAGCGGTTCCATTCACCCGCAGCCTTCACCGTGTTCTTGGTCGGAGGTATTCCCGGGATGACTCCGCCCGAGTCGTGATCGGTCAGCCGCGCGCCCTTCTTCTTGCCGGAGGAATCATAGATCTGGACCTCGATGCCTTTCGCCACGGGGCTCTTCTTGTCTCCGACGTGAAAATAGAAGCCGCTGTTGCCGCGCTTCTGTACCTTGTAATCAAACTCGACCTCGAAGTCCTTGTACTCTTCCTTGAGCCAGAGGTAGGCATCGTAGCGCTGCCAGCCCCTCTCGCCGGGTCTCGGTGTCAGGGTCACAACACCATCCTTAGCGAGGATCCAATTGCCCTTGGTGTGGCAGTGCTTGTTGAGGTCGCCTGATTTGAGCACGTCGGTCCAGGCACTCTTTTCCTCCGCGAGGAGATTCGACGTCAGGATGAACGTCGCGGCGATAATGCAGACCGCGGAGACGAGCCGGTATGCGTGGAGAGTGTGGGTGTTGCGATGGAGCTTGGTCATGTCGAGAAGGTTCCTTCCTGTCAGGATTCCGTTTGATACGTGAAGCGTATTTCAATAACCAGCGTACGATCTTATCATAGTCCTCTCGGCGAATGTCCGTATTCAACTGAAGGATCCAGGTCAGGAAAGGTAGCCATGAACAGGACGTTGATGAATCGAGCTGTTTCGAGATTTACGAGCGGTGCTGGATTGGCGGCATTGCTTTTGTCCAGCCTGCTCATGGCCGGACTCGCGGCGCAGGACAAGCCGAAAAAGAAGGCGCAGAAGAGGAAGGTGCCCGCGGCCATGAAGCCGGTAAAGGATGTCGCCGGGCTGCCGAGGATCCTGCTGATTGGCGACTCGATCTCGATCGGCTATACCGTGGGGGTACGGGAGCTGCTCTCGGGCAAGGCCAATGTGCACCGCCCCCTGACCAATTGCGGACCGACGACCAAGGGCGTCAAGGAGCTCGAGAAGTGGCTCGGGGATAAGCCCTGGGACGTGATCCACTTCAACTTCGGGCTGCATGATCTCAAGTATCTCGGTCCGAAGGGCCAGAACCTCGCCGATCCGAAAGGAGAGGGGAGCCATCAGCAGGTGCCGATCGTCGACTACGAAAAAAACCTCAGGACCATGGTCGCCCGCCTGGAGAAGACCGGGGCGGAGCTTGTCTGGCGAACGACCACGCCGGTTCCCCCGGGCGCCAGGGGAAGGGTTGTTGGCGACTCGGTGAAGTACAACCAGGCCGCCGCGAAGGTCATGAAGGAGCGCAAGATCGCCATCGATGACATGTATACCTTCTGCATGCCGCGCCTGAAGGAAATCATGCGGCCAGCGAACGTTCACTTCACCCCGGCCGGCTCGAAGGCGCTCGCGAAGCAGGCTGTGGCGGCGATTAGCTCCGCGTTGAAGAGACGTGCGGCTTCTTCCGAAAAGTAGCCCTCGTCCGGGTCTCTATTGCTTCTGGAATTGGGGCAGGGAGAGCATGAAGGCGGCGGTCGTCGAGACGCGACGGTTGCGCTCACGCTGGCTGTTGAAGGCTTCCTCGCAGAGCTCATGATGGTTTTCGAGCATGTCGCCGTTGAGCAACAGGAGCTTGAAGAAGTTGACGGTTCTTTCCGGGGTGAACAATCGCCAGCGCAGACGGAAGGCATTCGGATCCCAGGTTCCCGCGGACTCTCCCTGGATCGGGTTGGCGAGGTCGTTGATGAATCTCAGTCTCTCGAGAAGTCCTACGGTGTGCATCCAGTCAAAGCCCAGCTCCGATTCTCCGGTCGGGTCGGGGAAATCGACCATTTGCATTCCGGCTCTTTCGATGGTCTCGCTTGCATCGATGAGCTCGGAGAGCGTCAGCCTGGCATTGAGAGCACGAACGGCGCTCGCAACGAACTCGATGGGCGTCTTGATCTTCGCCCTGTAGAATCTCAGGCTCAGGAACTCATCGGAGAAGAGGATCACCCGCAGGACCTCTTTGATATTGCCCTCGGACTCACGCCAGGCGTCGATCGCGGCCAGCAACAGGTCGGGCTCCCGGAATTCCAGTCGGCTGACGGTTCCGTTGCCGGCCGAATCTAGCTCCTCGAAGATCTGCGGCGGCCGGCCGTTGGGAAGGTCCGGAGTGGCTTCGGCCCATTCGCTCGGTGAGAGCCTGCCATCGGAGTCTCGATCGACCGAGTTGAAAAGCGCCGCCAGGTCTGCCGGCATGCCGCCTGTTTTTGGCAGGTCGGAGATCTCGTCGGTCACCAGCAACTGGATGAGTTTGGTGCAGATATACTTTGCACAGTCCCGAAGGCCGATGGTCTTGTCGAGGACCTGGTAGAACTCGTTCATGGCCGCAGCGTTGGTGCGGTTGTTGGCGTTGTTGGCGATCTGCAGTGTGGCGAATGGCGTCACCGGGTTCCCGAGCGAATCTACCCCTCCGTAGCGCGGCAGGAAGATGTCCTTGCGTCCCCACGTATGGTTTTCGCTACCAAAGTTAAAAGCCCAGGTGTAGACATCATCGTCCCAGTTCTCGGTCGTAGCGAAGCGGTAGTTTGTACCGGTTTCACGGTCGTTGATTGAGCGTAGAAGTTTTCCTGGCCGTCGTATGAAGAGAATGTCATTGGCCGGGAAGGTATTACGAGTAACCCAGCCGGCTGTCCAGCCGGTGAACACCTTGGCCAGCTCTTCAATGTCACGCTGGGTGTAGACATGGTCGGCGCCGAGCGTGAAGAGCTCGAAGTATTCCCTGGCGTAGTTCTCGTTCGGAGCCGTGTTGATGTTCTCGAAATTGTTGAGGTAGATCACCTGGGCGACGCTCTTGGCTGAGCCTTCGAGGAGGCCGCGGAAGGTGCCGAAGGCGTTTTTTCTGAAGAAGTTGTACTCTCTCAATTCCATGTCGACAGCCACAGCTCTCTGCTCGCGCTGGCCGTAGTACTTCCAGTAGCCCATCTGGTTCTTGGTGATGAATTCCTCGTAGGTCAGGAATCCGTCAGTTCGCAGTCGCGCCGGGAAGCGCTCCCAGTGGATGGCTCCCGGATGCCTGTTGGGTCTGCGGAAGGAGTTCCATTCCGCTTCGGTTACGGTATTCGAATCATCCAAATCGGCCGCGTTGAACATCTGCCGGGTGGGGGGGACCCCGGCGGAGCCGCCGCGCTGACCTTTTGAGAAGAAGCTGTCACGCAGTGCTGAGACCTGGGTGTGGAAGTGGTTGTTCCAGAACAGCGAGAGCACCTGCTGCAATTGCCAGCGACTGTTGATCGCATCGTTGAGGAGCAGGGCGTTCATTCGCGAGATCTGGTTGTTGGGTACCAGGTAGTCTGGATCGAATCCAAGGTCGAGGCTTTCGGCAACCTCGGCGAGCTCGGGCTCATTTTCGCTCTGGTCAAAGTTGTTTGGAGGGTTGAGCTGTTCCTCGATGTAGGCCAGCAGGTCGGCACGGGTCTGGATCTGCGTCAGGAGTTCCTCGGTCGGCCCGAAGGTGATGCGGTTGAGCACATGAGAGATGAGGGGCAGATCGTTCGAGCATTGCGGGTAGGTGTCGCAGGAGAGCTTTCCGGTCTCCGGTGGAAGTCCGCATTCAAAGGGGCCGGGCGCGGCAGGCTCGGCCCCGGCACGGAACAGGTAGGCTAGGCTGAAGACGCCATCGCTCAGATCGACGGTTGAATCGTTGTTGGTATCGCCGGTGATCGTGCAGGTGCTCGCCTCACCGCCGGCAAACAACCAGACGAAGGTGGCGATGGCGTCTGAGATGTCGACCGAACCATCGGTGTTGAAATCTCCGCGGCGAAAGGGTACCTCGCGAAAGTAACGCGAGAACCCCTGGGGAGCCGGGATGCCGAGCTCCAGGCCGGGAATCCCCTGGGCTTGAAGACGGGAGCTGGGAACGGGAGAGAGGGCCGTGAAAAGGGCAGTACCCATGAGACCGAGAACTATCGGTCGCCAGTATCTTTTCCGAGCTCCAGTACCGCTCATCTTCTGCTCCAGCGTTTCTACAAATGGTCCCGGGATCCTGCGTTCTAAGCCCTGAGGGGAACTCTGTTTGGAGTTCTCTGCCCACAACCTCAAAGCTCTATACATCATGCAGACGCGGAAAGCTTAAAGCAACCATTAGCTTTGAAACAACGCCATCCTAAGCTAAGCCTGCCGTTGTTTCGCGCGTTTTATTCTCCGCAGCTATCAGGGCAGGCTTCGATACGGATGCATTCGGTCCCTGCGGCTGGCTGCGGCCCTCCCTGGAAGAGGTAGATGAGCAGGTGGATTCCATCTGCGAGGTCGACACCGCTATCGCCGTTGAGGTCCAGCAGGGTCCTGTTTCCAGGGTCACCGACAGCGCCATCCTGGCAGGGAAGCCGCTCCGGTGTTCCAAGGAAGAGATGTCCGAGAAGACTGACGGCATCGGAGAGGTCGACCTGTCCATCCTGGTTCGTGTCGCCAGGCTTCTGGAGGCCGCCCGCAGCCGCCGGCGCTTCAGGAAGACCTGGAGTCCCGTCGATGACCAGGCCTTCCTGCCAGCTTTCGGCCAAGCCCAGGTCCTCGGGTGGGAGGGCGAGGTCCCTCAGCACGAGCGAGAACCCCTGGCCATCGGTGCCAGGCTCCCAGCTGTCGTTGTAGCTGAAGTCCGCGATGAGGCTTCCAAGGGCATCCCGAAGCTCGATCTTCTCGCCGGCGTTGGCCAGGTTGCCCCGGTATTCTCCCGCGATGAGAATCCGGGCGACATCGTAACGTGTGGCGAAGGCCTCGAGATCACGGACAATCACGGCGAACTCTCCCGGCAGCAGGTCGAACACTCCCGCTGAGCTGAAATCAAATTCGATTCCTCCTGCGAGGCTTACCCCGGTCAGGTCAATCGTCTCATTCGAGGGATTGGCCAACTCGATGAACTCGAGATCCTGTTGGCTCACGGGGCTGTCGTTAGCAGGGGGGCGGGGATTGTACATGATCTCGCTGACCCGCAGGCCCGAGACATCGGTGGCGAACGATCTCTCGATGAGATTGCTCCAGACTCCTCTTCGCAATGTGCGCGCCCGGATTTCGGAGCTTCTCGGCAGATTGAACGGTTCTGTGAACCGCGTGGCAGAAGCCGCCACCCGGTTGCCCTCAAGCCTGGGATCGCTTCCATCAAGGGTGTAGTAGATGCTGCCCGCTTCGGTTGTCATGTTGATTTCGAGGCCAGCCCCTCCCGGCGGAATCCTTCCGGTTGCCGGCTCTATAGCTGGGGGAGCGATCGCGCTGCGTGCGAGTCCCCGCTGGGCAAGCTGTGCGTAGACGAGGCCGGTTCTCCTTGGAAAATAGGTGCGGCGGAACCAGTTCAGCTCCGTGGCCCATTCCTGCCTGGTGTTGTAGGGGTCGTTTGCGCGCTTGTCATCGCCCCAGCGAGCCGTTTCAGCAGCCAGCGCCAGCTCGATATGTTCGGCGAAGGCGTCCCATCTCGCCCGGGCAGCTTCCGTGGTAAGCACCCCATCGTCAAAGAAATGACGTTGTACCCGGTCACGAAAGAGGACCTGGTACTCTTCGTTATCCGTTAAGCGCTGGTGCAGTCGGGACGGACGGTTGGCGTTGCTGAGACCCGTGCGATTTTCATTCAGGTTCCAGAAGGTGCGTTCCGCATCCCAGACGAAGAATTTGTAGCCTTCTCCGGGCCTTCTCCTGCGGCCCGCATACCAATTGTTATGATCCCAATCTACATTGCCGACATAGAAGTTCAGGATCATCCAGTCGACGAGGTTTGGTACGTCGAGATATTCCTGGATCTCTTCCCAGGCTTCGGGGCTGTTCATACCTCCTTCGGCAATCTGCATCATGGAGTTCCAGGCGCGCAGGTCGCCATCGACAGGCTCGCCGACATTGAGGGAATCGTATTCCTCGCGATCCCCGCCGAGATGAGCGGCGAGGAAGGGGGCGCTTGGCCGTTCGATGAGGTGATAGAGTCCCCAATAGAGGCCATTGATATAGAGATGCATGTAGTTCTGGTGGGCGCTCAGCTGTCCCATGGCAAGCTGGGCGTCGCGGCACCACTGGTCGCGGATGTATTGGGCGCGGGTGCGCTGGATGGAGTTGGGATGGAACCAGGAGTCGCCGTTGCCTCCGCGCAGGACGATCGTATCGAAGCTCTCGACCGGCGAGTCCTCGAAGACGGGGAACCTGAGCTTGCCGGGCCCGTAGAGCTTTTTGAACATCAGGCGCATATTGTGCTTGGGACGGGTGGGCTGGCGGCTGGCGCCTCCCTGCATGCGGAGGCCGCAGTTGATCTGGGTTCCCTCCCGACCATCGGGATAGATGAGCTCCATCGATGCCGGCCTTTCCCACTCGACGCCGGCGCGTTGAGAGTTCGTATAGATACCGGTGCTTCGGTCAAAGAGGTCATCGATGTTCATCACGATCGAGAGCGTTGGCATGGCGAGCAGGGAATCTCTGACACGTCCATCGTAGTGCGGCGAGTCGGTCTCGCTGACCACCCGCTGGTCCATCTCGTAGTCCGCCCGGAGACTTCCCCAGGCGGTGGGATAGCCCGGCTGGCTCGCGGCCTGGTTCAGGATGCCGCCGCCGCCGGGAGTGTCGAGGAAGAGATAGGTCCTCGTGTCGATATAGGATGACTCAAAATTTTCCCTGAAGGCTCCGAATCGGAGGGTCGTCGTGTCATCTATCAGGAGAGGACCGCTGTAGGTCCTTCCGGTGTCGAGACTCGGGGCGCTTCCATTGGTGGTGAAACGGATCAGGGCGCCCGGCGTCTCGCAGCTGAGCTCTACCGCGAACGGTTTATCATAGAAGCCCGGGTCGTGGCTGACCGCCACGTCCTCGACAAAGTCGAGCGAACCGCCCGCGTTGGCAGCGCCGGGGGTCGGGCTGGTGAAATAGCGCCTCTCTGAGGCGAAAGCACCGGCCGTGATCAGCTCAGGAACGAGCAGGAAGTCGCTATCATTCGCAGATGAGTTGAGTCCCTGGAAACAGATGACGTTTTCACCAAGCTCAAGGAGGCCGATCCTGTCTGTGAGCTGCTGGTCATCAAAGGCCAGGGAGACAGCATCGGGGCGGTCGGCCAGCGACCTTGAATCCCAGGAGATATTTTCCGGCGCATTCCTTCTCGCGATCTCTACCCCGTTGAGCCAGGCGATGTAGCCATCGTTGTATTTAACCCGCAGGGTCATCGAGGTGCCGCCCAGGGGGGACTCGAGGGTGAAGGGGAGCCGGAGATAGACCGAGGAGTTGGCTCCTCGCAGCTGCTCCTCGAGGTCGAGCTCGAGGAGAGGCCGAAAGCTGGTTAGCTCTTCGGCCCTGGTTCCCGAGGCCAGCGCCCTGATCTGCTCCGTGGTGAGGGCTTCGTCCCAGAGACCGACCTCATCAATGCGTCCCTCGAAGTAGCCGCCCTCTACATCGCTGCCGATCAGAACGTTGCCGGCGAAGCCTGTGTCGATGACCCTGGCCCGCAACGCGCTGGGGCCTGCGCCGCCGGGATTGCCCGCGTCGAGTTGTCCATCGACATAGAGCCTGAGGTCTGTGGTGTTTGAGGCCGTATCATCAGGCAGGACAACCGCGACGTGATGCCAGCGTCCGTCGGCGACATTCCGGTTACCTACAAAATAGCCGTTGGCGATGTCGACTCCGAGCGCCCCACGGGCCCCATTGCTGTTTTCGACCCGGAAGAGCCACTTATTGCCAGCTCGGCTGGAGCCCCAGGATGCGATCACGCCTCCGCGAACGTTCGTCTTGATCCAGGCCGCGAGGGTTCGGGGCTGGCCGGCGGTGATCCCGTTGTAGTTTCTGATGATGACCTGGCTGGCCTCTCCATCGAAGCGGAGGGATCTTCCTTCTTCGACCGCGTTCGGAATGTCAGGGTCGTAGTTGGCATCGCCAAGCTCTCCATGATGGCCGCCTCCTGAACTGTCGAGAACGTTTCCATCAAAGCTCCAACTCGCCACCGGAATCGCCTGGTTGGCGGCTGCCGGGCGGATGTCATAGCCCGCCGCCGGCCGGCCGCGCTCCCAGGCTGAATCATCAAAATTTCTTGAGGTCCAGCTGTCGCCAAGCGAGCTGTCTTCCGGGACCAGGTAGCGCATCCGGTCTCCATCGTCGAGGATGGCGGCGGTTCCCATGTTGAGACCGTAGGAGATGTTTTCTCTCTGTCGCGGGTAGAGAGGAGAATATTCGTGTTCGATGGTGGCGGCATCAGGGTGAATGAGGGCGAGATATTCACCGCTTGAGCCGAGCTTGAAGTTGGTGTGCAGGTTCGCTGCCGGATCCCGCCGATCCTTGCCGGAGGCGAACAGCACGAGGTAGCCTCCGGCCGAGAGCTCGATGGCTGGAAAACTCCATCTTGTCGGGTTTTCGGGATCGTCGCTGAGGTACCAACCGCCAAGGTTGACGGAGATTTCGCCTTGGTTGTAGAGCTCGATCCAGTCCTCGAAATCACCGTCTTCATCCGCGAGGCCGTCATCATTGCTTGCGAGAAATTCGCTGATGAGGACAGTCTGCGACCAGGCCGCTGGCGAGGCGGAAAGGAGCGTGAGGAAGATGAGGCAGTATTTGAAGAAAGTACTCATTTATTCAGCTTCAATTTTACCGGGCAAGCACGGGATATCGCCTCCAAAGGCTGCCTGCCGAATTAATTAGATTCGGTAGAAATGACCTGAAAACGTTCTTTTCAGCCTGCACAGAGCTGGCTGAAGATGCCGTCGCTGCAGAAATATTACCTTATTATTCCAGGAGAGGCGACCTGTTGAACTCTTCTGGACAGCATGCATCGAGGCCGGATAGCGGCTAAAGCGAGTGCTTACCCGTTGCCCCAGAGCGCGTTTTGAAGTCCGGATGCGCGCTCGATTCTTTTTTCGATTCCGGAGGTGATGGTCTCCTCGCTGCCCAGGAGAAGCACCTCTTTTCTCGCCCGCGTGATGGCTGTGTAGATGAGCTCACGCGAGAGGAGAGCCGAAGGACCGTCCGGCAGGACGACAAAAACCCGCTCGAATTCAGAGCCCTGGCTCTTGTGGATCGTCATCGCGTAGGCCGTCTCGTGCGGCGGCAGTCTCGCCGGGGCGAAGCTCCGGATCCTGCCATCTGGGTCGATGAATTGCGCCCGGAGTGCTCCGTCTCGTTCCTCGTCACGGACGACCAGCCCCGTATCCCCATTGAAGAGCTCCAGCTGGTAGTCGTTGCGTGTAATCATGATGGGTTGCCCGTGATACCAGGCTCCCTCGAATTCGAGCAGTCCGGCTGAATCGAGCGTAGCTTCAACGAGCTCGTTGAGATGATAGAATCCATGCGGTCCCAGCCGGTGAGCGCAGAGAATGCGGAAGCTGTTGAAGGCCTCCATTCTCTGGATGGGATCACCGTGCTCAAGGTAGCTTCCGTATCGTTCGATAATGAGCTCACGGATTGATTCCTGCAGCGCTTCCGGGGCAGCGGGGGGGAGCAGGGAGATGTCTTTATACTCGGCGGCCTGGAGACATTCGATCGCCTCTGCGGCCTTCCCGTTTCGTACCAGGCGGGCGAATCTTCCAATGCCGCTGGATTCATCAAAGCGGTAGCTTTTCTGGAGCTCGACGATGCAGTCTGCCAGGGCGGGAGTTTCTTCAGTTGCGGCTGAGGGGTAGTCGTGGCCGGTGATGTCCGCGAGCTTTTCTGAGAAGGAAGCAGACCAGCCGTCTTCCCGCTGCGAATTGCAGATGTCTCCGAGGATGGCTCCCGCCTCTACCGAGGCGAGCTGGTGCTCATCTCCAAGCAGGATCAATCGGGAGCTTCTCGGTATTGCCTCGAAAAGCCTGGTCATCATGGCGAGGTCGATCATCGATGCCTCATCGACGATGACGACATCGGCTCCGAGCGGGTTTTTTCTTCCGTGGCGGAAGGAGCCGAAGCCGCGAGGGTTGTAGCCAAGGCGGCGATGGAGCGTCGCTCCCTCGCCGGGAATACGTTGTCTGACTTCGTCCTCGAGCTCAAGCTTTGAGCCTGCCGCGCGAACCGCCTCCTCCAGGCGGGTGGCGGCCTTACCGGTGGGGGCCAGGAGGTCGATGAGCGGGGGTTGTTCTCCCGATGCCAATGCGCTTTCGATCAGCAGGACGATGATCTTTACGATGGTGGTCGTCTTCCCCGTCCCCGGTCCGCCGGATATTACCGTGAAGTTATTCCGGAGGGCAGCTACGGCTGCGGCCTTTTGCCAGTCAGGCCCGCTCTCATCCGAGCCGAACAGTCTCTTGATTCCTCTTCGCAGCAGTTCATCGTCGGGTGAATCAGGAGGCAGGGCTATCCTTGCTTCGATCTCGGCCACCAGGCGCTGCTGGAGGTCCCAATACTTTCCAAGGTAGAGGCGCTGATTGTTTTCGAGGACCAGGGGAGAAGTATCTTCTCCGTTTCCGACAAGTTCGCTTTCGCACAGGGCTGTCACCCAGACATCGAGCTCAGGCCAGGAGGCTCCGGGGACAGGGTCTCCTCCGCTGCCCAGGGCCGGTGTTGAAATGACCGATGCAAGATCCGCGCAGACATGACCGCTGGTGGTCGCCCTGCAGGCGACCGCCGCGCCGAGGGCGACAAGGGGGTCTTTTTCCGCGGAGATTCTCTGGAGAGCCTCGGCGAGGTGGAGGTCAAGGCTCGACAGGTAGCCTGCCTTGAAGAGATCCCGGATTGAAAGGACAGCGCTCATATCGCGGCTCCTTCGAATGCCGAGGAGAGTCCCTCGATGAGCTCTCGCGGCGGCCGGTCTCTGAAGATGCCGTTTCCAGCTCCGAGGGTCTCCTTCATGCCCTTGATGAAGAGGTAATAGACCCCGCCGAAGTGTTTTTCGTAATCGTAGTCCTCGAGCCGGGTTTGCAGGTAGCGATGGAGTGCGACGGTGTAGACGTGGTATTGAAGGATGTAGTGGTGAGACATCATCGCCTCGGTGATGTTTTCCTGTCCGTAGTCGCCCAGCTTGCCGCCGAGCTGGTTTGACTTGTAATCGACGATATACCATCTTCCATCGTGGACGAAGGTGAGGTCGATAAAGCCGGTGAGGAAACCGCGCAGCCGGGAAAATTCCAGGTTCCTGATGCTGTCGGCGTAGGCGGGAGGAATCCGGCTTGAAGCAGAAAGGGAGAAGGCCGCCGCCAGCCTGTCCGGATCCAGGGCTTCCCCAAGGCCTCTCCCCTGCTCATCCTGGGAGACAGGAAGAAGGAACTGCATCTCATCAAGGCGGTCCTTATGCCCGATTTCTCCAAGGGAGAGCCCGCTGACATCTGGATCGAGAGAGGTCCGCAGCGTCTCTCGTATCGTTTCACAGACAGCATCGAGGAAGTTCGCTGAATCCAGGCCGTAGGTATCGAGGTTCTCTCTGGCGAGCTCCTCGAGATGAGCCGGAGAGGAATCGGTGAAATCAAGGTGTTCGTAGATCGAGTGGATGCAGCTGCCGGCGGTGGCGCCTCCGCCGAAGCCTTTCAGCAGGATGTCTTCTCCCAGCGTGGTCTCACGCTCCTTCTGCCCGGTCTCTCGGGTGCCGCCGTCATCGTGATCCTGCCCGGTGGGTTGATGGGGATGGACGTAATGTTTTTTCGAGGTGAGCCCCGAGTAGCTGGAGGTCCTCCAGGATCTGCTGAGTTTTCTTTCCGCGCTTCGACAGGTAAGAGACTTGCCTTCGCCTTCTCTGGGAAGCCGGCGAGGAGCGTAGCCGGTGTCTTCTTCCAGCAACCGGATGCCTCCAGAGGAGTCGTCGCGGATTTTTTCGGCTGCATCGCGGATACCCGAGTCATTTTCGGATTCCAGCTGGAGGAGCCAGGCGAGGGCGGATTCCTTGAAACGCGGAAACGCTCCCCAGAAAACGGTGCAGAGATTTTTCGCCCGGGTGATGGCCACGTAGAGGAGCCTCAGGTCTTCGGCGTAGCTTTCAGCCCGCACGAGGTCGAGGCCCGGATCTTCCTCCTCAGGCGAGATGTTCAGCTTGAGCTGGTTGTTCTCCTGCTCATCGTGGTAGACCAGGTAGTTCCTGTCGTCCTGGTGAAGGAATGGGCCGTAGGAAATATAGGGGCAGAAGACGATGGGGTACTGCAGGCCCTTGCTGCTGTGGATGGTGACGATACGCACGGCCTCGGCATCGCTTTCGAGGCGAAGTTCTTCCGCTTCTACGTAGGATTCTTCAGAGGCGATCCTGCTTTCGATCCATCCCATCAATGGAGCGGGGCCAAGCCGCCTGTTGCTCGCTTCTGCATGGATGAGCTCTGCGGCATGCAGCAGGTTTGTCATGAGCCGTTCGCCATCTGGCCGCGAGAGGATCCGGGTATGGATCGCATCGCGCTCATTTGTCTCCTTCCAATCCATGAGCCGGCGGAAAAGCGAGATGAAGCCATTGGCGGCCCAGAGCTCGTTCCATTCCCTGAACCGCTCGATCCACTGATCCCAGGTCGCCTCATCTTTCTCGAGGCCGGCGATCATGGCGGCATTCATGCCCAGCAGGGAGGTGCTGAGGGCGGCGCGCAGCTTTCCATCGTTCGAGGGGTCCGTTATGGCCTCGAGCCAGAGGTAGAGCTCGTGGAGCTCGGGGGTGTGGAAGATGTTGCCGCCTCCGCTGACGACGCTTGGAATGTTGACGTTCCGCAGCGCCTCCTGTACATCACGCGCCTGCGGACCCGTCCTGACCAGCACGGCGATATCGGCCGCCCGCACCTTCCGTCCGTCCAGGAGGGTGTCTTTCTCTAACAGCGAGGAGATGCTGCTGCAAAGCTGTCTGGCGATTCTGTAGTTCGCGTTCGCTACAGAGATCTCCGCCTTTCCCGTCCGGGTCTCCTTTTCACAGGCGAACCGGATAACGTCGATTCCCGAGGCGCTGTGGGAGTCAATGGTCAGCTCGTTTTCCCGCTGGTCGGCAGCGGAGACCTCCTGGTAGGAGATCGCCTCGAGCCGGAAAGGATTCTCCCGTGTTCCGAAGAGAGCGTTGATGGCGCCGACCAGCTCAGGGTCGGAGCGCCAGTTGGTCTTCATCGTGTTGATGTTGTCGCCGGCATCCTCGACGGCATCCAGGTAGGCGAAGATGTCGGCTCCCCGGAAGCTGTAGATGGCCTGTTTCGGATCCCCGATAAAGAACACCGGCAGCTCGCCGGCGGCCTGGATCTTCTGGAAGATCCTGTACTGCACAGGGTCAGTGTCCTGGAATTCATCGATCAGCGCTGCATGGTAATGGCCGCAGATCGTCTCGGCCAGGCGTGTCCCGCGATCGCCTTGCAAGGCCTGGTCGAGATCCCTGAGAATATCGTCAAACCCCATCAGGCCCCGCTCCCTCATTCGCCGAGGCAGCTCAGCACGAACTGTATCGGAAAGTTCCTGTTTCAATTCGAGGACACGGGCATCCAGCGCGTCGCAGAGAGTCCGGGTTTCTTCATCGAGGCGTTCACAGGCTTCAAAGAATGGGTGGGAGGGCGGCTCGGCGCCCGCCTCTTTCGCCTTGGGCTTCAGGCCCTCGTCAAGTCCGGCGGGGGTGAATTTATAGAAATTGCCGGGCAGCTCAAAAGCGGAACAGGTATCGGCTTCGAAGAAACCATCTAACGCGGTAAACCATTTCTCCAGCGATGTCAGCCGGTACTTGTTTCTGTGCAGATCTGTATTTTCATCGAGCAGGATCGCCTTGACGGCTTCGGTCTCTTCCCGCCAGAGCCTTCGGCATTCGAGGTAGGCCTCTTCCCTGTCTTTTGGATCCGGCATTGCCGGCAGCTCTGAGCGCTCGGGGAGAATGTCCGCTTCGGATCTCGAGCGGATCTTCTTCGCCATTTTCTTCAGCGCCTTCGGGCTGATTTTTTGCTCGCGCAGGTATTTTACAATCAGCAGGTCTTCGTCATAAACCCGGGCGACCCAGAAGTCATTGACGACCTCTTCGATGAGGGGATCCATGTTCTTGACGATTTCGCTGTCGAATGAAACCCCGCTCTCAAAGGCGTTCTCGCTGAGGACCCTCTTGTAGAAACCGTGGATGGTATGGATCGCGGCCAGGTCATAGGACTCGAGGGCCAGGTCGATGGCCGTGAGGGCTTTTTTCGCATCGACCCGTTCGAGAAGGGTTTTGAAGAACGGGTCGGGGCTTTCACCGTGTTGGAAAACTTCCAGGGCCTCGCGCAGCTTGGAGCGGATGCGATCACGCAGTTCGGCGGTCGCGGCCTCTGTAAAGGTCGCCACCAGGATGTTTTCGATCTCGAGGTTCTTTTCGACCAGGAGGCGGATAAAGAGCTGGGTGATCGTATAGGTCTTTCCGGTTCCCGCGCTCGCCTCGATGAGCTGGATACCGTCAAGTGAGATGGTTGCCGGATCGAGTACGCGGGTCATTTGTCTTCTCCCAGGTGATCCAGCAGCGGTGTGAAGATCTTTCCTACCAGGGTTCCGAAGCGGTTTTCTTCTCCCTGGAACCCGAATTCTTCGGGATAGTCGACGGCCAGGGGGTCTGCGTCTCTGAAGAGCAGACTGAAGACATTGGTTTCACGTTCAGGCTCCACGTCGCCGCTCTTTTCCTCCCATACGCGCCGGGCTTTCTGAAGCGCGATGCGGACAGATTCATCCGAATCGTCTTCGGCTTTTTCCAGTTGCTGGAGATAGGCGGCTGAGGTCCTGGGGAAAAGGAGGAGGGGCTCGTTTTGACCGATTTCATAGAGCTCCAGTAGCTCCGCGAGAAGCGGCTTTGCTTCATCGACCTCGCCAAACCGATGAATTTCCATTCCCGGTCCCCTGGGTTTCCGGCAGGCCAGCTTGCTGGAGCCCGGATAGCCGCTCACCGCGCTTGCGCAGAGAACGAGGTGCTCAACCCAGAGTCGCAGGAGGCGGTCCTCTCTGAAGCGCTGATAGCCGTAGCGTAAGAGCGCCTGGGGATAGATGTTCGCCAGTGTTCCCTGCAGACGGAAGCGGCCGATTGGCAGGTCGATTCGCAGCGCATCGAGCTCTTTTTCAGCCTGGATTTTTCTGAGCTCTGCGACGACAGGTTCGAGTTCGTCGGCAAGCTCACTGAGAAGGCAGGCTCCCGGAGCGCCGGGAGGGACCAGGCCGCTGGCGCTGAAGAAGGCGCTGATCTCATCCAGTGACCGGTCCTCCATGAGCTGGGAGAGCATCGTATTGCCCACCTGGTAGCGCTCGAGGAAGTTGAGATCGATCGGTTCCCGGTGATCGACTTCATTCTCCTGGCGCAGAAGGAGGATGTTCAGCCTGTTTTGCAGAAACGCCTTGCAGGGTGATTGGAAAAATCTCAGGAGAGCATCGAGGCTGAGGACCTTGTCCTCGTCGGACCGCTTTTCCAGGGGGGCAGCGAAGAAGGGCTCCTGCTCTACTGGCTCTTGATGCAGCATCCGGGCTCCTTCGAAATAGCCATCGGAGTAGCTGAAGAGTTCGGCATGCCCGGAGTCAAAGTAGCGGGGACTGAAGGGCTGGAGGGGGTGGTGGACAATCCACTGCTCGCGCCGTTCCTTTTCATCCAGCGAGGCATCATCTCCACTGCGGTCAAAGCCTTCGCTCAGGGCATCCAGCAGCTCACTGACGACTACGGAGGGCGGCAGCTTCTTATTGTCGCGGATACTCTGCCCGCAGTAGGTGATCACCAGCTTTTCTCGCGCGGAGAGGATGGCCTCGAGGAAACAATAGCGGTCCTCTTCCCTCAGAGAGCGATCGCCTGCTCGCGGCTGGGCCCTGGTGAGGTCAAAGTCGAGGGTCCTGCCTGGCTTCGGGTAATCGCGGTCGTTCATTCCCATCAGACAGACAACGCGGAAGGGGATGCTTCGCATCGGGACCATGGCGCAGAAGGTGATCCCCGATCCCATTCTGCCGGGTGATGTTTTATGCCTTCCGAGCTCATCGTTGAAAAGCGAACGGATGATGTCGAGGCTGATGGTCTCTTCGAAACCCGCCGCCTCGGCCTGTCCGCAGATCTTGTCGATCGCCCGGCGTACCACCTGGTGTTGCTGAGCGTAATCCCCCTCTATGCTGCAAAGCTCGCTGGCGATGCTCAGCAGGACGGCTCTCCATTCGGAGATGGTATGATCCTGTCGTAACTCCCGGTAGATACCAAAGAGGGTCTCACAGTATTCGGCAAGCTTTCCCAGGAGGAGAGCCGGGGAGCCCTCGGTCATTTCACAAGGAAGCCGGCCTTGCCAGAGGTCCTGGCCGTTCGTGGGCAGGGCGATGCCCAGGAGCATCCTGTCGAGTCCGAAGCGCCAGCTGTTGTTTTCGAATGCCGGTTGCCCGAGCTCGCTCCTGTGTTCTGCATCGATTCCCCAGCGGATCCCGCTCTCGATAACCCATTTTTCAAGAGTCTCGATATTCTTGGCGGACAGCTCGAAGCGGCTCCTGATGGACTCTGATTGCAGGACCCCCATCACGTCCTCGATTGTCGCTCTGCTGGATGCCAGCTCGAGGACTCCGAGAAAGGCCTCCACAACGGGCGTCTCATCAGCCGCGCGAACATCGCTGATGGCGTAGGGAAGGACGTCCCTGTTCTTGTCCCGGCTGCCGAAGACGGAATCGATATACGGTGCGTAGGTCGCCAGCGACGGAAGCATGACCAGCACGTCCCTGGGCTCAAGGCCTTCATTTTTTTCAAAGAGATCGAGCAATTGATCACGCAGAACCTCGACCTCGCGCATCGGGCTGTGGCAGGAGTGGATGCGAACGGAATCATCGTCACTGTGAACCGGCAGGGGGGGCTCGTCTTCGGCCTTCCGTCCCCGGTTGCGGAGATTCAGGATGTCGGAGTTGAGGGTGGAGAGCACTGTCTCCAGCCCCGGTTCGGTGAAGAGATCGGGGCCGCTCTCTTCGTATTGAACCGATTCTTCATCTTCGAGCAGGAATTGGAATTCCCGGCCGATTCGACCGAGCGAAGAGAGCAGGTGATTGCCGATATCGATGTGAAGGTCATCGGTAGAGAACCCATCCGCGGTCGCCTCTTGTTCGCGGGCGATCTTTTTACGCCGCACCAGGTCGACTATGTCCGCCCAGTATTCCCTGCAGGGACTCAGGAGGAAAAGATGCACGTCGATGTGGTTGGAGAGCATCCCGAAGATGTCGAGGTAGAGGGGCGAGAGGGATGGGATTCCAAACAGTGATACTCGTTGTGGGAGCTCTTCGAGGTTGAGCTTCCCGGATTTCAGTGCAGACTCGATCCTGTCGGCGATGATGGCAGGATGGGCGCTTCCGGAGGCGGAAATGATGGAGTGCCAAAGAGAGGCCTGCCAGTTGCTTCCCGGATGATTGTCCCAGTCCAGAACCATGCGGGGGCGAAAATGAGAATAATTGTCAAAGAGCCCGGCAATATTCTTAGCCAGCTGGTAGCTGCGCGTTCCATGTTCGTCGGTTTCGAGGTATTCGCGAACGGTTTTGAATTCCGGTTTGGCGATCTCCCGGTTGATTGTTTCCAGGAGACGCCACAGCAGTTGTCCCTGACCAAGCCATCGATCTTCACTGTCCACTCCCTCGATAGCGCCATAGGCCTGTTCAATCAGGGTGTGTGGGAAGGGATAGTTTACGTTGGCTGAGATTCCCGCTCGGCGTGAGAGCTCCATCGCCAGCCAGTCTTCCATGCCGCGGCTCTGGACCACGATCGTCTCCGGAACAATCGGTGATCCCGCAGGTTTCCGTATCACCTCGCTGAGAGCGGAGCAGAGCTTTTCGAGCCTGTTGCTTCTGTAAAGATGAATCATTCGTGACTCTATGATCTGGTTAGGGATCAGGTACGGCCTGGGGTTCCCGGAGAGGGCAGGGTTGGGGCCCATTCCCCAACCGGAGACCTATTATGAGGCTCCGAAAGGATTATTCACTCCACCTGCCCGCCAAATTCGAAGTTTTTATAAAACCGGCCCGGGCTCGAACCTGTTGAAGGTTCCGGCCCGGGCCGAATAGGTTTGCTGGTCTTTTACCGTTCTCCCCGTCAGGGAGTGACACAGGTGTCAGCGTCAGAACAATCGGAGAAGACCCTGCAGTTGGAGCCCAGCGCGTGGATAGGACCACCAAGAAAAAGCCATTGCAGGGTTGAGATCGCATCGGAGAGATCGAGCGAGCCATCTCCGTTGAAGTCCGACAGCTGGGTTCCTCCAGCCAGGATATTTCCTCCATCGTCGGCACAGGGGGCCGCGCGGTTGCCTGAGAAGAGATAGCTCAGCAGGGCGAGGCCATCGGAAATATCGATACTGCTGTCGGAGTTGAAATCTCCCGGGAGCAGTCTGGTTCCGGCCCCGGCCTCGCAGATGCCATCGCCGTCCTCGTCGATGTTGACGACGACCCCATCGATGCAGGCCTCACAGGGATCATCCGCATAAGAGCACTCTCCCGCGACGTTGGCATCGGGGTCGTAGTTGCAGGCGGCTTCATCCATGCAGCCTGGCGCGAGGGGCGGGCCTTCGAGATCAGTCATCGTGATGATGAAGCTGCCTGTGGTGACATCCCCTTCGAACGCGCTTCCGCCGCCGCTTACGGCTACGAGGTATTCCCGGGCCTTTTCCGTCTGGACGATCAGCACAGCCTGGTCGACTCCGCAGACATCGGCCTCGGTTTCCACGCAGACCGGCTCTTCACAGGAGCCGGTGTAGATCGACAGGCGGCTGGTCAGCTCGGTCTCTTCGTGACAGGTGCTGATCTCTACCTGCCCGCCGGTGCCGGTAAACCGGTACCAGACGATGCCGGTGCTGAAACGGTCTACGCAGACGGGCGTGGTGAACCGGCGACTTGAATCGACATTCGTACCCTCTACCCTCGAGCCGTGGGTCAGCTCAATGGCGTCGACGCAGTCGTCGTTAACCGGGGGCACCACAGCCGTCATGTGCAGGGTGAAATTGCCTGAGCTCGCGCCCCAGCCGTGGATAAGAACGAAGTAGTCGGTCCCACGCTCACTCGCCCAGGCTCCGGCTGATTGGAGCCCACAGGCATCATCGTTGGCTCCGAGGCAGGTAAGCTCATCGCAGTCTCCTGTGAATACACTCAGCGCCGTATCATAGTCGGTTGTACCGCCACAGGTTTCGGCGAACATCTCGCCCCCGGTTCCCGCTATTCGGAACCAGACTCCCGGGGCGGTTGAATTAAAGCAGGCATCGTTCTCGGGGTCGGTGGATGCATCCGTGGTCTGTCCGTCAATCGTGATCTCGCCAACGGTGAGGTCGAGCTCGATCGCTCCGCAGGGAAGGTCATTGTCAGAGAAATCGCAGGCGTCACCGATACCGTTGTCGTTTCGATCCGCCTGGTCCGGATTGGGAGCCTTGGCGCAGTTGTCCTCTTCGTCGAGGACTCCATCGTTGTCCTGGTCGTCGGCGGGCGCCGGCAATTCAGAGCTGATGCTGAGCTCGTAGATTCCCGCGCTGGCCGCCCAGCCGTGAACGAGAATGAAGTAGATAACGTCCATCTCGGAGGACCAGGTCACGCTGGAGAGAGTTCCAGGACAGGCGTCATCGTTTTCTACGGTGCAGATCATATTTTCGCAATCGCCTTCGAGTCCGCCGTCAAATACGCTCAGGCGGGTATCGTAGAAGCTGCCTGAGCAGGTGGCAGCCGTTATGGACTCACCGGTTCCAAAGACCATGTACCAGACTCCCGGAGCATCGCTCGCTCCGCAGGCGGCGTTTTCAGCATCGGGAGTGCCGAAGGTGGTGTCGCCATCGACCACCGCGACCATGGCCTGTTGTCCGTTAATATTGAAACCTTCTTCGAGGATCAGCTCATCCGCATCAAAGCAGGCATCGTTCAGAGGAGGCTCGACCACCTCAACCTCAGACAGGGTCAAGGAGTACTCTTCGCATTCATTCGGGCCGGTCGACGGGAAGATGCAGATGAAGTAGGTGCCGGCCGGGAGGAAACGGGTGATGCAGGAATTGAACGGGCTCTCGAGGCCAAGCTCGTCCGAGTTGGGGCAGTTGGTGTTATTGGTGATTCCGCCGCAGCCTGAGTTCATCAACTCCATGAAGGTGTCACAGGATGAGCTCGTTGACATAGTGACGAGGCCGTCTATTTCCTGAACATATTCGATGATGTCGTAGTTTCTTCCGTTACCAAGCATGCAGTCATCCGCATCGATACTGCCGATGAAGGGCTGCTCAGAATTGACGAAACCAACCGTGCAATTGTCACAATCTTCCGCGGGTAAGGTCGCGGTACAGAGGCAGGATCCGATGGCCAGGAGAAGAGACATTCCGTAAGAGCGGACACCGCTCAGTGACTGAGCATTCTTCATCGTTTCACTCCAAGGAGGTTGTTGATTGCGACCACTTGCTGGCGGGTCAATTGCAAAGCCCAGTATAGGCTATCCATTAAAAAACGCAGGCGTGGAACAGTAAAATACAATTTGTCTGTTAACGACTTGTCCTGTGAGCTCAGGGGACAGGGCAGATGTTTTCTTCGGAGCAACCTTCAAAGGTTCTACATTCTGATGGTATCCCGAGGTGATGGGCGGGGCCGCCGAGGAAGAGCCAGTTCAGCATCGAGACGCCATCGGAGATGTCGAGGCGCGCGTCTCCATTGAAGTCCGCCACCGCGAGGCTGGCCGCGCTGAAGGCTCCGTCCGCTTCCGGGCAGGGAATCCGCCTGCCGCCAATGAAGAGGAACTCAAGCACGGCGATCGGGTCGGAGATGTTCACCCGGGAGTCGGCGTTGAAATCGCCAGGAAGGACCAGTGCTCCTTCAGGTGTGCCGCTGACCACCAGCTCGAATTCTCCCATCCAGGAGTCGACATCCGGCTCGCCCGCGCCGTAGACCGCGACAAGGTATTCCACTCCCTGGGTCGTGTCGAGCAGGACGGTTTCCCTGTCTCCCAGGCAACCGATTCTCTTGACCTCCGCACAGGCCAGGTTCGCGCAGTCTCCTGTATAGACCGCGACCCGCGCCTGGATAGCGGTTGAGGGACTGCAGGTGTTCAGCTCGATCTCCGAGCCGGTTCCCATGAAGCGGTACCAGGCCAGGCCGCTACGCGGGTCATCCGCGCAGTCGGGAACGGCATCGCAGGAAGCGTGCAGGGTCGTTCCGATGACAGGGGTGTTCAGCTCGAGCGGGACGGCGCTCGAGCAGCTGTCGTTGGCGGGGGCCTCGGGTTCTTCTATGCAGCCGGAAACCCTGACGCTGTATTCCCAGGAGCTGATATCCGGCCAGCCTTCGCAAGGAGCCATCGGGTAGAGACAGAGGTAGTAGATTCCCGGGCAGAGCCTGAGGCTGAGGCAGGAGTTCTGGCTGCCCTGGAGGCCTTCAGCCTCCCAACTCGCACAGTCGTCGTTCTGGATGAAGGCGAGGCAGCCATCCTGGTCTAAAAGTTCCAGCATGGTGTCGCAGGTAGATGACGTCGTGAAGGTCACACAGCCGGTCTCTGTCTGTTCGTAGCGAATGATGTCATAGGGAGGGCCGGCTCCGCCGGTGTGCCGGCAGTCGGTATTGAGAGCGAGGGTGTCGCTGAAGGTTCCTCCCATCTCGATCTCCCCTCTCGTGCAGTTGACGCAGTCCTGGGCCTCCAGGCTGCCTCCGCAAAGACACAGGAGGATCCCGTGGAGCAGTGCCATGGGCAGCAGTTTTATATAGATGCCGGCCATCAGGCCGCCGTTGGTTGTGTTCTTCATGATCTTGAGCAGGAGGGGCGGCCTCTACAGATGACCCTGTTGTTGGTGCTCGCCCGCTTCCCCTCTATTATGAATTGCCACAGCCCTGGAGGTAAGAAAAAAGGCGGCTCGCCTCCACAGCCGGATGGTCGGGATATTCGTGTATTGTTGCGATTGAACTCTACTGGGTGCTTTCGGAGGCTGCCTGTAATATCATCCCGCCATGTCTTCTCTCGCTCTCTCGCTTTCATTGCTGGCATTTTCCGTTACCGCTGATAGCGGCGCGGAGACAAACTCCTACGCCCGCTTTGCGCGCCTGGCGCTTGATTGTCTCCATCGCGAATATCCCAATAAGATTGCCCATGTTCTCCAGGGCGACAGGGACGCGAAGCCGCCGCGCGAGCTGACCCCGGTCTTTTTCGGCTGTTTCGACTGGCATTCGGCTGTCCACGGGCATTGGCTGCTTGTGCGCCTGTGCCGCCTGGATTCGAAGGCGGCCTACGCCGCCGAGGCCAGGGCGGCCCTGGAGAAGAGCTTTACAGCTGAGAGGGTGCGTGGAGAGCTGAAATATCTGCGGGGCAAGGGCCGTGCCAGCTTCGAGCGTCCCTATGGCCTGGCCTGGCTCCTGCAGCTTCACGCTGAGCTGACGGAATGGGACGACCCCCAGGCCCGCCAGTGGCGGCTCGCGCTCGACCCCCTGGCCGCCGAGGCCGCGGGACGTTTCAAGAGCTGGCTGCCGAAGTTGACCCACCCGGCCCGTACCGGCGAGCACAGCCAGAGCGCGTTCGCCCTGGGGCTGGCGCTTGACTGGGCGCGAAAGACCGGGGACAGGGAAATGGAAGCGCTGGTTGTCCGGCGGGCGCTTGATTATTACGGCAAGGACAAGGGCTGGAGTTTTTCTTTCGAGCCCGGCGGCCAGGATTTTCTGTCGCCGGGACTGGCCGAGGCCGATCTCATGCGGAGGGTGTTGGGACCGAGGCCATTCGCCCGCTGGCTCAGCGGCTTTCTTCCCGGGCTGCCGACAGACAGCACGAAGTCCTGGCTGAAGCCCGCCGTCGTCACAGATCGAAGCGATGGAAAGCTCGCGCATCTCGATGGGCTCAACCTCTCGCGTGCCTGGGCGCTGGAGGGAATCATCAGGGGGCTGCCGGCGGGCGACAAGAGGATCCCGGCACTGCGCAAGGCGGCATTAGAGCATCGCAAGGCCGGCCTGGCGGCTGTGACCGGCGAGCACTACGAAGGCGGGCACTGGCTCGGGAGCTTCGCGGTCTATCTCGTCACTGGCCGGGGGTATTGAGGCGCGCTGTCTATTCGCCTTCTCCGCCCAGCAATGTTGAGATGTGCGGTTCGCGCTCGACCCGCGGCATGACCAGGGGAGCGTAGAGCTGGCTGAAGGCTTCTCTCTCCTTGTGGGCCTCCCAGGCCGCGCGGTCGCTCCAGTGTTCGCAGAGAAAGAACCGGTCCTCCTCGGCCTGCGACTGGTAGACCTCGAAGCGTTCGCAGCCTTCCTCCTTTCGCGAGAGCTCCTGGCAGCGGCCGAGCAATTGCCGGATCTCCTCTATGTCGGTTGGGTCTTTCACCTTCAGCAGGACGTTGATGTGAAACATCGGCTTTAGCTCAATTGACGGTGAACTGGAGAATTCTCATGGCATGGCCGGCTTTCGGCCGCGACTTGCTCTCGCTGGTGCGCAGGACGAGGGTGTGCTT